>SXXL01000020.1 GCA_005789565.1 Bacteroidota bacterium | reverse complement strand
CCGGCGATCACATCCTCGATGCGGGCCGGATCCACCGACTCATTTCGATGCAAAATGGCCCGGAGAACATAGGCCAGGAGGTCGTCGGGACGCCAGGCACTCAGTGCCCCGCCGAATTTTCCGATGGGGGTGCGCAGGGCATCGACTACGTATACGGCTCGCATGGAAGAGATTTGTTACAAATATCATGTAATCCCGGGAATCGGGACCGGTGCAGTTATCTTTGCGGTTCATGTTTCCGACCGGACATAACATACGACACTGCACCCTGGCCGAGCTGGAGGAATTCTTCCTCGAATCGGGCCAGCCGAAATTCCGTGCCAAACAACTCTACGAGTGGCTCTGGCAGAAAAGGGCCCGGCATTTCGCCGATATGACGAACCTGAGCAAAGAGCTTCGCCAACAACTGGGCGAGCAGTTCAGCTTGCCGGCCCTGCAAGTAGACCAGCTGCAAGTCTCGGAGGACGGTACCCGCAAATTCCGGTTCCGAACCTGGGACGGACATTTTGTGGAAGGCGTTCTGATCCCCACCGAATCACGGCTCACCGCCTGTGTTTCCTCCCAGATCGGCTGTTCCCTCAGTTGTAAATTTTGTGCCACGGGATACATGGAGCGGAAACGCAACCTGCAATTTGATGAGATCTATGACGAAGTGGTCTGGATCAATGAGGAATGCGAAAAAGTATACGGACGCAAACTGACCAACATCGTATTCATGGGCATGGGCGAACCCTTGCTCAATTACAAACAAGTGCTCAAGTCCATCGACCGCATCACGGCCGTGGACGGACTGGCCATGAGTCCGCGCCGCATCACCGTCTCCACCGCAGGCGTAGCCAAAGGGATCCGTCAGCTCGGAGAGGACGGGGTCCGATTCAAACTCGCCCTATCGCTGCATGCCGCGAATGATCGGAGACGAAACGAGATCATGCCCATCAACGATACGAACAACATCCAATCGCTGGTGGCGGCTCTCAACGATTTTTATCAAAAGACCGGTAATGAGATCACGTTTGAGTACATCCTGTTCCGGGATTTCAACGACTCCCTGGCCGATGCCGATGAGTTGATCAAGCTCTACCGACAGGTGCCGGCCGATCTGGTGAACCTGATCGAATACAACCCGATCGACCAGGCCAATTTTCAAAAACCGAAAGAAGAAAAGGTACAGGCCTTCATGCAATACCTGGAGAAGAACCGAGTCAATGCCCGCCTGCGCCGGAGCCGGGGAAAGGACATCGATGCCGCCTGCGGACAGCTGGCCAATAAATCCCGTTAAACCTTTTGATCCGGTCCCGGTCTATCTATCCATTCTCCCAAAAAGAATAAACCCATAGATATGAAAAAACTGATCTCCCTACTGCTGCTGGCTACCGGATTGTTCGGTACCACCTTGGCACAGAAGCATCCACCCCGGCCGGGCGGACCAACCCGTCAGGGACAAGAAAGAAAAGGAGGCATGGCCCGTCTCCCGCTCCAGCAATTAGACCTCACGGATGCCCAGCGGGAAGCGTTCCGCAAACAACGCGAGACATTCCGGCAAAAGATGGAGGCGCTGAAAAAGGAAGAGAACATCACCGTGAAAGAATGGAAATCGCGGATGGAGAAGTTGCGCAAGGACAATCAATCCGCCCTGCAAGGCATCCTCACCCCCGATCAGAAGGCCAAGATCAAAAGACTGCGGGAAGAACAACAGGTGCGGCAGATGCAAGGCCTGCAAAAGCGACTCGAGTTGACGGATGAACAAATGGGCCAGCTGAAAAATCAACGGGCCAATACCCAACAACAGATGAAGGCCATTCGGGACAACAATAGTTTATCGGCCGCCGAGAAAAAAGAGGCCACGAAAAAACTGATGCGTGCCCAAAAAGACAATTTTGAAAAGATCCTGACGCCTGAGCAACGAGTCAAAATGAAAGATCGGATGCCGGCCCGACCCGGTCAGGGACCTCAACCCGGTATGCGCCGCCGCCCGGGCATGAATCCCCCACCCGATGGTGACAGACCACCGCGACAAACCTTATAATCCCTTTGATCGACCTGATCCCCCCTTTGGGGGATTTTTTATTTCCGCCGTGCATTGAGCTATCTTTGTTCTTTCCTGTTGTAAAACAGCAAGCATGCAAAAAAGAGGTTCCGATCGTTTCAGCCATTTCAACGACCGAAAAGGCGCCGCCAAAAAAGAGCAGATCCGTAAGGATAAACGCGAGGTTCGCAAAGAACGCGAGGCTTTCTTCAACGCCAAGAGAAAAGGTGTGGCCGCTGCTGGTCCACGCAATCCACCCGCACCTTCCCGAGAAGCGCCCCCCCAAATGCCGTTGAACAAATACCTGGCCCATGCGGGCGTTGCGGCCCGTCGCGAGGCAGCCGAGATGGTCCGCGCCGGACTCGCGCAGGTGAACGGCAAGGTCGTCACCGAACCCGGCCACAAAGTGATGCCCGGTGATGTTGTGACATTCAAAGGCAAGCCCATCAAACCCACGCATGATTTTGTTTACGTCCTGATGAACAAGCCCAAGGATTACATCACCACGATGCGCGATCCGCAAAAAAGAAAAACGGTGATGGACATCGTCCGTTCCGCTACCCAGGAAAGGATCTATCCCGTCGGGCGGCTGGACCGTAACACCACCGGGGTTCTGCTGCTCACCAACGACGGCGACCTGGCCCAGGCACTCTCCCACCCCAGCAACGAAATAAAAAAAGTTTACCACGTTCAATTGAACCGACCCCTGGACCGAAAGGATTTCGATGCCTTGCTCAAAGGGGTGGAATTGGAAGACGGTCTCGCCACGGTAGATGTATTGGCCTATGCCGACCTGAAGGACAAAACCCAGATCGGCGTGGAGATCCACAGCGGAAAGAACCGAATCGTACGTCGATTGTTTGAGCATTTTGGATATGATGTACGGGGACTGGACCGTGTCGTATTTGCCGGCCTGACCAAGAAGAACGTGGACCGGGGCAAATGGCGTTTTCTAACTGAAAAAGAAATAAGGGACCTCAAATACTTTGGAAAAGGAAAAGGAAAATGACATCCCCTGGATGCGGGCATCCGAGTGGATCCTGACGGAACATGCCGACTGGGTCGCCATCGATAAACCCTCGGGGGTACTCTCCATTCCCGACCGGCTGGGAAAAGAACGCTCCCTCAAAACCTGGCTGGCCGAGCGCTACGGCGCGATCTATACGGTTCACCGGATCGACCGGGATACCAGCGGAATCATCCTTTTTGCGCGCACCCCGGAGGCTCAGCAAAACCTGTCCGCTCAATTCGAAAACCGCGAAACAGAAAAGATCTACCTGGGATTAGTAGTGGGCTGTCCGGCCGAAACCGCCGGCACCCTCGACGCCCCCATTGCCGAGCACCCCACCAAGAAGGGAACCATGATCATTCACCGCAATGGTAAATCGGCGCATACCGAATACACATTGATCGACCGATTCCCGGGTTATTCGCTCTTGCAATTCCGGATCCTGACCGGTCGCACCCACCAGATCCGGATACATGCCCGGGAGCTGGGACATCCCATCGTTTGTGATCCGGTCTACGGCGATGGCAAACCCTTTTTATTATCCTCCCTCAAAAAGAAATTCAATCTCTCCAAAAATGAAGAAGCGGAACGACCGCTGATGGGACGGCTGGCGCTGCATGCACACAGACTCTGTTTTCAGGACTTGAGCGGAAACCGGATCGAACTGGAAGCGCCCTTGCACAAAGACATGCGGGCGATGCTACAACAATTGCGCAAGAGACGGGGTGAATGATCAACGACGCTCGAGCCGATATTGAATCGGGCTGTTCTTTCGAAGCATCGCGGCCACGCCACAGTATTTCTCCAGCGACAGATCGATGGACTTCCGAACTTTTTCTTCGTCGGCCGGATCAAAATCAAGGCGATACAACAGGTTGATCTCTAGAAATACCCGCGGATGTTCATCGGTTTGATCGGCTTCTGCCACCACTTCCAGTTTGGAAAAAGAAACGCGCATTTTTTGGAGGATGTCGACCACGTCCACACCCGAGCAACCGGCCACGCCGGCCAGTAAGAGGGCTTTGGGACTCATGCCGTGTTGCAGGTTTCCATCCATGGAGATCGTTTGTCCCTCTTGCTCACTGACAAAGCGATGATCGCTTACCCAAGTAGTAGTTGTTTTCATGTTAGTTGATGCTTGGCGTCGGATAAAACATTTTCGGCCGTCCACCCCACCCGCTGCTGGAACGGATACTGTCGGACTTGGCAGTTGGCACGGTCACAGATCTTGCACGAGAACGGCATGCAGCCATCGGTGTGCACGAACAGTTCGATCGACTCCCCGAACTCTTTTCGGATCTTTTCGGAGAGGGCATCGACTTCCCGATGGGCCTCGTGTACGTTCAAGAACCAGGGTAACGTGAGGTGACAATCGACATGCAAGCGCGTACCGTAGCGGATGACCCGAAGGTTGTGCAGGTCGATCCAGTTGGGCTGACGTTCGCGGTCGAGCAGGGTCACGAATTGATCCAACAAAACATGATCGGCCTCGTCCATAATCCCCCCAACGGAATGCCGAACGATGCCATACCCGGTATACACGATATAGATCCCGAATCCGATCGCGAGTACGGGATCGAGCCAAGGCCATCCGGTGAAGTACAGGAGGATCAGTCCGGCTACAATCCCCAAGGTCGAAAACGCATCGGTCCGCAGGTGTTGTCCGCTGGCGATCAACGCCAGCGAATGATTTTTCTTGCCGACGCGCAGGCAATAGGTGGAGAGACCAATATTCATGAGGGCAGTAGCTGCGACCAGCACGATGCCCAGGTCCAATTGATGAACCGGGGTGGGTTCTATCAGATGTTGTATGGATTGATACAGAATGGTTGCCCCGGCCAAGGCAATGAGGGTGCCTTCGATGGCCGCCGAGATGAATTCAGCTTTTCCGTGTCCGTAGGGATGCTCTTTGTCCTTCGGTTGCGCCGCTACGTATAAACTATAAAGTCCGATGAATCCGGCCGTCACATTCACGATGCTTTCGAGTGCATCGGTCAGTATGGAAACGGAATGCGTGGCGAAATAGGCCCAGAACTTGAACACTAAAATGCCGGAAGATAGAAGGGCGACCCGTTTTTGCACCCAAAAATTTTGTTGTTCGATCTGCATGTATCTATCCCCTTCTCTCAGGCGGAAAATAAAGGTAAGGATTTAGGCCTGCCGGGTCCGGAATCGCTGTCTCCATTTATTCCGGAGTTTGTCATAGTATTCGCGGTTCAGTAACGGGGCATCGTTCAGGGCTTTAACGGTCAGGAAGATCCCGATTGGAATGAGCACGGCGGAAGCCAGCCACATACCCACCAGCGGGGTGAGGGTATCTTCCTTGGCCATTTTCTCACCGGTGGTGCTGGTAAAATAATAGATCATGAAAAACAGAATGGCAAAGATCAGCGGAGTACCCAGTCCGCCTTTTCGAATGATGGATCCCAAGGGGGCGCCCACCAGAAAGAGGACCAGACAGGCAAGCGAAAGCACGATCTTTCGATGCCACTCGATCACGTGTTTGCGGTACACCCGTTCTTTTTCCTTCATGGTAGCGGCCATCGATTCTCCGCTGATCTTAACGGAGAGGGCGGCGTTTTGGGCCAGGTTGGTCACCGACTCCCGAGCGGAATCCGGCAACCAGGTATCGGCGGGAGGCAATCCCGTGAGTTGAATGCCCAAGGAGTCGTTGTACCGTTTACCGGCCGAATCCAGCAAATGCGGAAAAGATATCGGCTGATACATGTCACGCTCAAACCGGGCCCGGTCTTTGGCGTTGTCGCTTTGCAGGGAGTCGATCGCTTTGGCCAATTGACGCATGCTGTACATGCGCTCATTGTTCTTGTTGACACTGTCGGCCGTGCGATTGGTAAAACCCAAACTACTCAGGTCGAACTGCTTGTTAAATTCCTGGAAGCCGATGCGGACATATTCGGTGTTGCCCTGCTCGTACATATTGCCTCGCTCTTGGTAACGCCAGCCATCGCGGAGCCGAAATTCCAAGATCCGTTTATTGCCGGTTACCCGCATCACACCTGATTCAGCCACCAAGAAATTATCCTGCAGCATATTGCCTTGTTCGTAGATGACCACGTCCCGGATCAAACTATCCGATTCTTTTTTTCCGATCTTGATGGCATAGCCATTGATCTTATCATAAAAAACGCCCTCTTTCAGATCGAAAGCCGGTTTGGCATAGATGATATCGGCCAGCAGGGTACGCGACTTGAGGTTGGCCACAGGAATGACATAGTTCGAGAAGAGAAAGGCGATACCACTGATCAGGGCTGCGATCCAAAAAAGGGGGCGCATGAAGCGAAGCAGCGAGATGCCGGCCGACTTGATGGCGACCAGCTCAAAGGATTCACCCAGGCTTCCGAAGGTCATCAGCGATGACAAGAGGACCGACAAGGGCAGGGCCAGGGGTACCAACACCGCACTTTGGTAAAGAATGAACTCGGCAATGACACCGGGACCCAGTCCCTTGCCGACAAAATCATCGATATAAAGCCAGAAGAACTGCATCACCAACACCAACAAGGTGATGAAGAACGTAGCAGCAAACGGACCCAAAAAAGCCCGGATCACCAGAATGTCTAGTTTTTTGAACAGCATGGCCGAAGTGGGGCAAAAATAGAACAAAGGCCAACGGCACCTGCGCGAACCAACGGAAAAGGGGATAAGATTAACAAGGACTAGTTGCCCAGGCGGTGAAAAAGGTCTTTGATCTGGTGATCCCACAAAAGGGTCTGATCCTTGATCTCTTTCTTGTCGGCAAAATCCTTGATGACCAGAATGGTCTGGTTGGTGATCTCCGACTTCTCGATGCGCATCTCAAAATATTCCTCGGCGGGGGACGTGAGCCAGCGGTAACGGACGAATTTATCGGTTTCCCGCTCTTTGACTTCCGCCGCCTCGACCGAGCCGTTCCAACCGAAATAGAAAATACCATCCCGCTCATCTACCTGATCGGCAAACCACTCCGACAATCCGGCGGGCGTGGAAAGAAATTCAAACAGGATGGCAGGCGAACAGCGTACCGGAAACTCTATGGTGAAAAGTTGTTTGCTCATGAAAGGCGCAGAGATTGGGGCAATAATAGAGAATAATTGGTCCCCACCAAGAAAAATTTATGGTAATTTTTAAGTAGGTCAACCCCTGATGGGCATCAGGGATGCGGGGCTCATCGGGGCTGCTTATCTTTGCGCTCCCTTAGATATGTTCAATAGCTTACAAGAACGATTGGAGTCCGCCTTCAAGAACCTCCGCGGACAGGGCCGGATCACGGAACTCAACGTGGCCGCCACCATCAAAGACATCCGCCGGGCCCTGGTGGATGCGGATGTGAATTTCAAGATCGCAAAGGAGTTCACCGATAAGGTGAAGGAAAAGGCGGTGGGACAAAAAGTGCTGAATGCCATCTCTCCCGGACAATTGATGACCAAGATCGTCCAAGATGAGCTCACGGCCCTGATGGGGGGACAAGCCGCCGACTTCAACGCCAAGGGAAATCCGGCCGTGATCCTGATCGCCGGTCTGCAGGGTAGCGGTAAGACCACCTTTTCCGGCAAATTAGCCCTCTACCTCAAATCACAAAAAGCCCTTCAACCGCTGCTCGTGGCGGCAGACGTGTATCGTCCCGCTGCCATGGAACAACTTCGCGTTCTGGGCGAGCAGATCGACATACCCGTTCATATTGAAACCGACAGTACCGACCCCGTAGGCATCGCCCAACGGGCCGTTGCACAAGCCCGTTCCCTGAATCGCAACGTGGTCATCGTCGATACGGCTGGCCGACTGGCCATCGACGAAGCATTGATGAAGGAAGTGGCCGATATCCGCAATGCCGTTACCCCGCAAGAGATCTTGTTTGTGGTGGACAGTATGACGGGGCAAGATGCGGTCAATACGGCCAAGGCCTTTAATGACCGACTCGACTTTACCGGTGTCGTACTCACAAAACTCGATGGCGATACTCGAGGCGGAGCGGCCCTCTCGGTTCAATACACCGTCAACAAGCCCATCAAGTTCGTCAGCCGCGGGGAGAAGTTGGATACCCTGGATGTTTTCTACCCCGACCGGATGGCCCAGCGCATCCTGGGGATGGGCGACATCACCTCGCTGGTCGAAAAAGCCCAGGCGCAATTCGATGAGGTACAGGCCAAAAAACTTGAGTCCAAGATCCGCAAGAATCAATTTGATTTTGCCGATTTCAAGATGCAGCTGGAACAGATCAAGAAAATGGGCAACATGAAAGATCTGCTGGGCATGATCCCGGGGGTGGGCAGTAAGATCAAAGACCTGGAGATCAGCGACGATGCTTTCAAGGGGATCGAAGCCCTGATCAATTCCATGACCCCGGCCGAAAGAGCCAACCCGGACCTGCTGGATGGAAACAGGAAAAAACGGATCGCCCGGGGCGCCGGAAAAGACATCCAGGAGCTGAATCAATTCCTCAAGCAATTCGAGCAGATGCGCGGTATGATGAAGAATATGAACAAATTAGGCAAGTTTGGTCCCTCCCTGCCGGGTATGCGTTGATGTTTTTTTCGCCAAACCCCTGATTTGGTGTATATTTGTCCCCCGGTTTTTACCGGTGAACCTTATTGTTAACGCTGTTAAATTTCTATTTATGTCAGCAAAAATCCGTCTGCAAAGACACGGGTCCAAGAAAAGACCCTTTTACTTCATCGTCGTAGCCGATTCTCGGGCCCCCCGCGATGGTAAGTTCATCCAAAAATTAGGTACCTACAATCCCCTCACGATCCCGGCCACCGTCCAATTGGATCGGCAGAAGGCTTTGGAGTGGTTGAACAAAGGTGCCACCCCCACCGACACGGTTCGTCGTATCCTCAGTTTCAAAGGCGTACTCTACCTGAAGCACCTGCTCCGGGGTGTATCGCTGGGACTGTTCGATGACGCCACTGCCATGCAAAAATTCACGACCTGGACCGCTGAACACGAAGTGCAATTGAAAAAGCGTCAGGAAGAATCGGCCCGCAAGAAAAAAGCGGCCCGTGCCGCAGCCCGTGTGCCCGTGGCCAGAAAAGTAGAAGAAGTCCCGGCGGCACCCGCTGCCCCCGAGGCCGAAGCAGAAGTGCCCGCTGCCGAATAATGATTCTTTACCGAATTCAAAAAATCCCGACAGTAGCTGTCGGGATTTTTCATTTTACCAATGGAATAATTCGGAAATTGTGAGCCGATGTCGACCTACCTACCGCTTGGAAAGATCATAGGATCACACGGACTGACCGGCGAGCTCATCCTGCAACACCATTTGGGAAAGCGCAGCAATCTACCGGGCATCCAAGCCTTGTTCATCGAGGAGAAAAAAGGGGCATTCATTCCCTGGTTCCTGGAAAAAGCCCAGATCCGAAACGAAGAGGAAACACTTGTCAAACTTGAGGGGATCGACACCAAGGAAACCGCGCAGCGATTGGCCCGAAAAGCCGTTTGGCTCACCGAAGCGGATTTCAAAAAACAAGCCGCCCGCACGGCACCGGTCAACCTGCTGGGATATCACATCTTCGAGCACGATCGAGACCTGGGTGAGATCTTGGAACTGATCGAGCAGCCGCATCAACTGCTCTGCCGATTGGAAATAGAGGGAAAAGAGGTCTTTATTCCCCTGCACGAAGAAACGCTGGAACGGGTAGATCATAAAAAACGCCTCGTGGCGGTTACGCTGCCGGAGGGACTGCTCGATATCTATCTGCAGTAAAATGTCGACACCGCTTTCCCATATTGCCCACTTCGACCTAGATTCTTTTTTTGTCTCCGTCGAGATCCGAAACAATCCCTCCTTGCAAGGAAAACCCGTGCTGGTGGGTGGATACGACCGGGGCGTCGTGGCCGCCTGCAGTTATGAGGCCCGAGCCTTTGGCATTCATTCGGCCATGCCCATGAAAAAAGCGCTGCAGCTTTGTCCCCACGCCATCGTCACCAACCACAGCCGCGACCAGTACAGTAAATATTCGGCCTGGGTCACCGAGCTGATCGCCAACCGGGTGCCGGCCTTTGAAAAAGCCAGCATCGATGAATTCTATGTCGACCTTACGGGCATGGACAAGTATTTCGGAGTTACCCAATTCGCCCGCGAGATTCGGGAAACCGTGATCCGGGAGACCGGATTGCCCATGTCCGGCGGACTCTCCACCGCGCGCTTCATCAGCAAAATGGCCACCAACGAAGCCAAACCCAATGGCTTCCTGGAAATTGAACCCGGACAAGAAAAAGCATTTCTCTGGCCTCTCGGCGTAGAAAAAATAAACGGCGTGGGAAAACAAACAGAACTAGAACTCAAGAACTGGGGCATCCGTACCATCGCGGAACTGGCCGCCACCCCGATCGAATTCTTGAAAAAAATTCTGGGCCAACACGGCGAATCGCTTTGGCAAAAAGCTCAAGGCATCGGCTCGGCCACCGTACACACCGATTGGGAACAAAAAAGCATCAGCCATGAGAATACCTTCTCGGAAGATCACCTCGAAGAGGATTTTTTACACCGACAATTGGTTCGGCTTACCGAGAAAACGGCTTATGCCCTCCGACAGGAAGAAAAACTAACGGGATGTGTAACCGTGAAGGTTCGCTATTCCAATTTTGATACCGTCTCCAAACAAGAGACCATTCCCTACACTGCACTCGACGACAACCTGCTGGCCCACGTGAAAAAATTATTTTCCGAATTGCACGAACGGGGTCGACCCATCCGGTTGCTGGGCGTGCGTTTCTCGCACCTGATCCCCTTTACCCTGCAGATGAGTTTGTTCGAAGATCAGCCCCGTAAACTAAAACTCTATCAAGCGGTAGACGGACTCAAAGACCGCTACGGCAGCCAATCCCTCACCAAGGCCACCAACCTGAACGACCCCACGCACGCCGAGGAATAAGGCCGGCCCACACGCTTCTTCCTATCTTCGTACACCTAATTTATTTCCCATGTCAAACGTCTGGAAATCCTATCAACAAGAACACCAAGAACGATTTTTGAATGAGATGATGGACCTGCTCCGCATCCCCTCCATCAGCGCCAAATCCGAGCACAAAGCCGATATGATCCGTTGCGCGGAAGCCGTCCAAAAAAGTTTACTGGCCGCCGGCTGCTCCCGCGCCGAGGTATTGCCCACCGCCGGTTATCCTGTTGTCTATGGCGAACGAATCATCGACCCGGCCAAACCCACCGTGTTGGTGTACGGACATTACGATGTGCAACCCCCCGAACCACTGGAACTCTGGCACAGTGGCCCCTTCGAACCCGTCATCAAAGACGGTAAAGTATTTGCCCGCGGCTCGGCCGATGACAAAGGACAATTTTACATGCACGTCAAAGCCCTGGAGGTAATGGATAAAACCAATTCCCTCTGCACCAACATCAAATTTTTGATCGAAGGCGAAGAAGAAGTGGGTTCTCCAAACCTGGCAGCTTTTGTATCGGCCAATAAAGCGCTGCTGAAAGCAGATGTTATTCTCATCAGCGACAGCGCCATGCTGAGCTTGGAGAATCCATCACTGGATACAGGGGTCCGCGGACTCAGCTACATCGAAGTGGAAGTGACCGGTGCCAACCGCGACCTGCACAGCGGAACCTATGGAGGTGCCGTGGCCAATCCCATTACGATTCTGGCAAAAATGATCGCCAGCTGCCACGACGAGAACAACCACATCACCCTCCCGGGTTTTTATGACGACGTCGTCGAAGCCAGTGAAGCTGAGCGCGCCCTCATCAACCGGGCACCCTTCGATGAAAAAGAATACAGGCGCGAACTCGGGATCAATGCCCTCTGGGGTGAGAAAGGCTATTCGACCTATGAGCGGACCGGCATTCGTCCCACCATCGAGATCAATGGCATCTGGGGAGGCTACACCGGCGAAGGTGCCAAAACCGTCCTTCCCTCCAAAGCTTATGCGAAGATCTCGGCACGCCTGGTACCCAATCAATCCTCCGAAAAGATCACCGAAAAACTACTGCACTATTTTCAATCCCAAGCGCCGGCCGGCGTAGTGGTCAAGGCCTCGTTGCACCACGGCGGTGAACCCTACATGACACCGATCGACTCCAAAGGATACCAGGCCGCCTCGAAGGCCATTGAGACCACCTTTGGAAAAACACCCATCCCCGTACGCGGCGGTGGCAGCATTCCGATCTGTTCGATCCTCGAAAAAGAATTGGGCATCAAGATCGTGTTCATGGGATTTGGACTGGACAACGATAACCTCCATTCGCCGAACGAGAAATACAACCTGGAGAATTATTACAAAGGGATCGAGACCATTCCGTATTTCCATAAATACTTTGCCGAATCCTGATCGATGGAATCCGCCCCTCGTCTGCGCCTCGATAAATATCTCTGGGCCATTCGGCTATACAAGACCCGAGCTGCCGCCACCTTCGCGTGCAATCAGGGAAAGGTGAAGTATCAGGAGGAAGCTGCCAAACCCGGCAAGAATGTGCATGTGGGAGATGAATACGAAGTACGCACCGAACAAAAACGCTGGCGGATCAAGGTAACGGGACTCTTACAAAATCGTGTCAAACACGAATTGGCCATACAGCATTACCGCGACATCACGCCACCCGAAGAACTCGAGCGCCTGAAATACCAGGCGGCCAGCTTTTTCAGTGGCAAACGTCCCAGTAAGATCGGTCGCCCCACCAAGAAAGAACGAAGAGACCTGGATTCGTTCGTAGAAGGAGATACTGATTAAGGTCAAATCATAGGCTGACGGAGATCCCTCTTTCATTGTACCCTGCCCGGTAAGTTTGTGGCAGAGGTGAAATTCAGATGGCAGCCCTTCGGGAGCTATCGTTGGTTTTTGTTTCAAGGCCGACCCCCGGTTCCCCGGGGGTCTCTCTTTATAGGCCGATCGGTATCTTTGCCGCATGCACATCGACATTCTGACCGTGCTTCCGGAACTGCTGGAAAGCCCTTTCGCCCACAGCATGATGAAGCGGGCACAAGACAAAGGGTTGCTCAGCCTCGCCGTTCATCCGCTGCGCCAATGGGCCGTGAACGAATATGGTCAGGTGGACGACTATTCCTACGGCGGCGGCGCCGGTATGGTCATGATGTGTGAACCCCTCGCCAAAGCCATCGAAGAACTCTCCCGATCGCGCACCTACGATCAGATCATCTATCTGACCCCCGACGGAAAACGATTCGATCAGGGCATGGCCAACCGACTTTCACTCGGTGGCGATCTACTCCTGATCTGCGGACACTACAAAGGGATCGACCAGCGGATCAGAGATCATTTCATTACCCTCGAAATTTCCATTGGTGATTTTGTACTCAGCGGCGGGGAGATTCCCGCGGCACTGATCGTGGATGCCATCGGTCGGCTGCTCCCGGGAGTACTCAACGACGAAACCTCCGCCCTCACCGATTCCTTTCAGGATAATCTGCTGGCCCCACCGGTCTATACACGACCCGAAGATTTTCGCGGATGGAAAGTACCCGACGTACTGATGAGCGGAAACCATCGGCTCATCGAAGAATGGCGACACGAACAATCGCTGCAGCGCACGCAGGAACGCCGCCCCGACCTGCTCGAACCCTGATGGACCCGTGCGGGAATATTTGATATCTTCCCTTTTCATCCGATCCACCATGTCTACCAACCGACGAAAATTCCTGCGCCAGATCGCCGCCGGCTCTACGCTGCTAGCCGGTACCGAGCCCGCACTCGCAGCACTCACCCCGCAACCGACCACACGGGCTGCTTTCAATATGTGCGGATATGGAGCACCCAAACTGGAGGTGGTTCGGGTGGGCATCGTGGGACTGGGCATGCGCGGCAGCGATGCCGTGGAACGACTGAGTTACCTCGAAGGCGTCGAGATCGTGGCCCTTTGTGATAAATATCCCGACCGCGTCGAAGCAGCACAACAAACCCTGGCCAAGCTCGGCCGACCCAAAGCCGTTGGCTATGTCGGCGAACATGGCTGGAAGGCACTTTGCGACGAAGCAACACTTGACTTGGTTTACACCCCCACGCCCTGGCATTTGCATACCCCCATTGCCCTTCGGGCGATGAAAGGCGGCAAACATGTGGCGGTGGAAGTGCCGGCCGCGCAGACACTGGACGACTGTTGGGCCTTGGTAGAAACCTCCGAAAAGACCCAGCGTCATTGCATGATGCTGGAGAATTGTTGCTACGACTTTTTTGAACTGCTCACCCTCAACATGGCCCGCAATGGTCTGTTGGGTGAATTGGTACACGCCGAGGGTGCCTACATCCATGACCTGAGCAAGGATTGGTTGTTCAATAAAAAAGCCTACGCCGATCAATGGCGATTGAAAGAGAATGTGAACCGAAACGGAAGCCTCTACCCGACACACGGCATCGGCCCCATCGCACAATGCCTCAACATCAATCGGGGCGATCGAATGGAATACCTCACCAGCATCAGCACCGCTGATTTCTCCCTGGCACCGCTGGCCGCGGAAAAAGCCAACGAAGATGAGATCTGGAAACCCTATGAAGGAAAATCCTTTCGCGGTAACATGAATACGACCCTCATCCGAACCGTAAAAGGAAAAACGATGATGATCCAGCACGATGTTTCCACCCCCCGACCTTACTCGCGTATACACTTATTGAGTGGCACCAAGGGCATGGCCCAGAAATGGCCCTCCCCTCAACGGATCGCATTTGGTCACTCCACGATCTCCAAAGAAGAATACGCCAAGTTGGAAGAAAAATATACGCCCCCGATCGTGAAACACATCGGAGCCATTGCCAAAGAAGTAGGCGGACACGGAGGCATGGATTTCATCATGGACTGGCGACTGATCGATTGCCTGCGTAATGGTTTACCCCTTGATCAGGATGTATACGATGCCGCTGCCTGGAGTGCGATCGTTCCGCTCAGCGAACGTTCGGTGAAAAAACGTGGCCAATCGGTCGACGTACCCGACTTTACTCGCGGTGCTTGGCAAGCCAACACCCCCGTGAACCTGAGTCTGGAGGGAGGTGCCAATACCGGAGTTCGCCAACTGCTTAAACAATCGTAATTGATTGAAGGGAAAATCCCTAATTTGAGCCAGAAACAAATTCAGCCGGATGGAAACATCCGACCCCTCCCATGCGCGCCTTGCCTACTCTTACGGATCCCATTTACCGTCGGCCCGAACAATTTACCCGCTACGAAAAATTTTGGCTGAAATACCTGAACGACGAACGCGACCTACCGTTCATACATATGCTCACCGGCATTCACTTGCTGGTGATCCCAATCGCCATTCTCCTGTTTACGCCCTGGCTTCCCGGCGGCTACTGGTGGTTGCTCTACGCTCCGTATTTCTACATCTCACAGCTGTATTACAAAGGCCGCTTTGGCTTGATGCTGCACTGCATCAGCCACCGAAAGCTTTTCAAAAAAAAATACACCTGGCTGTACCACTATGTGATCTGGGTGGTCTGTCCCTTCTTTGGTCATACCCCGGAAACCTACTTCGTACACCACATGGGCATGCACCATGTGGAGAACAATCACGATGACGATGCCAGCTCCACCATGCGCTACCAACGCGACAGCCTTGGCGGATTTTTAATTTACGTGGGTAGATTTGTGATGCTGGGACTGGTAGACACCTTCGCCTATTTCTTCCACCGGAAGCGCAAGAAATTTTACATGCGCCTCACGTTTGGCGAGATCAGTTTTTATTTGATTTGCGTAGGACTTTGGCTGCTCAACTGGCAAGCCACCCTCTTCATTTTTCTGCTTCCCCTTTTCTTTGCCCGGATCGTAATGATGCTGGGCAATTGGGCGCAACATGCATTCATCGATCCGAGTAATCCGGAGGAGAACACGATCAATTGCATCAATACCAAATACAACCACACGTGCTGGAATGATGGATACCACGAAGTGCATCACCACCGCCCAGCCCTGCACTACACCGAGATCCCTCAAGAGTTCCTAAAACACACGGAGCGCTACGCCAAGGAAAAGGTGCTGGTGTTTGACGGCATCCACTACTTGCATATTTTTCTATGGCTGATGGGTAAACGATACGATAAGCTGGCCGACCACCTGGTCAACTTGCACAATATGTACCCCAGCAAAGAGTACGCGATCGAGTTGATGAAATCCCGGACGCGTCGCTTTACCAACTGATCGCCGGCAACTTCCACTCCAGCGCCAATTGATTGATGGCCGGCACCTGCTTGGCCTCGACCGTCTTCAACCGCGACAACTGCGCCCGTACCTTTCCGCCGATCTCCGCAAAAGCCTCTTCAGCCTGCTTCGACACGCCGCCCGATCCGGCACGCACCTGATTATACAATCCGCTCAATTTATCATCCAATCGGATGGGATAATTCAAGACATCCTGACTGCTCTTCGCCTTGGTCTGATGCAAAGCCTCCTCGACCGAAGACAGTTCGCCCAAGGTGGAATCGAGTAATGATTTCAAGGCCGGGATCGTATCGGCTTTCCATTGCTTCCGCTTTTCCTCCAGCTGGGTGCGGACGGAACGGATCTGCTTCAGGGCCAGCATGGTCTCCGAAAAAAGATCGCGTGCCTGTATGAGAAAATCAAATTGCGCTGCATATTCCCGCGGGGTGGTCTTGAAATTCGGATCGGGTAACAAGGTGAACGGAACGTCCACAGAATCCTTGTCGAACACAAAACGGGCCGTGTATTTTCCGGGGATTGCTTGTGGTCCCCGCACCGAACCATTCCAGATCACCAATCCGTCCGGACCTTTCTCCGCATCCGGATACTGCAGGTTCCACACAAACCGATTCATCCCCGCCGATACTTCCAATTTATCTTTTTCAGATTGTGTATCAAATTGACGGATGAATTTTTGGTTGACATCGTATAAAGCAACGCGAACCGGCTTCGTCTCCACCGAGGCGTCCACCCAATAAGGGATCACGATCCCCTTAGGAGCATTCTGTCCCGCCGCAGCCGGGGTGCCGTATCCACCTCGACCACTGTTCATTCGAACAGCCGGCGCCGGCGTAAACACCTGCCACGGTCGCTTCCAAACAGACTCGTTGTATTGTTGAACGACCGACAGGTCATCCAGCAAATAAATACTTCTGCCTTGCGTGCCCACGATCAGGTCGTTATTCTTCAAGGCCAGGTCGGTGATGGGACTGACCGGCAGGTTGCCTTGAAAGGACATCCAGCTCTGTCCGTCGTCATAACTGATGTACAACCCATACTCGGTTCCCGCATACAGCAATCCTTTGCGGGTGCGGTCGGCCCGAAGGGCCCGGGTAAAATGTAGTCGATCGATCCCGTTGTCGATCCGCTTCCAAGATTTTCCATAATCTTCCGTCTTGAAGAGATAGGGCGTAAAATCATCCAGCTTATAGCGGGTTCCTACAAAATATGCGGCTCCTTTTTGGTGCGGGTCGATCTCCACCGAATTCCACATCATCCATTGGGGAATGCCCGGCGGCGTCACATTGGTCCAGCTCTTTCCATTGTCCCGGCTCAGATGAATGAGTCCGTCATCGCTGCCGGTCCACAGCAGCCCGGGCTCCAGGGCACTTTCCTCCGCCGTGAAAATGGTGCAATAATATTCCACCCCGGTATTGTCTTTGGTGATGGCGCCGCCGCTTGGGGCCTGCCGACGTTTATCGTTCGTTGTCAGGTCCGGGCTGATCTGTTGCCAGGAACGGCCCTCGTTTTCCGTGACGAACAGATGATTCCCCGCTGCATACAAGCGCTTGGGATCGTGCGGAGAGAAGAAGATGGGATAGTTCCACTGAAAGCGATAGCGTTGCACATCAGCACCGGCACCAATACCGTCATCGGGCCAAACATTGATCAGCCGTGTTTCTTGTGTACGGTGATCGAGTCGGGATAGAAATCCCATATAACTGCCACCATAGGTAATGTCGGGATCGGTGGGATCTGCGACCACATAGCCGCTCTCGCCACCGGCCGCATCTTGAAAATCATCGCCGGCAATGGCCGACCCATAGGAACGGGAACGGATCCTAAAGGCACTGTTGTCTTGCTGTCCACCTAAGATGCGATATGGAAAGGCATTGTCCGTGCTCAAGCGATAGACTTGCACCGTGGGTTGGTTGAGATACGTACTCCAATTATTCCCCATATCAAAGGAGACCTGTGCTCCTCCGTCGTCGGCCACGATCATGCGGGCCGGATCCCGGGGATCGATCCAGAGATCGTGGTGATCGCCATGGGGTGTGCCGATGCGCTTGAAAGATTTTCCGCCATCGGTGCTGAACATGAATTCTACGTTGGGGCAATACACCCGGTTCTCATTTTTCGGATCGACATAAACCCGGGTATAATACCAAGCCCGTTGCCGGATGTTGTTATCGTTGGATTGGAGGGTCCAGGTCTTTCCTGCATCGGCACTCATATAAAGTCCGCCTTTCTCATTTTCGATCAGCGCATACAGTTTATCCGTATTGCTGGGTGCTATGGCCACTCCCACAATGCCCCAGGTGCCTTTGGGTAACCCTTTGTTGGAGGTGATGTTGATCCACGTTTCACCACCATCGGCGGACCTCCACAAACCGCTGCCCTCGCCCCCGCTTTCCATGACATGTGGCTGACGGATGACGCGCCACATACCGGCATACAACACACTTGGGTTTCCGGGCTCCATCACGATCTCGCTGCATCCGGTCTGCTCATTCACGAACAACGTACGCTTCCAGGTCTTTCCTCCGTCAGTGGTCTTATAGACACCGCGTTCCGTATTGGGACCAAACAAGTGTCCCATCACCGCCAACCAAACGATATCCGGATTTTTTGGATGGATGACAATGCGGATGATGTGACGACTATCTTTCAAACCGAGGTTGCGCCAGGATTTACCACCATCGTCGCTGCGCCAGATACCGCCCAATCCCTCACTTACATTTCCGCGCATCGTGCCTTCACCTTCGCCGGCATATAAAATGCTCTCATCGGATGGTGCCACGGCTACGGCGCCAATGCTACCGCCGAAGAATTTATCACTGATGTTCTTCCAATTGCTGCCTCCATCCTGGGTTTTCCAGACACCGCCGCCCACCCCGCCAAAATAAAAAGTATTCCGCTCCTGATAACTCCCGGCTACGGCGGCACTCCGTCCGCCCCGAAACGGCCCGAGGAGCCGAAACGAAATACCGTCGAGAAAGGAAGCGGGTAAGCCCGGAGCAGCGGCCGGCGTTTTGGCAGATTTTACTTGCCCCCACACCTCGAGGCTCAAAAGGGTCAGCAGGAAGAAAAGGCCGGTACGCATGTTGATTCGATTTACTTGGAAAGATAACTAAAATCGAATTCGTATCTTACTGCTATGCCCAGCGTACATCATGATCTGACCGGCCGAATAGTGGATGTTCATGCCGAACGGATCTATCCCGCCAACCTGACCATCCGCGACGGAAAGATCACGGCCATTCAGGAATTAGCCGCGGATCAAATACCGAAAGGACCTTTTCTGATGCCCGGCTTCATTGATGCACACGTACACATTGAAAGCTCCCTGCTGGTACCCTCGGAATTCGCCCGCCTGGCGGTGCAACACGGCACGGTGGGTACTATCAGCGACCCACATGAAATCGCCAATGTCTGTGGCATGCAGGGTGTCGACTTCATGATCGACAATGGCAAGCATGTTCCTTTTCACTTTCATTTTGGTGCCCCGAGCTGCGTACCGGCCACGATCTTTGAAACGGCCGGAGCAACGATCTCGGTAGAGGAAGTAAAAGTACTCCTGGCCCGCCCGGAAATAAACTACCTCAGTGAGATGATGAATTTTCCGGGCGTGTTGCAGCATGAGGAAGAAGTGATGCAAAAGATCGCGGCCGCCAAAGCCGCCGGTAAACCGATCGACGGACATGCGCCCGGACTGCGCGGAGCGGCCGCTCAGCAATACATCGATACCGGCATCCATACCGACCATGAGTGCTTCACGCTTGCGGAAGCAAAAGATAAATTGGACCGCGGCATGAAGATCCTGATCCGGGAAGGCAGTGCCGCCAAGAATTTTGAGGCCTTGATCGAACTGCTGCGCGATCATCCCGATCGCATCATGTTTTGCAGCGACGACAAACACCCCGACAGTTTGCTGGAGGGACACATCAATCAACTCTGTGCCCGGGCCATCGCGAAAGGCATGCCGCTTTTCCATGTATTGCGGGCGGCATGCGTGAATCCCGTCGAGCATTATTCAATGCGGGTGGGACAATTACGCGTCGGTGACGCAGCCGACCTGATCGCCGTAAGCGACCTCCAAGCATTCCACGTTCTACAAACCTATATAGCTGGTGAATTGGTATTTGACAAGGGCCTGACACAGATCTCATCGGTGGTGGTCCCTCCCATCAATCAATTTCAACCCACACAGCTCCGGGCAACCGATCTTTCAGTTTCGGTCAGTCAACCAATCGGTAAACATCCGGTGATCGGGGCGTTGGACGGACAACTCATCACCGAAAGGATCGAGGAAATACCAACACTTCAAAACGATCGGTGGGTCTCGGATACCGATCGGGATATCCTGAAGATCGTTGTGGTGAATCGATACCGGGCCGCCCCACCCGCGATCGCCTTCATTAAAAATTTTGGATTAAAAACAGGCGCACTGGCCTCTTCGGTGGCGCATGATAGTCACAACGTGGTGGCCGTGGGGTGCGACGACCAATCCATCTGCAATGCGGTCAATGCAGTGATGGAGGCGAAGGGGGGGCTCAGCGCAGTCGATTCAACCCACACGCATCTGTTGCCACTGCCGGTAGCGGGACTGATGAGTGCCGCCGATGGATTTTGGGTGGCCGAGCAATACACACAACTTGATCGGTTCGTCAAAACAGCATTAGGCTCTGGCTTGAAGGCGCCTTTCATGACGCTTTCGTTCATGGCCTTATTGGTCATTCCGCATGTAAAGTTGAGCGACAAAGGGCTGTTTGACGGAGACCGCTTTGAATTTTTCTGATCAGGCTTCTTGTCCCATCCACAACGCCCCGCCAATGCTTGGGGCGGATGCACCTGTAACCGATTCGATCACGGTATTTTCTTGTCGCCAGCGAAGTACGCCGATAAAGGCCATGATCAGTGCTTCTTTGTATTGCACCAACTCCGCATCGGGAATAACTGGCGTGATGCCGATCGGCTGAAGATGGTGGGCGATCTGGCGGATCAAGTGATCGTTGAAGGCACCGCCGCCGGTAATCAGGAGCTGTCCGGGTACAAGCGTCCGACCCGAAGAAAGCAAAGATCGATGGATCTGCTCAGCGATGTGTTCTGTGTAGGTGGCCAGCAAGTTCGGGATGTCATGACCTGAATCCAGCAGCATTGGAACAATGACATCGGTTCCAAATTGATTGGGTAGTGATTTGGGGGCCGGGCGCTGATAATATTCCAGTTGCCGCAGTTGTTCGAGCAAGTCTTGCTTGACGGAGCCGGCTTGGGCCAGGGCGCCACCTTCATCCATGGTATGACCCAGCTGTTCGGCCAGTATGTTGAGTACGCGGTTGGCGGGACAAACATCGAAACCCAGATACGGATCAGTGGCCAGTGAAAGATTTGCGATGCCACCGATGTTCAGAAAATAAGCATACGAGGGAAAAAGCAAACGTTCTCCGATGGGTACGATGGGTGCGCCTTGTCCTCCCAGCGCCACATCCATGGCCCGCAGGTCGGTGATCACGGGCAAGCGGGTGGTGGCGGCGAGTGCGGCCCCATCTCCCAATTGTGCCGTGAGTTTGGTAGCGGGTTGATGGAACGTAGTATGGCCGTGCGAAGAGATGAGTCCGACCCGATAGTCCAACCCCTTTTCCTGAATGAAACGATTTACTTGCTGACCCAGGTAATGTCCGTAATCGACGTGCAGTTGGAGGTAATCTTTTGCGTTTAGTTCAGTGGCCGGCCGGAGTTTGTTTTGCCATTCGTTGGAGTAGGGATAGCAATCGGCCACCTCGATACGGTAGTGCCAATGGGCCCCTTCGGCTTGGAATTCGACCAGGGCCAGATCCAGTCCGTCCAGCGAACTGCCACTCATCAGTCCCAACCCCCGATAGATCATGCCATTTTCAATTAGATTTGTCAAAATTAGTCTTTCCGCCATGGTCATCAATCTAAGTCAGCAGCATTCTCTTGTGAGCAATTGGGTAGCCGAATTGCGGGACGTGAACGTACAAACGGACCGTATGCGGTTTCGGCGCAACCTGGAGCGGATCGCCGAGGCCACTGCTTATGAGATCAGCAAAAAGCTTCCGGCCAAAGAGGTGGAGGTCACCACGCCCCTGGGTACGGCCAAGCATTGGATGATGGAGCACCAGCCTGTTTTGGGAACCATTTTGCGGGCCGGGCTTCCGATGCACCAGGGATTGTTGAATTATTTTGACAAAGCGGACAATGCCTTTATATCGGCTTATCGCAAACATCACCCCGACGGTAGTTTTGAGATCCGGTTGGAATATTTATCCTGCCCCACCCTCGACAACCGCGTATTGATCATTGCCGATCCGATGTTGGCCACCGGTGCATCGTTGGCCAAAACCATTCATTTTTTACGACAAGAGGGTCGTCCCAGTCAGGTACATGTAGTAACGGCCATTGCTTGTCAGGTTGGCATTGAAATGGTATTAAGAGAAGATCCTACCGCCACGATCTGGTGCGGCGATATCGATGAAGAACTGACGGCCAAGAGTTATATCGTACCCGGGCTGGGCGATGCCGGGGATCTGGCGTTTGGGGAGAAGAAGCAGCAGTGATTGCAGACCGCTGTCCGCAGACCAATGTCCAATGTAGTCCGCCGACCCCTTCACCCTTCATCCTTCACCCTTCACCAATTTTTTCCGTAATTTGCCTCTCCTCCCATGAGAAAACTAGTCACCCTCATTGTAGTATCCTTTTTGGCCGGGCCTTTGGCTTGGGCCCAGGACCCTAATTTTTCGCAGTTTTTTGCCTCTCCGATGACCTTGAATCCGGCGTTGACCGGCAAATTTGATGGAGTTTTCCGGCTGGCCGGTAATTATCGGAATCAGTGGCCCACGATCAACAATGCCTTTGTAACCAACACCCTATCGCTGGATTTCTCGGCGATGAAAAATAAGCTTCCCGAGATCGACAACCTGGGGGTTGGGATCATGGGACTGTCGGATCGGGCCGGTGACGGCGTATTGGTCACCAATTATGCCGGACTCTCCCTGGCCTATCATAAAGGATTGGATGAGAATGGATGGCATCAGATCGGGGCTGGATTTCAGGGAACCTACATCAACAAACGCCTGGATGTGACCAAAGTGGATTTTGAGGACGAGTTGACGCCCCTCGGATTTACCGGCGTGACCAGTGAGATCTTTGCCGCGAACCAGATCAGTCTGAGCTATTTCGATCTCAATGCCGGTATCCTGTATACCGGAAGCACCGACGGACGAAACAGTTTTTATGTAGGGGCCTCGATGTATCACCTCAATCGTCCCAAAGAAAGTTTCCAGGGCGGACAATATCTCTTGAACGCCCGAACCACGCTTCAGGCCGGCGGAAAGATCCCGATCGGGCAATACAATTTCCTGCATGTTTCCGCCATCCACAGCATACAGGCAAAGGCTAGCAACACGGTAGGCGGCATGGCTTTTTCGTATAACGTCAATCAAAGCGACATCGATCCGGTGAATGTTTTTTTGGGTGCCTGGTACCGGATGAACGATGCGGCGATCCCTTATCTGGGACTCGAGTTCAAGGGACTTCACCTGGGTGCTTCGTATGACGTGAACACCTCCGCCCTCAAACCCGCCTCCAATACCCGGGGGGGAATGGAAATCTCACTCATCTACATCCAGCGTCCATCCGATCCGGATGCGAAGAAGCTGAATTGCCCTCGTTTCTAATTTTTCTCAGAAGATCATTGGCAGCAAGAACCAGCTGAACAACGTGATCAATACGATCGCGATCAGGTTCATCACGCCCCCAACGATCAGCATGTGGCGCAAGCGAAGTTGTCCGCTGGCGAACACGATGGCATTGGGAGGTGTACCCATGGGCAGCATGCCGGCGCAACTGGCGGCCAGGGTCATCGGTATCCCCAACTGCAGCGGATGAACGCCCAGGGCCGTGGCCAAGGCAGTGACAACCGGGGCGAGGACGATCACCTGCGCCACGTTGCTCATGACCTCGCTGATGAAAAGCGATAGGGTGGTGATCAACAAGATGAGCCAGAATCCGGCCGTAGCGTAGGTGGAAAGCCAGCTGCCGAGCTGACTGATCAGTCCCGCTTTTTCCAAGGCACCGGCCAGGGCCAGTCCGCCCCCGAACAACAATAAAATTCCCCAGGCCAGTTTTTCGGTGTCGGACCATTCCAGTAAATGTCTGTCGGCAGCATCTTCTTTTCGATCGGAGGGATGCACCGGACAAAGAAATAAACCAAAGCCGCCGAGTAGGGCGATCAAGGTATCGTCCAGCACGATCCAAGGTTGGATCTGGTTGATCAATACTCGTGTCATCCACAGCAAAACGGTGAAGCCAAAGATCCACAGCACGCGTTTTTGGGACCCGGTCATGGGTCCCAGGGCCTTCCACTCTGCATCTATGACGCTATCCATGATCTCACTGGAACGTATGCGGTTCGGGTAAAGCCACTTGACCATCACTACATACAGGGCCAGCACCAACAGCAAGCCCAGTGGCAGGGCCAGCAACATCCAATTCAAAAAACCGATCTGCAATCCCGGTACTTCTTTTTCTATATAGGCCACATAGGCAACGTTTGGCGGGGTGCCGATGATGGTGCCGATGCCGCCCAGGTTGGAAGCGTAGGCGATGGACAACATCAGGCTGATGGAAAAATGAGGCAGGTTACCCTCCAATTCTTTTTTCTGTTTGAGCACTTGAATCACCGAGAGCGCGATGGGAAACATCATCATCGTGGTGGCGGTATTGCTGAGCCAAAGACTGATGAAAGAAGTGGAGAGGATGAAACCCAGAATGATCCGGTCGCCACCGGAGCCGGTCTTCCGAATGATACCCAGGGCGATGCGGCGGTGGAGATCCCATTTCTCGATGGCGAGTCCGAGTAAAAATCCGCCCAGGAACAAAAAGATCACCGGATTGGCATAGGCCCTCGAAACTTCTTCGATGGATTGAATTTTCAACAAGGGAAAAAGGAACAACGGCATCAGCGCCACCACCGGCATGGAAAGCGCCTCCGTCACCCAGAGAACGATCATCGTAAGGGCCACGGCCAACAAGGCAGCAGCAGCAGGGTCCAAGGCAAGCGGATCTATGGCGTACATCAATATCCCCAATACAACCGCCAGTAAAAACCGAGCGAAACGCTTTTTCCAAAACGAAATCAACATAGACCAAAGATATTCAATGAAGGATGAAGGGTGAAGGGTGAAGGAAAAATACGCTGCCACCTAATTCCTTACATTTACATGGGACATGATTCAGGAACTCGTACTCATCAGCCGATCCTGGCAACAGGCCAGGCTTTTCTCCCAGCGGCACCAGCTGTTGAAGGAGATGATCCTGCCCGGGTTGGTGTATGCGGTTCTTTTTTTAGTGGGGTTATATTTCTTTTTTCAATCAGCCACGGCCGTCACGGGTTGGATCGGGCAGTCCGTGGGCATTGCCGAGTGGCTGCAACAAGAACGAAGCGAGTGGCTCAGTTTCTTCTTTGTCATGAATGGCATGATGCTGCAGCTCTTGCTGGTGCTGATCTATTTTTCCTGGTTCAAATATCTGATCCTGATCCTAGGCTCTCCGTTGTTCACGTATGTCAGCGAAAAGACGGAGGTGTTGGTAGACGGGCAAGTGCATTCCTTTGATTGGACTGAAGCCCGCTCGGATGCTCGTCGCGGTATATCGCTCGCGCTTCGAAATGCCGGCTGGCAGACGGTTTACCTAGCCGCGTTGGTGTTGCTCTGTTTTGTGCCCCTGATCGGGTGGGTCACGCCGCTGATCGCGTTGGCGCTGGAGTGTTATTACTTTGGTTTTTCGATGCTGGATTATTCGTTGGCCCGGGTGGGGTACGACCGTACCCAGAGCCAAAATTTCGTGCAGGCGCACAAGGGACTGGCCATTGGAACCGGACTGGTTTTCTTCGCCATGCATGTAGTACTGCCCTTTGCACCGGTGTATGCGATCATCGCCGCCACGCTGAGCGTTCAATCGATCAAGCAAGCCTCATGAATGCTTCTGCCATCGTATACTTGATTCCCACTTGGATCGATGCCTCGGCCCCGCATACCCTTCCGACGTATTTATTCGACATCTTGGTGCAGTGCCAAGACTTTTACGTTGAGAACGAACGCACCACTCGTCGTTATTTCAAGTCGGTTCGAAAAGACATGGTGATCGACGATTATCGTTGGATCCGAATGGATGAACCCGATGTTCGGGCTCGGTTTCGTGCCTCGGTCGAGGAAAATCGGATCATCGGGATCGTGAGTGAAGCGGGTTGTCCGGGTATCGCCGATCCGGGACAGGAACTGGTCGCCCTGGCCCAAGAGATGAACGTATTGGTGAAACCGCTGGTAGGGCCAAGTTCCCTCCTACTCGCCCTGATGGCCAGCGGCCTGAATGGTCAGTCCTTTACGTTTCACGGTTACCTGCCCATTGACGCAAAGGCCCGCAATCAGACCATACAGGCCCTGGAACAAGACTCGATCAAACACCAGCGCACCCAGCTGTTCATCGAAACGCCCTACCGAAACGATGCGATGCTTCAAGCTTTGCTCCAACACCTGAAACCCACCACCCGGGTTTGCTTAGCGATTGACCTCACCGGTCCCACGGAAACGATTCAAACCCGAACCGTAGCCGAATGGAAACGATCGATCCCTATCCTGCACAAACGACCGATGATCTTTTTGATCCAGGTTTAACACGAACGCCTGTGAGTGTTAGTAAAAAATCGCAGTCGAACTTTAATATTTCTCATTAATTTGCTGCCCCTTATTAACGATGACCAATCTACTCACGCATACGAAGCAAGTAGCCTTTTATCGATCCAATACCAGTGGCATCTACGCTGTTGGATTTGACGTCTTCACATTTTGCCGACCGCAACATTCTCGTAGTTGCTGACAGGACGAACCCCCTCACCCTGGTCCCTGTCAGTGAAGCCCCTCCGAAAACGTATTTGGACTGGTGGACCAACAGCTAATACATCAACTCTTGAACCCTCCTCCGCTCATCATTCGGCTGGCCGTTTCCGACGACAAAAAATACGCACTTCAGATCACCGAAGAGATGGCTACCTCCGCACAAGCCCGTGGCACCGGTATAGCCAAGCGTACACCAGAGTATATTGAGACCAAGATCGATGAGGGCAAAGCCGTTATTGCCCTCACGCCCGCTGGAGAGTGGGTAGGCTTTTGCTATATCGAAACCTGGAGTCATGGCGAGTACGTTGCCAACAGCGGACTGATCGTCGCACCTGCCTTCCGGAAAGGTGGTGTTGCCAAAGCGATCAAGAGAAAGATATTTGAGCTGTCCCGTGAGCGCTATCCAAACGCAAAGATCTTCGGACTAACGACCGGATTAGCGGTCATGAAGATCAACAGCGAACTGGGGTATGAACCGGTAACCTACTCGGAGCTCACGCCGGACGAGGCCTTTTGGGCCGGTTGCAAAAGTTGCGTCAACTACGATATTTTAATGAGCAAGGATCGAACGAACTGCATGTGTACAGCGATGCTTTACGATCCGGCCGATCACTATGAACCGGAAGAGACCAAACACTTCTTTGAGGAAAATAAGACTGGCCTGGAGCGCCTGCTTCGGTTCAAGCAATGGAAACTGCTTCGTCCACTCCTAAAAAACTTAAAGCAAACTCGACCTATATGAGCAAGAAGATCGTACTTGGGTTCAGCGGGGGCCTCGATACCTCATATTGCGTGAAGTATTTACTGAACGAACTGGGCTATGAGGTACACAGTATACTGGTGAATACCGGTGGTTTTACAGAGGAAGAACTTGCACAGATCGAAAAGCATGCCTATGCACTCGGCGTAACCACACACAAAACATTAGATGCCATTATACCTTATTACGATCTAATCCTGCGTTACCTGATCTATGGAAATGTGCTGAAAAACAATACCTATCCGCTCTCGGTCTCCGCCGAACGACTCATTCAAGCCCTGGGTATAGCGGATCACGTCAAAGAGCTGAATGCAGAGGCTGTGGCCCATGGCAGTACGGGTGCCGGAAATGACCAGGTCCGTTTTGACATGATCTTTCATACGCAAATTCCCGGTATACCCATCCTTACCCCGATCCGAGATCAACAACTCAGCCGGGAAGCGGAAATTGAATACCTGAAAGCAAAGGGCGTGGAGATGAATTTTGAGAAAGCCGCCTATTCCATCAACAAAGGACTCTGGGGAACCAGCGTAGGCGGAAAAGAAACCCTTACCTCTACCGGCATGCTACCCGAAGAAGCCTGGCCCACCCCAGTGACCAAAACCGGCCAAGAGGATATCAGCCTTCGATTCGAAAAAGGAGAATTGGTCAGCGTGAATAAACAATCGTTTGAACATCCCAGTAAGGCTATCCATTACTTACAATCCCTCGCCGCTCCCTATGGCATCGGACGCGATATTCATGTCGGGGATACGATCATTGGCATCAAGGGAAGGGTTGGATTCGAAGCGGCTGCTCCGATGATCATCCTAAAAGCGCACCACGCTCTGGAAAAACATGTGCTTACCAAATGGCAGTTGCAATGGAAGGATCAACTTTCACTTTTTTATGGGAACTGGCTGCACGAAGGACAGGTTCTCGATCCCGTGATGCGCGACATCGAGGCTTTTTTGCGCACTAGCCAGCAAACAGTCAGTGGCGAGGTTTTTATTTCCCTATTCCCCTACCGGTTCCAGGTCACCGGTATCGAAAGCCGGTTCGACCTCATGAACAGCCAGTTCGGAAAATATGGCGAGATGAATGCCGGGTTCACCGGAAACGATGTACGAGGTTTTAGCAAGATCGCGGGTCTGCAAACCTTCATCCACGAATCCGTCAAACGCCAAGCAAATGAAAAAAATTAGGATAGGCATTCTCGGTGCTGCCGGCTATACCGGAGGGGAATTGATTCGTCTGCTGATTCTTCACCCACACGCAGAGATCGTTTTCGCACACAGCCGAAGCCAAGCGGGTCAACCGATCCACTCCGTGCACGCAGACATATTGGGCGAAATTGACATGCTTTTTACCGATAGCGCTCCGCTTGATTCGATCGATGTGCTCTTTCTTTGCTTGGGTCATGGAGAATCCCGCCGCTTCCTGAGTGGCACCTCCTTACCCCACAGTTTAAAGGTCATCGACCTCACGACAGACTTTCGCCACCAAGCCAACAATACCTACCAAAACCAGACGTTCGTTTACGGATTACCCGAACGAAATCGAGAGCAGATCAAAAACGCTAATCGGGTAGCCAATCCGGGTTGTTTTGCCACGGCGATTCAACTCGGCTTATTACCACTGGCTAACACGCAAGTTCTGCCTGCCATCTATACTACCGGTATTACCGGTAGTACCGGAGCCGGACAAACCCTGAGTGCCACCACACATTTCAGCTGGCGGGCCAACAACATCCAAGCTTACAAGACCCTGGAACATCAACACGGACAAGAGATCGGCGAATCACTTCTCAACTTGTCCAAACAAGATTCACTGGAACTAAATTTTGTGCCCTGGCGAGGCGATTTCACAAGAGGAATCTTTATCAGCTCGACGCTGGAATGTACGTTATCTGCAAAAGCGCTACAGGAGCTCTATAGCGAATATTATGCGACGCATCCTTTCGTTCACGTAACCGATCAGCCGATCTTCCTCAAACAAGTGGTGAACACCAATAAAGCCTTTATTCAATTGGAAAAAATAGGCAGTAAACTGGTCGTGCACAGTGTGATCGATAATTTAGTGAAAGGAGCCAGCGGGCAAGCCGTGCAAAATATGAATCTGTTGTTTGGATTGGATGAAACCACCGGACTTCAACTCAAAGCCAGCTATTTCTAGTATGAACCTTTTTGACGTATATCCGCTCCAACCCATCACCCCCGAGCGTGCATCCGGTAGCCGTTTGTGGGATGTCAACGGACAGGAGTACTTGGACCTGTATGGCGGACATGCGGTAATCAGTATCGGCCATGGTCATCCACATTGGACTCGGCGCATCCAAGAGCAATTGCACAAGATTTCTTTTTATTCTAACTCCGTGCACATTCCCCTGCAAGAACAGCTGGCAGAAAAATTAGGCAAAGTCAGTGGGAAAATATCCTATCAACTTTTTCTCTGCAATAGTGGTGCGGAAGCCAATGAAAATGCCTTAAAACTTGCCAGCTTTCATACCGGGCGAAAAATGGTGATCGCCTTTCAGGGTGCTTTCCATGGCCGTACCTCACTTGCCGTCTCCGCCACCGATAACAAAAATTACGTGGCGCCCGTTAACGAAACCGAGCATATCCGATTTCTTCCATTCAATGACGCGGAGTCCGTCCATTCCTTTTTTCAAGAAAAGGGCAATCAAGTCGCCGCCGTGATCGTAGAAGGCATACAGGGTGTGGGCGGCATTCGAGTAGCATCGGCTGAATTTTTACAGACGATCCGTTGCTGTTGTGACCAATACGGAGCGGTATACATTGCTGACAGTGTACAATGCGGCTATGGAAGAAGCGGTCAATTTTACAGCCACGACTACGCCGCGGTAACAGCTGACATCTACACCATGGCCAAAGGGATGGGAAATGGTTTCCCGATCGCTGGTCTCTCGATTGCCCCACACATAAAACCGAAACATTTTCAATTAGGCACCACATTTGGTGGCAATCACCTCGCCTGTGCAGCCGCCCTGGCCGTACTGGAAGTGATCGAGTCAGAAAACTTGATGAAAAACGCTGGGGTACTGGGCGAATACCTCCAACGATCTATTCGGGCGCTCCCTGAACTGACTGACGTAAGAGGTGTGGGACTTATGATCGGATTCGATTATCCGGAAACCCTCCAGACACTCCGAAATCATTTACTGTTTGAAAAACACATTTTTACCGGAGAAGCAAAGCCTCGGGTGGTTCGATTACTTCCTTCCCTGGCGCTGACCCGAGAAGAGGCTGATCAATTTTTGGAGGCCTTGCGGGAGTCCTTAAAAGAATTACAAGCTGCGTCATGAAACAATTCGCATCCGTACACGACGTTGTCGATCTTGATTCGCTGGTAGCACAAGCGATTCGGTATAAGAACGACCCGCTGGCAGACCGGTCGCTAGGGACAGGAAAACGTATCGGACTGTTGTTTTTAAACCCCAGCCTGCGCACCCGGTTGAGCACACAGGTAGCAGCGCAAAATCTGGGGATGGAGGCGATCGTATTCAACGTGGGGCAAGATGGATGGGCCCTCGAGTTTGAAGAACATACGGTCATGAATGGCACTACGGTAGAACACATCAAAGACGCGGCACCCGTATTAAGCCTCTATTTTGATATTCTGGCTATTCGAACGTTTCCCTCACTGAAAGACCGAGAAGCGGATTACGGGGAGCATGTGCTCTCGCAGTTTATACGCTATGCCGGCATTCCGGTGGTGAGCCTGGAAAGTGCCACGTTGCACCCGTTGCAAAGTTTGGCCGACTTGATCACCATACAAGAGACCTGGAGAAGTGGCAACCGACCCAAAATCGTATTGACCTGGGCCCCGCATGTGAAACCCTTGCCACAATGCGTTGCCAACAGCTTTTCAGAGTGGATGACTCATTGGGGCGGATGTGATTTTACGATTGCACACCCCGAGGGAATGGAATTAGCAGATCGTTTTACCAAATGTGCCACCATCACCCACGACCAGAAAAAAGCACTCCGGGAGGCCGACTATATCTATGTCAAGAACTGGAGCAGTTATGCTCAGTATGGGAGGCTGAAAACGGACCATGCCGAGTGGATGCTCACCCAAGAACACTTATACCCTTCGCGTAACGCCCGGGTGATGCATTGTTTGCCGGTTCGACGAAATGTGGAGTTGAGCGATGAGGTTTTGGATGGAGCCAATAGCCTGGTCACTCAACAAGCCGGCAACCGGGTATGGGCCGCTCAATCGGTTTTATCGGAAATTTTAAAAAAACTATGAGCGAGTTACTGATCATAAAGATTGGAGGGCAAGTCATAGACGACCCCGTCACGCTGCAACGATTTGCACAATCGCTGGCAGCGATCGATATGCCGGTGATAGTGGTACATGGGGGTGGTAAAGTCGCCACGCGCATGAGTGAACAGTTGGGCATCGAGACGAAAATGATCGAGGGTCGACGCGTTACGGATGCCAGCACGCTTGAAGTTGTTGTACAAGTCTATGCCGGAACCATCAACAAGCAATTGGTCGCTCAACTTCAAGCCCAGGGGAAAAAAGCCATCGGCTTGACGGGTGCCGATGGCGATCTGGTCCGAGCTAAAAAACGGGTACACCCAAAAATGGATTATGGCTTCGTCGGAGATATCACGAACGTAAACGCAGGAGGATTGGATGAACTGCTGCAAAGTGGCTACCTGCCCGTGATGGCCCCGATCACGCACGACGGGGCAGGACAGCTATTCAATACCAATGCCGATACCCTCGCCCAATCGATTGCGGTTGCGCTCAGTGGGTTTTACCAAACCACCTTGGTCTTTGGCTTTGAGAAAGCGGGTGTATTACGCAACCGGCATGACGAGCGTTCCGTAATCAACCGAATCAGTCGAACCGAATATGAGGCACTTCGTGCGAATGGCGTTGTGAGTGACGGCATGATCCCGAAATTAGACAATGCCTTTACCGCGCTTAGCGGAGGCGTCACCAAGGTGATCATCGGCAAAGCCGATCAACTGACCGACCTATTGAATGGAAAATCCGGCACCACCCTATTACATGAGTGAGGAACACAATATATTATACTTAGAGTCGATCGTACTTTTACAGTCGCTGATCCAAACCCCCTCGTTCAGCCGGGAGGAGTCGGCGACGGCCGACATCTTAGAAAATTTCTTTCTGTCGCATGGCATCATTCCCGAGCGAATCGGGAATAATGTGATCGCCCGAAACAAATACTTCAATCCCGCAAATCCTACGCTACTGTTGAATTCGCATCACGACACCGTGAAGCCCAATCCCGGGTACACCCGTGATCCATTCACAGCCACAATCGAGGACGGAAAGCTATATGGTCTCGGGAGCAACGATGCCGGAGGGTGTTTGGTGGCACTGATCGCGGCATTTCAACATTTTTACGCCCGTTCCGACCTGTCCTATAACCTACTGATTGCAGCTACCGCGGAGGAAGAGATCTCCGGTTCGGAAGGAATTGAACGAATCCTACCCCAATTATCCAAAATCGACTGTGCCCTGGTGGGCGAACCGACCGGATTAGACCTAGCAGTTGCCGAGCGGGGATTGATGGTATTGGACTGTGTGGTGAAAGGCAAAGCCGGACACGCGGCTCGAAACGAAGGGGTCAATGCCTTGGAAGTGGCGATGGATGATATACAATGGATCCGGCAACACCAATTTAAGCACCTTTCAGAGTTGCTGGGTGCCTGCAAAATGACAGTTACCGTAATAGAAACTGCCAACCGGGCTCACAACATTATTCCGGCGGAATGTAGGTTTGTGGTGGATGTACGAACGAATGAATGCTATACACACGAGGAGATCCTGGAGGAAATCCGTAAAAACCTTCACGCTACCGTGACGCCCCGTAGTATCCGTCTTCGTGCCAGCTCCATACCCATCCACCACCCACTCGTGCAAGCCGGGGTGGCAAACGGCCGGAAAATGTACGGATCGCCCACCACCTCCGATAAAGCACTGATGCCATTCCCGGCCCTGAAAACGGGACCGGGGGATTCAGCCCGAAGTCACTCCTCCGATGAGTATATTTATACGGGGGAGATCCGCGAAGGCATCGATCATTATATCCACCTCATCGATCACCTACAGCAATCGCACAAATGAAACTTTGGCAAAAAGACACCACTAGTCAACCGGCTGTGCACCAGTTCACCGCAGGTAAGGATCGAATGATGGACCAATACCTGGCCGCACAGGATGTGGTCGGCTCCCTCGCCCATATCCAAATGTTGGAACGGATCGGATTACTCAGCAAAGAAGAATGGCATACCCTGCGCGAGACCCTTCAAAAGATCCACGAGAATATCCAAGCGGGTCAATTCACCCTTGCAGAAGATGTAGAGGATGTACACTCGCAAGTGGAAATGATGCTGACAGAACAATTGGGCGACCTGGGCAAAAAGATCCACGCGGCACGTAGCCGGAACGATCAGGCATTACTCGATATCCGGTTATTCCTTCGGGAACAATTGGAAGCCATCGTATTGCAAATGGATCGGCTGTTTCAACTCTTGCAGGAAAAAAGCGAGGCACATCAAGGCGATCTGCTGCCGGGTTATACGCACTTACAATTGGCCATGCCCTCCTCGTTCGGCCTTTGGTTTGGTGCCTACGCTGAAAGTTTGGCCGATGACCTGATCACCCTAGAGGCTGCTTACCGCATCGTCAATAAAAACCCGCTTGGCTCCGCGGCCGGATACGGCTCTTCCTTTCCGATCGACCGAACGTATACGACTGAATTGCTAGGTTTTGACACCTTGAGTTATAATGTGGTGAATGCCCAAATGGGCAGAGGAAAAACAGAGCGCATTGTGGCCCAAGCCTTATCGAATGTTGCCGATACACTTGGCAGGATGAGCATGGATATCTGCTTATACCTCAACCCGCAATTTGGCTTTCTGGCCTTTCCGGATGACTTGACCACGGGGAGCTCGATCATGCCGCACAAAAAAAATCCCGATGTATTCGAGCTGATCCGGGCCCGTTGCAATCGCATCAAAGCGCTGCCTAACGAGATTCAACTCATTACCACCAACCTGCCATCCGGTTATCACCGCGACCTGCAACTCCTGAAAGAGAATCTATTTCCGGCTTTTGAGGAATTAAGGGATTGCCTGAACATCGCCGGGATGATGTTACAGCAAGCGTTGATCAAAAAGGACATTCTGACCAATCCTCAATTCGATCACCTGTTCAGTGTGGAGGCGGTTAACCAATTGGTAAAAACCGGCGTTCCGTTCCGGGATGCGTATAAACAAGTAGGCCGTTCGATCGAGGCCGGCAATTTCACTGCACCCAAAAAGATCGCCCACACCCATGAAGGAAGCATCGGCAACCTTTGTAACCGGGAGATCGCGCAGCAGTATCAGCTGGTCAGGGACCGCTTTCCGTTCCAGCTTATCCAATTACAGATCCAACGGTTGCTGACAGGTGAGTAAGGTTGGCTACCTTTACTTTTTATGAGTCGATACTTCTTTTTATTAGGTGCCTGCCTGCTCTCCCATTTCGGATTCGCCCAGGCCCCCGACGATGGTCTCTCGATCGAATGCCGGGAGAAATGCGCCCATCCGGCCCTGCCCGCCGCCCGCATCGCCTATTACCAGTATCCCTCCATGAACAAATATGATCTTCGGTATTTGAAGCTCGACATCAGCGTGGAGGCCAACAACCGAAACATCAGTGGCTCGGCCCTGACGCGTTCGGTGGTTCAACAAACACTCGACTCATTCATTTGTGAATTGAAAGGAAATATGACGGTCGACTCCGTCTTCATCAACGGTGTCAAACGCACGAATTTCAGTCAGTCGGCCGATCACGTTTTCATTCCCCTCAGCCCCGCGCTGGTGCCCAACGCCTCGGTCGACGCGTTGATCTACTACCGTGGAACAGGCGGCTCGGGTGGCGTATTTGCCGGCACGTCTACGACCACCGGACTTTCCTACACGGCCACGTTGTCTGAAAGCTATCAAGCCCGCGAATGGTTCCCGATCAAGCAATTCCTGAACGACAAGATCGACTCCGCCGAGATCTGGGTCACCACCTCCGCGATCAACCGGGTGGGCTCGAACGGATTGCTCACCGAAACCCTCACCTTACCGAATGGTAAAAAACAATACCGTTGGAAGACCCGGTATCCGCAGAACTATTATCTCCCCAGTATTGCTGTGGGAAATTATCAGGAATACCTTAACTACGCGAAACCGGCTGCCATGGCACCGGACTCCATCCTGATCCAACATTACATCGCCGATAATGCCTCCTACCTCGCCACGAACAAACCCAACCTCGACAAAACACCGACCATGATCGAGAAGCTCAGCGAGCTGTACGGGCTGTATCCCTTCAAAAATGAAAAATACGGACACGCACAGGCCAGCATCGGAGGCGGGATGGAACACCAGACCATGAGCACCATGGCCAGCTTCGGAACCTCGCTGATCGCACACGAACTGGCCCATCAGTGGTTTGGGGACAATGTGACCTGTGCCAGTTGGAACGACATCTGGCTGAATGAGGGATTTGCGACGTATTCGGAGTACCTGACCATGGAAAAACTGCCCGCGTTGTACACCACCACCGCCGCCTCGTACATGAATTCCCTGCACACCAATATCATGAGCGTGGCCAACGGCTCCGTCTATGTGCCCAACAGCAGCGTGTATGACGAGAACCGCATTTTCAGTAGTCGACTCTCCTACAACAAAGGCGCCGCGATCGTGCATACCCTGCGCTTTGAGATCGGGAACGACAACCAGTTCTTTCAGATCCTGCAGCAATTCCAACAACAATACCAGAACAGTTTTGCGAGTGCCACCGATTTTCAGAACGTGGCCCAGGCCATCTCCGGCAAGAACTTGAGCGATTTTTTCAATCAGTGGTATTATGGAGAGGGCTATCCAACCTTCAACGTCGATTACTCCAAGCAAGGCGACAGCCTCGTACTCTACGTGAACCAGACCGTCAGCGCCGGTTCGGTAACGCCGTTCTTTAAAGGGGCCTACGAATTCACCATACAAACGGCCAGCGGCGATACCACGGTGCGGGTGCAACAGCAATTCAATAACCAGACCTTCAAGTTCCGCAGTAACCGAACGCCAACGGGTGTTGTGGTGGATCCGAACAACTGGGTCATCAATAAGACCGGCTCGATCACGACGGCTTTGCCCGCGGCGGTCGATCGTAGCAGTGATGTAAAACTGAGTCCCAACCCCGGACCAGGCCCTTATCGCCTGCAATATCCGCCCCGTGTATTCCAGACCCTACAGGTGATCGATGCTCAAGGCAGACCGATCCGCACCATGTCTGTTGCAAGCGGACAAACACAAAGCCTGCTCGAGCCCTTACCCGCCACCGGATTCTATCTGATCCGACTCAGCGGAAAGGGACAAGTGGCCACCAAAAAACTAATGGGCATCCGCTAAAGTCCGTACCGATCGACCAACCAGATCAGGGCCGCCATGTTCACCGCGCCAAGTTCCAGTTCGCGTTTATTGACCGCTTCAAACGTATCGTTGCGCGCGTGGTGATAATCGAAATAGCGTTGAGAATCGGGTTGTAGTCCAGCCAGCGGGGTTTTGAAGGTTCGGTTCAGGGGACCAATATCAGCGCCTCCACCGCCCATCGAAAATTCGCTGCAACCATAGGGCGCAATCAAGGAGCGCCAGGTACTCACTTTCTGAAACTGTTCCTCGCTCATGGTAAAACCGAATCCACGGGGCGTGAATCCGCCCGCATCCGATTCCAGTGCGAATACATGCTTTTCTCCTTTAGCCTTGGCTTCTTCGGCGTATTTGTTGCCGCCGCGCAGGCCGTTCTCCTCATTGGCAAATAATACAAACCGAATGGTGCGCTTGGGTTGATAACCAATCGAACGAAAAGCCCGGAGTACTTCGATGGTTTGTACGCAACCGGCACCATCGTCGTGCGCCCCTTCGCAGTTGTCCCAGCTATCGAGGTGTCCGCCCACCGTAATGATCTCGTTGGGAAACTCCGTTCCCTTGAGCTCGCCAATGATGTTGTGCCCCTGTTTGTCGGGCAGAAAATGGCCATGGGTCTGCATCGATACCTCCACGGCCGCCGCACCCAATTGCGCTGCCAACCAATCGGCATCGCGGAGTCCGATCGCCACCGCCGGGATCTTGGCATAATTCGTGTCGTATCGGGTAGCACCCGTGTGCGGATGGTTATCGGTACTGTGACTCATGCTGCGCACGATCACGCCTACGGCACCGTATTGAGCGGCGCGGGAGGGACCTTGTCCGCGGTACTTACTCGCATCGCCATAGGCCTCGAAGGTGCGCACCATCGTATTATTAAAGGGATAATTATAAAAAACGATCTTCCCTTTTACCTGCTCTTTTTTGGATTCCAGTTCATCGAACGAGTGCACCAGGAGCACAGGTGCTTTCAATCCTTTTTTATCGGTGCCCAGGCTATTGCCCAGAGCCACAACATCCAACTTCCGCTTACCGGCAGGCGTGATCGCCGTGGCCTTATCCTCGCCGCCACGCACCCAATGCGGCACCAGGCAAGCTTGTTTCCAAACGGAATGAGCACCGGCAATTTGCAGGGCCTTGGATCCCCAGTCCTCCGCCAAATACATTTGCGGCGAACCGGCCAACCGACCGCCGATCTCTTGGGTCAGCACCCGCAGATTGTTGTAGGCCTGGCTGTTGGTCAAGATCTCTTGAGCCAGTTTTCGGAGTTGGGCGGAATCCGATTGGGCGAAAAGACTACCGGTGGCCAGCATCAAAAGGGCAGCAAGCAGGTGCTTCATGCGTTTTTCTTTTAAAGATAGGAAATGGATCGGGGGCGTGAAAAGGGCTAACTTTGTCCCCCTTTCTTATGCGCATCGGAATCGTTTGTTACCCCACCTTTGGGGGCTCGGGCGTGCTGGCCACGGAGCTGGGCAAGGCCCTGGCCCAAGAAGGGCATGCCGTGCACTTCATCACTTACCAACAGCCGGTGCGGTTGACCGAATTCTTACCCAATCTTTTTTATCACGAGGTACAAGTACCGACCTATCCCTTGTTCGATTTTCCGCCTTACGAAACGGCGCTGGCCAGCACGATGGTAGATGTGATCCGAAACCATGAGCTGGACCTGTTGCATGTGCATTACGCGATCCCGCACGCCTCGGCTGCGTACATGGCCAAACAGATCCTGCAGACCGAAGGCAAGAATATTCCGGTGATCACCACGCTGCACGGAACGGATATCACCCTTGTGGGAAGGGATAAGACCTACGAGCCGGTGGTGACGTTCTCGATCAACCAGAGCGATGCCATCACGGCGGTGTCGGAAAATTTGCGTCAGGAGACCTTGAATCATTTCCGCATCGAAAAGCCGATCCACGTGATCCAAAACTTTGTCGATACGTCCCGTTTTCGACGCAAGCCCATCGATGCCTTTCGCCAGGTATTGGCCCCCAAGGGAGAGAAGATACTGATACATGCCTCGAACTTTCGGCGGATCAAACGCATACCGGACGTGGTGCGGATCTTTGCCGGCGTACGGGCCGCCATGCCGGCCAAGCTGTTGTTCATCGGGGATGGTCCCGAGCGCAGCACCGCCGAAGAACTGAGCCGGGAATTGGGCGTATTCGATTGTGTGCGTTTCGTGGGCAAGCAGGACCAGATCGAAGACATCCTGTCGATCGCCGACCTGTTCCTCCTCACGTCGGAATATGAAAGCTTCGGATTGGCTGCTTTGGAAGCGATGGCTGCCGGCGTTCCGGTGATCAGTACAAATGTCGGCGGACTGGCCGAGATCAATCTTGACGGAGAGACCGGCTATGCATGTGCCGTGGGAGATATTGAATCGATGAGCCGACATGCCATCGATCTGTTGAAAGACCCTGCTCAATTGGAACGTTTCCGGAAAGCGGCCCGAATACAAGCGGCCCGATTTGACATCCAGCACATCTTACCGCAATACGAAGCGCTATACCGAATGGTAGCGCCCGCCGCTGCGGATCAGTAACCTCTTACCGACGTAACCAGGGTTTGGGATCGATGTTGGTCGTTTCCACCATGAGGATCAGATCGACCTGTCCGCCACCGCCCTCCTCGCTTCGACCGGTTTTACCGATCGATTGCCCCGTTTTGACACTGGCCCCTTTGGAAACCGTAACACTGGTGAGGTTGCTGTAGGTGGTGAAGTATTTACCATGACGGATAGTGACGGCCATGCCGTCGCCCAGGTTGAAAACCCCGATCACATCGCCGTCGAAGATCGCCTTGACTGACATCCCGACGTTGGGTGTAGAAATGGAGATGCCCGGGTTATCGAATGTGAGCAGGGTGTTTTCGATCTTATTGGGACCAAAGTTGGAGGTGACGACGCCGTTGTCGACCGGCCAGGGCAACCGTCCCCGGTTGTTTTGAAATCCACTGTTCAACTCCACGTCACGGGCGGTCAGGTCCAAATAATTGGGCTTGGTGGTGGGTTCGGTACGACGCGGACCGCTGCCGCCGGTTCCTTTATTGGTTGGTCCGGGTTCGTTGGCTGTTGGCTTGATGGAACTGGTTTTTCCCTCGGTCTCGGCCTTTTTACGGGCCGCTTCGATCTCCCGGCGAACGATGGCATTGATGGAATTGAGCAACTCGCGATCACGTTTCTTCTTGGCGGCGATCTGTTTTTGAAATTCCCGCTCTTTGGATTTGAGCTGGTTGACGACCGCGTCTTTTTGTTTTCTTTCCTGACCCAACTCGGCTACTTTCTTAGCCTGCACGGTGAGTACTTGATTCTTCTCATCTTTTCGGATCAGCTGTTCTTTCTTTCGGGCGGCAAGGAGGCGCTGATGGCCTTCAATGTTAGCCACTTGCTTCTCGCGGTAGGACCGATAGGTTCGCAAGTAATCCATTCGGCGGAGGGCATCGTTGAAATTACTGGCCGAGAAAATAAAATTGATGTAATCGTAATTGCTCCGGTATCGATACGTATAGGCCACGCTGCGGGCGTATTGGACACGAAGGGTATCGAGTTGGCGGTTGAGCCGAGTGATCTCTACTTCACTGAGGTAGATATTGTCTTCCAGGCTGCGGATCTCGCGGTTGATCGAATTCAGGTACTTCTCCTGCAATTGGATCTTGCGTGTGAGCAGGTTCAATTGTCCCAGGGTTTGCTTCTTCTGTGATTTGACCTGATCGTATTGCTTTTGGATCTCGTCCAACTCGCGCTGGATCTCCTTGCGCTCGGCCTCGAGCACGGCTTTATCGCCGGTGGGTTGTGCCGAAACCAGCATCACCGGAAAAGAGAGCAGGAGCAGTAAGAGACGTAGCGGCATGATGAGGATTAACGGACGCAGACAGGTATTGGAGCAATTTGCAAAATAAAATCCGAAAACATCATTCTACCCGATAGTTTTTCGGCACGGCAAAGGGGAAGCTTAACGTTTCATTAAAGGCATACTGCTTGTATTGGAGGCGGACCGAGAAATTTTTCTTCTCAGATACTTGCACTGTTCGTCGGCGGGAAAACCATTTTCCCGTTTTATTCTCATACTCGCCGTACGTGAGATAACTGGTACGCGGGCGGTTCACATTCAAGTCGTCCAATTTATAACTGCTCATTAGTTTATCTACCTCTCCAATGGTCAACAGCTTGCGAAACCATTCATTGGTTCCTTGGAGGGAGATGAGTCCGCCCCCCTTCGAATACTGTTGAAACGAGGAATCCAGGAAAACCGGATTGCCCACGAGCAGGTCTTGCAATGAATGCAGGTCGAGCGGAAGGGCGGTGAGCTCTTGCAAATAAGCGATCGGGCGCACCAGGTAGGTCTTATCCTGTTTGTTCATCACTTTGACTGAATCCGTCGTGATGCAGGCCCGAACACCTTCGATGCCGAACAGGGCGGTGAGGGATAACCAGATCAGGCTGTCGCGCTGGATCCGCACCTGTACGGTGAGGTTCGTTTTTTTACCATCGGCTTCCTCATAGTCAACCTCGAGCTTACCCGAGAAACTGCCGAATTCGATGCGCTGTGCCATGAGGGAGTCGTACTGTCGTTGAATAAAAAGGATCGAATCGGTTCGGGCCGCGGCCAGTGCCAAGGCGGTCGAGTCGACCTTTACGGAGATGGCGGATTGGACGGTTCGGGTACCCCGGCAGGCCAGGAGCAGCGAGCTGACGAGCAGGACGAGGAGTATCGGACGCAGGGGGGTGTGGGTCATTGTTTTCCGGTATGGCCGAATCCACCGTCGGCACGGGGGGTATCCTGTAATTGATCGGTTGGTACCCAGCTGATCTTTTCAACCCGCTGAACGACCAGTTGAGCAATACGGTCACCGTTCTGTAGGATGCAGGAAGTATCGGAGAGGTTTACCAAGAGAACCTTAATTTCTCCGCGGTAATCGGCATCGATGGTACCCGGACTATTCAAACAGGTGATGCCTTGCTTCCAGGCCAGTCCGCTGCGGGGACGAACCTGTGCCTCATAGCCCAGGGGTAATTCGAGGTAGATGCCCGTGGGTACCAATTGTCGTTGCAGGGGCGCCAGGCTCAGGGGTTCGGAGAGAAAGGCCCGCAGATCCAGCCCTGAAGACCCTTCGGTCGCATAGGCCGGCAACGGATGTTCGGATCGATTCAGGATCTTGACCAGTAAGGCTGACATGCCACAAAGATAACGGCCCGGCCCAGCCGATTACGCTTGCTTTATCAACAACGCGGTGGCCTGTGCCATGAGTCCCTCTTCCCTACCCGCAAAACCCATCTTTTCCGTGGTGGTGGCCTTGATGGAGACCGCCCCGAGATCGAGCTGCAGGATCCGGGCGATCTCCTCGCGCATGGCGGGGAGGTATGGACTGATCTTAGGCTTCTCCAGACAAAGCGTGGAGTCGATGTTGACCACCGCATAGCCCTGTTGCCGAATGAGCGAGAAGGTGTGGGCTAACAATTTTTTACTGTCGATGTCTTTATACGCCGGATCGGTATTGGGAAAATGAATGCCGATATCCCCCAATGCCAAAGCCCCCAACAGGGCATCACATATGGCGTGGAGCAGGACGTCCGCATCGCTGTGTCCGAGCGAACCTTTGTGATGGGAGATCTTCACGCCGCCGATCCAAAGATCACGCCCTTCTACCAATTGGTGAAAATCAATGCCGGTGCCGATGCGGTAACTCATGATGCAAATATCCTGAAAAATAAAAGTCCCGCCGAAGCGGGACCTTTACCTTCTCTAATGAGCAATTATTTTTTCTTATCCAGATCGAATGCTACGGAGAAGCGCAGGGTGTTGGACAACGGATTGCGTGTCACACCACTTCCCGTGGGGATCAGGTAAGCGAAATTGAAGTAGAAAATGTTGTACATCACACCCATACCGGTTGTGAAGTAACGACGATTACCCTTGGTTACATTCTCATAGAAATAACCAGCACGGAGGGCGAACTGCTTGTTGTAAACATACTCAGCACCCAAAGACCACTGGAATTCTTTCAGCTCTTCGCCGAATCCACCAGGCGCATCGCCCATGGAACTCAACCAGCTGCTCACGACACCTTTGCTGCGGTAAGCGGCCAGGGCAGCAGCGTCTCCCTCTGCAGGAGGCGTGGGCACCAACAGTTTGTTGGTCTCCAGACCCAGCGACAAAGTGTTCTTGTCGTTGTACTTCTTGGTGTAGTTGATACCGGCACCGAGGTTAGCCGGGATGAAATCCTTGGCATCCGCGTTGTCGGTGTAGGCGATCTTGGAACCCAGGTTGGAAAGGGTAACACCCCATGCCATTCCGGTTCCGGAAGCGCCTTTGTTGGTGTGATAATATCCGAGGTCGGCTGCGATGGCGCTACCGGCCTGATATGTTGTGCTACCAACGGTTGTACCGCCGGCCAGGTTGGAGTTGATATACTTTAAGGTGATACCCACACCGCTCTTGTCGTTGAGTTTGCGGCTATATCCTACATCGATACCGAATTCACGGGGACGGAAATTACCGAAGTCGTTTCCGAGGTTATCGGTGAAGGTGATGTTTCCCAAACTGAAATAACGAACCGAACCAGTGATGGCTTGGTCGTCAGACATTTTGTAGAAACCGGTTGCAGAGGCCAGGTAAACATCGCCTACCAGGTCACGCATCCAGGGAGTGTATGTTGCCGCGATCCGAGCTTTAGACGTGTTGAACGCCGCTTTACCGATATTCCAAAAACCGGAATAGGTGTCGGGACTGGTCGCAATCCCCATCTCACCCATTCCACCGGAACGAGCATCAGGAGAAATACGCAAAAAAGGAACAGCCGTAGTGACCACATTGATAGGGTCAGCCTGGGCCATAACATGGTTTGACACACCGCTGAGCAATAGCAGTGCAGCCGTAAGTTTCAAAGCAGTTGGTCTCATTAGAAAGGTTTTAGAGTGGTGTAAATATAGGGGCTTTTCTACAAAACCCTGATAAAAAAAGATTTTTTTTCGGGAGCAAAAACACTGAAACTCATGGATTTCCATCAATCCAGGGCTGATCCTCCCGCTGGATAACGAGGAAGGAGCCCAATTATTGTAAAATCGTTAAAGAAAATATAAACACCTAGAGGATAACCAGTTTCTCCACCTGGGAGGCCTCTCCTTTACCGGCACAACGAACCCGTAGCCGATATAAATATGTGCCCCGTCCCAGCCGATCGCCCTGCTCATCGCGCCCGTCCCACTCCAGGTCGCGGTAAAAATTCCCCTCGGAAAGTGCCTCGGCCCGCAGGGTCCGCACCACCCGCCCGGTAAGGGTCATTACCTCCACCGATATCCGTAACCACTGCCCGGGTGCATTGTGTTCGAACCAAAACCGGGTGGCGGACGTGAATGGGTTGGGATAATTCAAGACCCGCTCGATCCGAAGGTTCTCGCCATCCCCCACCACAAAAGAGAGGGTTTTTTCGCTCGAATTATTGAGCACATCCCAGGCACGCAACTTCAAAGTATATGTCCCCGGGGCCAAGGTGGGCAAAGGGTAGCGGATCGTACCTTTTTGGTGGGTATTGGGGGCGGACTGGTAGAAATCGTTAAGGGTATATAGTTGCGGGTTGAGGGTTGAGGCGTTCAGGGTGGCCTGGAGGTCGTGGCCGATGCCGCCGGCGGTATTGATGCCGGAGGAGTCGGTTAGTTCGGCGATCAGAACCGGGGTGGCATGGGTGAGTCCCCCATCGGCAAATCCGGGCTGATTGAGCGAGAGCCGGATTGCCGGACCATCCCGGTCTGTCGACAGTGCTCCGCTCCGATCCCCTACCCAAATATCTTCCCCAAAACCTTGTGCATCACTGGTACCCGAACGCGCATAATAACTGATCCGTCCCTTCCCCACCACCGGATTCATATCCAGCGGGGCGGTGAACTCGAATTGAAATCGTCCGTCTCGCACGGTCGAGACCCCGCTGAACAAAATCGCCCCCGGCATTTCCACCGGTACCGCGAGCGAACCCGGATCGTTGGCCAAGGTTGTTTGTGCCCGCGGCTTGTCAAAGACGGTGGGATATACCCAGCCATTAAATCCATTTAAGCGTTGTCCGTTTCGGTCGGTAACCTCTCCCTCGATCAGCAGTTTCGCGCCGGCCTTGATCGTGTCGGAAGCGGAAACCGGCTGGCCATTGATCCGCACCGTCTGGACGCGGTCGGACGGAAAGGCCAACGTCAACGCCGGATCACCCAGCAAACTGAACTTGCGGTTGTTGATCAGGTCCGATGAGGTCTGATACGTCAGATTCTTGGCTTTTTGGATCGACTCGCCGAGGGACAAATACCGGCCCGACCCTTCGGGCTGCAGGGCCACCCGCAAATAATTCTCATGCAAGATCCGGTTGCTGAACGCGAAAACTGGACGAGCCGTCGACAACAGTCCGATCGCACCCGATACGGGTTTGACCAATAACCGTTCGCCCAGTCCCCGCGCCGCCGGATTGTCATACGGCGCAAAATCACAGGTACCCACAATGAACAACGGCAACCGATCGCCATTTTTCCAACCTTCCACCATGCTTCGGGAGATCAATACTTCCTCGGCCAATTGTTCCTTTCCTCCATGCCCGGTATAATTCACGATCAAATTCCCTTTGAAGATCTCCCGATCCACCGCCCGGTTCGCCTCCGGATAGCGCGTACCCGCTGCCCCGGCTTCTTGCCGATACGCATCCAAATAGATCTTTTGGGTATTGAGCCAGGGCGCCACTTGCCGGGTCGCCGAAGACATGCCTTCGGCATCGGACAAATGCAAATTCCCATCCTCATCGTCTGCGAGAAAACTGATCCGCGTTTGCCAACTTCCCCTCGAGGCCGTATCGGCATAGGCCAAGGTCTTATCGACATACGCCATCGCCTCGGCCAACGAACGGGCCGGGATCCGACCAATACCCAGGTCCAACAGATTTTGAATAGCCGGATTCTGAATATCCTCCGCATCATCCAACAACCCGAAATAATCATCCGTGCAATACGTACCCAGCGGATCGAGGGATTCCATGCTTTGATAGGTTGGAAGCGGCGCATCGTTGTTGCGAATGCGTGCTTGGGGATCGTATGAACCGGCACCCATCAACAACAAATACCGAGGGCGGTCGGCCGGATTATTCCGCTGCCGATCGTAGAACATCTTCATCAGGTCTCGAATCGCGGTGGGATCATTCACGCCACCCCCAAACTCTTCGCGCACCTGCTCCACCGCGATCACCTGCACCCGCAAACCGCTTCGGTTGCGATGACTACTGGCCAGCTTGTCGGCGGCCGCCCGCCAAGCCGCCGGCACCACGATCACCATATCGGTGGGGCCCAGTCCGTGTAAATCCTGATTGGGCACCCACCCCGCCACGCGGGGTGCCGGAAAATCGGTGCCGCTAAAGGCCAGAAACTCTTTCAGGTTGGTGGCGCTCGCTTGGATCCGATACTCGGATCCGTTTCGGTCGCCTTGCAGGCGACGCACCTCGAAGGGATCGGTTACATCCCAAACGGAAAGATCGGTCGGAGCGGATTGAATACGGTATTGCACGGCGGCCTGACCCACCGTTCCCGGGTCCCGAAACGACAAGCTTCTCGATCCAGTCATCGATAACGTCCGCTGGGCAAATACTTCCACCCGATCGATCCATGCTTGCGCGCCGAAAGCACCGGGCTGATATTGATAACGGAGGGTGAGAGAAGGGGTGTTGAGCGGAAAGGACAACAGGTCGGTTCGCGCAATGGCAAACGGATCGTAGAGCTGTGTGCCGACGGGCGGAATGGCTTGTTGCCCGATCAAAGATCCATTCGCCGCCAGATCGAAGCGAGACCCCGAGCCGGTACTGCGGGCCAACACGCGGCTGCGCAAGCGCGCCGTTGCTCCGGAGACCAGGTTGGGAAACGAAAAAGCAAGATCCTTCAGCAACGTTTTTCCCGGTGCTTGAGCGAGTTCATCGCCGTACCATTCTTTGCCGCTCGAGAGCAAATTCACGGAATCCAATTCATAGACCTGTCGGTCGAGGAAACGATCGATCAGGGGACCACTACTGCCCGTGGCCGGTTGATCGCTCACGCGTTTGCCAACCCCCGTCGCGGTAAAATAATAGTACCCCGAATCGGTGTAGAGATTCTTTTGAAAGTGAAAAAGTCCGTTGGGAAGATCCGCCTGCCAGCGATGCGGACCAGGGGCGTAGAAGAGAAAATAATCGGTGGACTGAAACTGACCATCTCCGCCATCAAAAACATCGAGCGCGATCTCTTTGAGGTCGTCGGTGTAAGGTCCGGCATTGGACTCGCTCAACGGACCGCCCCCCTTCGAAAACAACCGAAGCGAAGCCGAAGAAACCGGCAGGGAGAGTAGTCCGCCTGCCTGCAACCGAGCACCCTCCACTTTATACAATCCGGCTTGCGGAACCGCCAACTTGATCCAGCTTCCGGCAGCCAGCACGGAATGGGATGCATAGCTGCGTTGTCCTTCCAACAGTTTTGGCACTGCCGCGGTTGCTAAAAAAATCAAAAAAGTGGCGAAACGGTTCATCAATAACCCCTTGGTTCTATGGGATTTCTCCCTTAAAAATTTAGTAAAAGCCCTATTTCCGATCTCCCAAAAAGCGTCTATATTCGCAATTCGACCTGAAGGCGTTCCAAGCCTGTGCAATAAAACACCTTTTCGGTCGTTAAAAGTATTCCAATTCATAGGTTTATGCAACAACGACTCAAATCCCTTTCGTGGCTCCTGGCCCTGACCGTGCTGCTCAGCTCTTGTAAAAGCGGCCTGTTCGGGAAAAAGAAGTTCGATAAATCGGACGCCACGGGATGGAACTACAACGACAAGAACCAAGGTGGATTCCGCGTCGCCAAATCCAAGGAACAGGGACTGGGTCCCGGCCTGGTATTTGTCGAGGGTGGTACGTTCATGATGGGACAGACCGAAGAGGATGTAATGGGCGATTGGAACAACATTCCCCGTCGGGTATCCGTGCCTTCTTTCTACCTCGATCGTACCGAGGTGACCAACGTACACTACCGCGAATATTTGCATTGGCTCAATCGTGTCTTCGATCCTTCCGACCCGCAATACATGCCGGTGATCGAAGGAGCCATGCCCGATACCCTGGTCTGGCGCAGCGAGCTTAGCTTCAATGAGCCTATGGTGGAGTATTATTTCCGTCACCCCGGCTTCAACGACTATCCTGTCGTGGGCGTTAGTTGGGAGCAGGCCAAAGACTATTGTCTCTGGCGCACCGACCGCGTGAACGAAAACACCCTCATCCAAAAGGGCTATATCAATAAAGCCAACATGAAGCCCGGTGCCCAGCAAGGCGATAACAACTTCAATACCCGCTCTTACTTATTGGGACTATACAATGCCCCTCCCGGTGCGGCCTTGAAGAAAAAAGGAAGCGGTCTGCCGCCCATGCCTGCCAACGTAGAATCGGGTACCATGCTGCCGGAGTACCGTCTGCCAACTGAAGCCGAGTGGGAATTTGCCGCTTACGGACTCATCGGACAAAACCCCCGCCCCTCGATCAAAGAAGGAAAACGCGGAGAGGAATTGCAGCAGAATAAACAAGTTTTTCCCTGGTCACAAAATGTAAACGGACTGCGTGACACCCGCCGGGGTAGCTGGCAAGGTGTATTCCTGGCCAACTTCAAGCGTGGCTCGGGCGACAACGCCGGGGTTTCCGGTGGATTGAACGACCGCGCCTTTTATACGGCTCCGGCCAATTCTTTCTACCCCAACAATTTCGGACTGTACAACATGGCCGGAAACGTGAGCGAGTGGGTGGAGGATACCTATCGTCCGATGAACTCGTTGGACTTCGACGATCAACCCGCACCCTTCCGCGGAAACAAATACCAGAAACTCTACGTAGCCGATCCGACCACCCTGGATCCTTCCACCCGCTATGAGAAAGACAGCCTGGGCCGCGTCAAGAAAGTCAACGTCACCGACGAGGAAAGCAAGAATCGCCGAAACTATCAGCGCGGTAACGTGATCAGCTTCCTGGATGGCGACACTGTTTCTCAAGTGAAATACGGATACGGGATCTCTACGCTGTTGGACCCCGAGCGTTCGAAAGTGTACAAAGGCGGCAGCTGGAACGATCGCGCCTACTGGCTCAGTCCCGGTGCCCGTCGCTACCTCGAACAAGACCAAGCCATGAGCACCATCGGATTCCGTTGTGCCATGAGTCGCCTGGGTTCACCCGAAGGAAACCGTCGCAAGACCGGACAATATTTCCCCACGCGTCGTCAAAAACGCTGATCGCAATAAACCAATTGGAAAACCCTCCCTCGCGGAGGGTTTTTTGTTGGTAGATTTGCTCCATGCCGATCGAAGAACTTTACCAACTGTATCTGCAGCATCCCCTCGTACAAACCGACACGCGCTCCCTTGCTTCCGGCTGTCTGTTCTTCGCCCTCAAAGGCGACCAATTCAACGGCAATCAATACGCCGCCCAAGCCCTCGAACAAGGAGCCGCCTACGCGATCATCGATGAACCGGACTACATGACCTGTGAAAGAACCATTCTGGTTCCGAACGTATTGAAATCCCTGCAAGCACTGGCCGCCCATCACCGCAGGCAACTGACCATTCCGGTCCTCGGCATCACCGGCAGCAACGGCAAAACCACCTCCAAAGAATTGGTGCACGCCGTACTCTCCACCACCTATAAAACCGCCACCACCACCGGCAATCTCAATAATCACATCGGTATCCCCCTCACCCTGCTGCGCATTCCGCTCGATGCCGAAATGGCCGTAGTGGAAATGGGCGCCAACCACCAACAAGAGATCGCCGGCTATTGCACCTACGCTGCCCCCTCGCACGGCATCATCACCAACTGCGGCAAAGCACACCTCGAGGGATTCGGCGGTGTGGAAGGCGTACGAAAAGGCAAAGGCGAACTCTATGACCACCTTCGAAACATCCAGGGAACCGCGTTTGTGATGTGGGACTACGACTACCTGCGTCAAATGAGTGCCGGTATTCCCAATATTCTTACATACGGAACCCAAGAAGCCGACATCGAAGGAACCATCCGTCAGGCCCAGCCTTTTCTCGAAGTAGAAATGACCAAAGGGGCACTGATCGGACGCATCCGAACCCAACTGGTAGGCGATTATAACCTGCCCAATGTGCTGATGGCCGTGGCGGTGGGAACCCATTTTCAAGTGGCTCCGGAAAAGATCCGTCAGGCCATTGAATCGTACACGCCCTCGAACAGCCGCTCGCAGCTGATCACACAAGGCACCAACCACATCATCCTCGATGCCTATAATGCCAATCCCAGCAGCATGCGACTGGCCATAGAAAACCTCATGCGACTGGAGGCCGACAACAAGATATTGATGCTGGGTGCCATGGCCGAGCTGGGTGAGGATAGCCTGGCCGAACACCAACAGATCCTGGAGCTGATCAAACAACACCCCTGGAAAGAAGTGGTACTGGTAGGCGGCGATTTTCTGAAACTGGAACATCCCTACCGAGGCTTTTCCGATTCGATTGCCGCGCGGGATTGGTATCATCAGCAAAGGTTTGAGCATTGTCATGTACTGATCAAAGGAAGTCGTAGCCAGCGTATGGAGCGTCTGCTGGAGATTTGAAAAAATTATCGACCATGAAAAAGAATGTAACGACCCTCTTGCTGTTGGGCATGTTGTTGTCCGCCTGCACGATCAATCGGTTGCCCACCGCCGGCACTTCCATTTCTTCCACAGAATTAAAGAAGCTGTCGGACCGCGGAAAGGTCAGCCTGATCGACGCCCGCACCGACGGCGAATACAAAGAGGGGCATATCCCCGGCGCCAGCCTGATGGATGTATTGCAGGAGGCCAACTTCTTACAACACATTCAGTCGCTCGACAAATCCAAACCCTACGTGGTGTACTGCCGCAGCGGTAAACGCAGCAAACGAGCCATGGAACTGATGCTGCAAAATGGATTTAAGCACGTATCCGATCTGGATGGGGGCATACAAGGCTGGTCCGGCCCTACCGAAAAATAGTACGTACCCGCATGAAACCTACCCATCCCAACAGCCGGCGTTCTTTCCTGAAACACGCCTCCCTGGCCTCCCTGGCTGCCTCCCTACCCCTGTCGTATGCGGCAGCCAATTCCGAGGAGGACTCGAAGTCAGTTACCAGCGATCGCGGCAATCGAATTACCCTGCTCATTACAGCCGACCTGCATGCCCAATTGAATGTACACGATGAATTCTTCTGGGAAAACGACCAAGCCGTTTATCGTAAGCGGGGCGGACTCTCACACCTCAAGACCATGATCGATCGGTTACGCGCGCAAAATCCCGACCATACACTGCTGCTCGATGGAGGCGATTACTTCCATGGACATGCCGTCGCGTCACTTACCGAAGGGGAAGCCCTGATCCCCCTGCTCAATGAATTTCAATACGACCTGATCCTGCCCGGTAACTGGGAAGTCGTTTACAAGAAACATAAAATGCTCTACGACATGGGGCATGCCACGGCCGCCAAGATCTGCGCCAACATGTGGCACGAGGGCTCGGAGGAATTGATCTTTCCGCCGTATTGGACCAAATACCTCGCCGGTGTAAAAGTGGGTTTCATCGGCTATACCGATCACCTGACCCCCAAACGTCAGTCGCCCGCCTACAGCAAAGGCATTCGTTTCGCCCATGCCGATGTGAACGTAGCCAAATACATCCAACTGCTGCGCGAAGTGGAAGGCTGTGGCATCGTGATCCTGATGACGCATATGGGACTGGCCCAACAAGTAGGCCTGGCCAACAACCCGGCCGTGGCCGGGGCCGATTTCATCATCGGAGCCGATACCCATGAGCGCATCCGCGTACCCATCGAAGGAAAATATGCCAAGGTAGTGGAGTGCGGCGCCTTCGGCTCTTTCGTGGGCAAACTCGACATCGAAGTTGCGGACGGAAAAATGAAAAACTATCAGTACCAATTGCTGGAGGTGGATCCGGAGCTGTATCCGGCCGATAAAAAAATTCATCAACTGGTGAACGATGCGCGTAAACCATTTGCCGCGGAACTGGACCGTGTCATCGGCACTACCACCACCCCACTGGTGCGTTATTTTGTGATGGAAACTCCCATGGATAACCTCATCACCGATGCCATCCAATGGAAATTCAAACCCGATATTGCCCTGAGCAACGGATTCCGGTTTTGTCAGCCCCTGGCCGTGGATCCCAAAACCGGAAAAGCCGCCATCACGAAAGAATTTTTATGGAATATGTTGCCGGTAGACAGCGAAGCTAAAACCGGTAAGGTTACCGGAAAACAGCTCTGGGATTGGCTCGAAAAAGAATTGCAGAATGCCTTCGCTAAAGATCCGTCCAAGCGATTTGGTGGCTGGTTCGTTCGCTATGCGGGTATGGAAGTGAATTTTACCATTAACAACGAATTCGGGAAACGCGTGAACCGGGTGACCATCGGCGGACAAGCCATCGACCTCAATAAAGAATATAGCATCGTTGCCTGCGAGCGCGAGGGTGATCCGGATGATACGCTGTGTCGCATTGAGAAGGTAAAAGAACCTAAACGGCTGGGGTTGCTGATGCACGATGTGATCGAGCAGTATTTGAAACAACATTCGCCCGTAGCACCGAAATTAGAGAACCGGGCCACGGCAACCGATTTCCCTCCCACCCTGCTCACGCAATTACAGGGCACCACCTATGAATTCAGGTAAAGCCTATGTCTACATACACCCCCTCCAACCGGATCTTGTACTGGATCATGCTATTGGTCGTTGGCTTGATCTATTTATCCATTCCAAACAGAATAACTGATTCATCCGCCCAAGCACTGGAAAAAACCGACAGTTCCTGGATCGCCCCGAGTTTGCATGTGGACCAGCAATTAGACGGAGAAGAAAGGCAATTGGTTATCTACGGACAAGACCTCATCGCTCATACGTCGCGTTATTTAGGTCCCCGTGGATCGGTTCAAGTCCTGAGCAACGGCATGAATTGCCAGAATTGTCATCTGAATGCCGGTAAGCGGATCGATGGGAACAATTATAGTGCGGTGTTCTCGACCTATCCGAAGTTTCGGGAACGAAGTGGCGGAATGGAGACCATCTACAAACGCGTGAGCGATTGTTTTCAGCGGAGTTTGAATGGACAAGCCCCCGACAGCAACAGCCGGGAATATCAAGCGATCTATGCCTATATCAAATGGTTGGGCAAGGATGTGAGCAAGGGAGATAAACCCAAAGGCAGCGGCATCCCAAAGATCCCATTTCTGAGCCGGGCGGCCGATCCGGCGAAGGGACAGCTCGTGTATCAGAACCAGTGTCAGTCCTGCCACGGCACCAACGGCGAAGGACAATTGAACCTGGCCGGCAACGAATACGAATACCCGCCGCTCTGGGGAGCGAACAGCTTCAATGTATCGGCCGGCTTATTTCGATTGTCGAACATGGCCGGATACGTATACACCAACATGCCCTACAATCAGGCTTTGCCAGGCAAACCTAAATTAACGGTAGAAGAGAGTTGGGATGTATCGGCCTATGTGAATAGCATGCCAAGACCACAAAAGAAATTTGCGGAGGATTGGCCTAATATCGCCAAGAAACCTTTTGATCATCCATTTGGTCCGCACACCGACGGCTTCTCAGAGCAGCAACATAAATACGGTCCGTTTAAACCGATCCTGGCGGCTCGCGACAAATGATAAATTTATTTTTTTCACTTAATACCCCCTGTTTATGAAACAATGGTTATTGGATCCCTGGCCTTGGTACGTGGCGGGACCGTTGATCGGTCTGACCGTCCCCCTGCTCTTACTCCTCGGCAACAAAGCCTTTGGCATTTCATCCTCGCTTCGGCATCTCTGTGCCGCATGTTTTCCCGCGGGCGTCTCTTATTTCCGATATGATTGGAAAAAAGAGAGTTGGAATCTTTTCTTCGTATTCGGCGTAGGTGTGGGCGGCTATGTGGCCGTGCACTTTCTGAGTTCGGGGGCGGCACCGATGGTGGATCCGCGGCTGACCGCTGAATTGAGCACCTACGGTGTTCAGGAGGCTACGGGCCTGGTGCCGGCCGATTTGTTTTCGTGGGAGTCACTTTTTACGCTGCGCGGATTTGCATTGATGGTTGTAGGCGGATTTCTGGTGGGATTTGGCACTCGTTATGCCGGCGGGTGTACCTCGGGGCATTCGATCATGGGACTCAGCAACCTGCAGTGGCCTTCCCTGGTGGCCACGATCTGTTTCATGGCGGGCGGATTTCTCATGGCCAACTGGATCCTTCCTTTTTTATTAACGCTTTAAATCATTGTGATGTCAACCATAAATAATAAGACACGCGTAATTCCGGCCGATACTGACTTTGAGGTACGCAGCACCAATGCGGTTTGTGTGAACAGCTCGGAATTGGATGAGCCACTGCGCAGCAAATGGAAATACGCCTTGGCGGGAGTGTTATTTGGGATCATCCTCATCAAGGCGGAGGTGATCTCCTGGTATCGGATACAAGAGATGTTTCGCTTGCAAAGCTTTCATATGTTCGGAGTGATCGGATCGGCGGTAGCGGTGGGACTGCTGAGTGTATTGCTGATCAAGAAATTCAAGATCAAGACCATCGATGGAGAGCCCATTCGGTTGGAGGATAAAAAATTCAATCAGGGGCAGATCTATGGGGGATTGTTATTTGGATTTGGCTGGGCCTTGACGGGGGCTTGTCCGGGTCCACTCTTCGCCCAGATCGGTGCCGGTGCCTGGACGGTTGTGGTGACCTTGTTGAGTGCGATCGCGGGGACTTGGGCCTATGGATTTTTCCGGGAGCGCTTGCCCCATTAGGGGAGAGTTCGGAGTTCGGTAAAGACGTTCAGTGTTAGTTTGGAGTTTGGAGTTAGTTTAGAGTTTGGAGTTTGCTGGAGTAATGGTCTAATTAAAAAAAGTATATGTCGAGTTCGCGGGGATATTTATCGAGTGTGTTTCAATGTCGTTGTCCGCGTTGTCGCGAGGGAAAGTTGTTTACGCAGGGTGTTCAGCTATCCCTAAAAAAGAATTTGGAGATGCCCATGAATTGTCCGGTTTGTGGTCAGCCTACGGAGATTGAGGTAGGATTCTATTATGGCACGGGCTACGTGAGTTATGCGTTGACGATCGCCCTGAGTGTATCGACCTTGGTGGCCTGGTGGGTATTGATCGGGTTTGGGCTGAGGGACAATCGCTTTTTGTACTGGCTGGTGAGCAATGCGGTGCTTTTATTGATGCTGCAGCCTTGGCTGATGCGGGTGAGCAGAAGTATCTGGATCTCCTGGTTTGTTTCCTACGATCGGGACTGGAGAGAACGGGAGGCGGAGGTGCCGGAGCGGGTGAATGAGGAGCAATCGAGGAACTGGTAGGGAGTTCAGCGTTCGGAGTTCAGCGTTCGGAGTTCAGCGTTCAGAGTTAGTTTGGAGTTTGGGGTTTGGGTTATTAGTTATACCTTACTGGTACAAAACCAGTGTTTGTGGCTAATCGATTGACGGCTGATTTATTTTTCACGCCGGCGTTACGGGCGCGGTTGGGGCGGTATACGTTGTTCTTGGCCATTGGGAGTTTTTTGGTTCACCTGGCTTTATACGCCGTGTATCATTATTGGTTAGGGTTGGAGCCGGCGGGGTTGTTGAGTAATCCTATCAATGCCATTTATACGCCTTTTTCATTTTTACTGGTGTACGAGGCCTATTTATTGCTGTATTATCTGCAGCATTCCACTACGATTTATGTGGGTAAGCAGTATGAGATCATTGTATTGATCTTGATCCGGGGGGTTTTTAAGGACATGACGCATTTGGATCTATCGGGTGGTAATTTATTCAGTGTCAATAATCTGGAGTTGTGGTATGACTTGGGGGCGGTGATGGTGTTGTTCACCTTGATCCTGGCCTTTTACCGGGTGAGTGGAAGGCAGTCGATGAGCGGGATTGGTATGCCGGAGCAGTCTAACCAGGACCCCAAGATGCGGCGTTTCATTGCCTCGAAAAAGAGCTTATCCGCCATCCTGTTCTTTGCCGCGCTGGGGTTGGGCATTTATAGTTTGGGGGATTGGCTTTACGGGCTGCGGGCGGGCGGCGATTGGGTAACCACCCCCAACGTGAACGCGATCTTCTTCGATCATTTCTTCACCTTACTGATCCTTGGTGACGTGCTCATATTATTATTCTCCCTATTCTACACCGATGACTTCCCGGTGATCATCCGCAATTCCAGTTTCGTGATCTCCACCATTTTGCTCAAGCTTTCTTTTGGTGCCGAAAGCGGCATTGCCCAGGTGTTTATTATTGCCGGGGTGGGGTTTGGGGTGGCGATGTCGGCGATTACTTCCAGATACTTGGTGAGGAGAGATGAGGGGATGAGAAGATGAGGGGATATGGAGTTTGAAGAGTTTGAGAGTTTGAGGAGTTAGGGAAAGGGTTGGGTGTGAAGATGTTAGGGGTTCGGGGAAGTCCGATTTTCTTTTGTATTTTTGCGGCCCTGCCAACCGAAAAGGTGG
>SXXL01000019.1 GCA_005789565.1 Bacteroidota bacterium | reverse complement strand
GCAGCAGCAGGTCAGGTTTTTGAAGGATCATTTTGGCCAGCAGTACCCGCATGCGCCAGCCGCCGCTAAATTCGGCATAGGGTCGATGCAGGTCGGCCGGGGGAAATCCCAGTCCCTGTAACACCTCCTCGGTCCGGTGTTGGATATTATAGCCCCCTTTGATTTCTAGTTCTTGTAATTTATCGGTATAAGCGATCAGGGTTTTTTCGTCGCCGGTCCGCTCCAATTCCTTACCTAAGGCCTCGATCTCGGCTTCCAGGTCATGGATCTCTTGGAAGGCGCTGAGGGCAACGCCCAGAATGGAGTCGTGGGTATCGAAGCTGAGCAGGTCCTGATGCAAGTACCCGATGGAGGTACCGCGACTACGCTCTACGGAGCCGGCGCTGGGACTATATTCACCCGTCAGCACCTTCAACAAGGTCGATTTACCGGTTCCGTTATAGCCGATCAGTCCGATCCGTTCGCCCGGCTGGATGTGCCAGGTGGCATCCGAAACGATGGTGCGGGCACCAAATTCAAAGGTGAGGTTCTGAAAGCCGGCTAACATGGGCGGCAAAATTAACACATTCTCTTGGCGTGGCGTCGTGGATGTCGTTGGATCCGTCTAGCTTTGCCCCGTGTTTCGCATTTTTTTATTGATGGGGGGGGTCTTTTCGGGATCCTTGTTCGCTCAAGACAAGTTTACGTTCAACGGGTATGTGCGGGATAGCCTGACCGGCGAGAGTGTCATTGGGGCTACCGTGACCGTGGGAGGGTCCAGCCGGAATCTGCTCACCAACTCGTATGGATTTTTTTCCGTCACGCTTCCGCCGGGGGATTATGAAGTGGTTTTTTCCCACGTCTCTTATGAGAGTTTCACGCGTCGCATTCAACTCACTGCCTCCCAAACCTTCACGGTATCGCTTACACCCCGATCCGCTGCTTTGCAGGAAGTAGTGGTTTTTAATAAGAAAAAAGATGGCAATGTGAAAAATGCCCAGATGGGCAAGGTGGATCTGTCGATGAATCAGATCAGGACCATCCCGGCATTCCTGGGGGAGGTTGATATCCTCAAAGCCATTCAATTATTGCCCGGGGTTCAAAGTGCAGGGGAAGGGAACGCCGGGTTTTATGTTCGGGGTGGAGGGCCGGATCAAAATCTGATCCTGTTGGATGATGCCACGGTGTACAATACCGGTCACCTGTTTGGGTTTTTCTCCGTATTCAACGGAGATGCCATCAAGAATGTTTCCTTGATCAAGGGCGGCATGCCGGCGCAATATGGCGGACGGCTCTCTTCTGTATTGGACGTGGCCATGAAAGAAGGCAATATGAATCGTTTTCAGGGCGAGGGAGGCATCGGGTTGATCGCCAGCCGTTTTTCGGTACAGGGGCCGATCCAAAAAGATAAATCCTCCTTTATCGTATCGGCTCGTCGCACGTACATCGATGCGTTGGTCACCCCGTTTATCAAAAAAAGCAGCGGGTTCTATGGTTCAGGATATTATTTCTATGATCTGAATGCCAAGATGAACTACCGGTTTTCAGATAAGGACCGCTTGTTCCTGAGCGGATATTTCGGGCGGGATGTTTTCAATTTCAATAACTCCAAGCGATCCTTCTCGACGCGGGTTCCGTGGGGAAATGCCACCGGTACGCTGCGGTGGAATCACGTGTTTGGTCCCCGGGCCTTCACCAACACCACCCTCGTGTTCAACGATTATCAATTCGATTTTACGGCCCGGCAGGAGAATTTTGAGGTGGGACTATCCTCCGGTATCCGCGACATCGGCTGGAAATCCGACCTGGATTATTATCCCAGTCCCAACCACAAAGTGAAAATGGGTATGGCCCTGACCCATCATACGTTCGTGCCCAACGTCGTGAGTGGTAAACAAGACAGCATTGTCTTTCAGCCCAACAATGCCTTGGCAAAATACGCGTTGGAGTCGGCTTTGTATCTGCAAGACGATTGGTCGATCGGCGAGCGCTGGAAGATCAATTACGGCATCCGGTTGAGCCGGTTCACGCAAATGGGACCCTTTACCCGCTACGTGCGCGATGTCAACGGCAACAAGATCGACAGCACGGTCTATGGCCGGGCCCGAGCCATTCAATCGTATAGCGGATTGGAACCTCGGCTAACCATCCGTTATGGCTGGAGCGACAACAGCTCGTTCAAGGCAGCCATCACTCGAAATTATCAATACATCCACTTGGTGACCAATGCCGGCAGCACACTTCCTACCGATCTCTGGGTGCCCAGCACCTACGCCGTACGGCCTCAAGAGAGTTGGTTGTTCGCGATGGGTTACTTCCGTAATTTTTCGGACAATACGATCGAAACGTCGTGGGAGGTTTATTATAAGGACATGCAAAATCAGATCGAGTACAAGGAGGGGTATACGCCGGGATTGACCGATCCGGAAGAGGAATTCGTTTTCGGAAAGGGCTGGAGTTATGGAAGCGAGTGGTTGATCAACAAAGTAAAGGGCCGGCTGACCGGCTGGGTGGGTTATACCTTGTCGTGGACCAAGCGGCGGTTCCCGGACCTGAACGACGGAGAAGTGTATTCGGCGCGCTACGATCGTCGACACGATGTTTCCGTGGTCGGTAATTGGGAGTTGAATCGAAAGTGGAAATTCGGCGCCGTATTTGTTTACGGAACAGGCAATGCGATCACGTTGCCCGAGCGTTTTTATTTTATCAATGGCGTGCTGACGCAAGAGTACAGCCGGTTGAACCAGTACCGCATGCAGGCTTATCATCGAATGGATGTGTCGGCAACGTATACCCCGAAGGGGAAGCCTGGAAGAAAAGGCGGACAATCCTGGGTATTCAGTATTTACAACCTGTACAGCCGACAAAACCCGTATTTTTTGTATTTCGATCAGACGGGTCAGGTATCCAACGGCGACCTGCAGGTAGAAGCTCGGCAAGTTTCCCTGTTTCCGATCCTGCCGTCGGTTACCTGGAATTTCAAGTTCTAGATCCTCCTTTAATTTTTCTGGATGTTCCCTCGCTCATAGATGAGCCGAACCAAGGCGTTCTTCTTCTCGTCGGCGGTGAGGTAAACCTGATGACGCTCTTGGCGGGTCGTTACGATCATCAGGGCCGTGTTGGGTGGAATTTGCCCCATGTTTTCTCCCACCATGACGATTTCTCGGACAGGCTGTTTGGAGTCGATCCAGAGCTTCAGGATGATTGGCTCTGCCCGCAGTAGTTGATGTACGATCAATGGTTTTTTATTGATGTAGACGGAAATGGTGTCACCATCGATCTGTCCATTATCATAAAAGGCCAGTTGAACCTCTCCGCTATCGAGCCGAATCTCCTGCACCAGTTGATCGATCTTTTTGGGAGGCGTTGGTTTGGCTGTTGGGGAGGCGGGAAAGACCGACTTCTCAAATCGTGTCAGTAAAATGGAACCGGGGGCACAGGGGGTTCTTCCGTCAATGGCTCGTCCGGAGGGGGTCGACCATTTTCCTCTCAACTGCAGCTCCTTCAGGTTCTCGGAGGTGCCGGCGGACAGTGTGAACTCATAATTTTTCAAGCATGGAACACATTCTTCTTTGAGACGGAAGGTGACGATGCCCGTTTCACGAAGCAAGGCGATGCGTTTGACGGAATCCCAAACGCCCACGATGTCGTTGCTGATATAATTCGAGGAGTCGGAAAAATGGTAGGCCTTTCCTCGGATCTCATCTCCCACGCAGTTCAGTTGCAACTCCGTCTGATAGACCGGAAAGCAGCCACCTGGCCCGGTGATCAGTTTGCCCCGCCAAAATCCGGATATTTCTTGGGTTTGCCCCGAAAGGGCCAGCAGGATCCAGAAACTTAAGAAGAGTAGGAGTCGCACGGCCTAAAGGTACGGACCGAAAGGCCTTACTGGGAGTTATACCGAAAACGAACGACGGCATTTTTTTGCTCGGTAGAGGTGATTCGTACCTCAAAACGCTCTTGCCCGGATTCCACGATCATCAGCGAGGTGTTGGGTGGGATGGTGCCGAGGTTTTCCGCCACCATCGTCACTTCTTGCTCCGTACTGCCGGCGGGGATCTCAAAGATGATCTCCAGCGGGGTAGCCGTGAGTCTTTTTTGGGAGAGGGCTAATCTTTTTCCGACGTATACGCTGATGGTATCGCCGTCGATCTCCCCGTTATCATACAAGCGGATCCGAATCGTCCGGTTCTTGACCGTCAGTTCTCGGTTCAGTTCATTTTTCCGCTCCGTTAAAACGGAAGGAGTGGGTTCCTCCGCACGGTTGGGGATGGTCTCTTGATTGGTGGCAGGGGTGCCAGAAAAATTGGATCGAACCAGATTGGTTCCGGGTCCCGGCCCCTCCGAAATGCCCGATCTTGTTTCCGGGTTCATTTTTTTGACAGGGGTGCCGGCGATCTTATTGCGATCGGTGGGTGCCTGGTTGTCGTAAATGGTTTTATAATTGCGGGCCTGACTTTTTAGGAAGGGTTCCAGGTAGAAATCCGATTCGGTGACCCGACGCAGGTATACTTTGCCATCACCACAATCGGCGCCCTTTCGGATGCCGGGGGCACTTTTTTCAAACTGACTGGTATAGTTTCCTTCTAAAAAATCCTCCCGGCCCGAATGAACCAGGCTGAGGTTGCAATCCATGATACAGGAATGTGAATCATCGCTCATCTTGAGCTCGATCGTATTGGTTTCCTGGAGTCGGACCCTTTTACCAGCCGCATCGTAGTTTCCTTTGAGGGCGGCCTTGCCGTAAAAGATCTTGTTGAGATAGGAGTAGGAGACCCCCTGAACGGTGGGGCCATTCTGTTCGATCTGTATCTCGAATTTGTATTGCTCAAATTGATCCGTGATGAAATAGCCGCGCCAGATACCGGTCAGGTTTTGCGCAATGGAAACGCCACCGATCGACAGGCCCACGATCAACAACAGGAAACGATGACGGGGATCAAACATGAGGCCAAAACTATATAAATCACAGGTTCTCGCTGCGAGCAGACCCGGCAATCATTTGTTAAAAATCGATCGGATCCCACGGAGCTGCGCCGGGTACACGGATCAGCACCCGAGGGCGAAAAATCGTTAGCTTTGTCCTCTTACTGTACGTTCAAACACCCATGATTCAAATAACCTTTCCGGACGGCGCCGTCCGATCGTACGAAGCCGGTACTACACCGCTGGAAATTGCCAAGTCCATCTCCGAGGGATTGGCCAAAAAAGTATTGGCCGCCAAGGTAAACGGCGAGGTGCGGGATGCAACCCGGGCACTGGATGGCGATGCCCAGTTGCAATTGCTGACCTGGCAAGATGCCGAGGGGAAAGCTACCTTCTGGCATTCTTCCGCACACTTGATGGCAGAGGCCGTGGAATCTCTTTTTCCGGGGGTGCAATTTTGGGTTGGTCCCGCCGTCGATCAAGGTTTTTACTACGACATGGACCTGGGCGATCGGAAAATGACGGAGGAAGATCTGCTCGCGTTGGAAAAAAAGATACAAGAATTGGCCAAGACCTCCGCTGCCTATGTGCGAAAAGAGATCTCCAAGCCGGAGGCCGTCGCCTATTTCACGGAGAAAGGGGATCCCTATAAACTCGACCTGCTCAGCAACCTGTCAGACGGTTCGATCACGTTTTACACGCAGGGTCAGTTCACGGATCTTTGTCGGGGACCACACATTCCGCACACGGGACTGATCAAAGCCATGAAGCTGACCAATATCGCCGGTGCCTATTGGAAAGGAAATGAGAAGAACAAGATGCTTACCCGGGTATACGGGGTGAGTTTCCCGGCACAAAAAGAATTGGATGAGCATCTGTTGATGTTGGAGGAGGCCAAAAAAAGAGATCATCGTAAACTGGGCAAGGAGTTGGGCATTTTCACCATGGATGAAGATGTGGGTCCCGGTCTGCCCCTTTGGCTTCCCAATGGAGGCATTGTGATCGAGGAACTCGAGAAACTGGCCAAAGAGACCGAATTGGACGCGGGATACAAGCGCGTGGTAACGCCCCACATCGCCAAGGAAAGCATGTACCTGACCAGCGGCCACTTGCCGTATTATGCCGACAGTATGTTTCCTCCCATGGAAATGGATGGAGAGAAGTATTACCTGCGGGCGATGAATTGCCCCCACCATCACAAGGTCTTCCATGCCGAACCGAAGAGTTACAAAGATCTCCCGTACCGCCTCGCCGAATATGGTACTTGCTATCGGTACGAGCAGAGCGGTGAATTGTTTGGTTTGATGCGGGTGCGGTGCCTGCACATGAACGACGCCCACATCTATTGTAACCGCGAACAATTTTTTGATGAGTTCAGGGCCGTCAACGAAATGTACTTGAAGTACTTCCGCATTTTCGGAGTCGACAAGTACGTGATGCGTCTGAGCTTGCACGATCCCGCTAAACTGGGACAGAAATACGTCAACGAACCGGCCTTGTGGCAGGAGACGGAAACCATGGTGCGCAAAGTGTTGCAAGACACCGGAACGCCCTTTGTGGAAGTGCAGGATGAGGCTGCTTTCTACGGACCCAAGATCGATGTGCAGATCTGGAGTGCCATCGGACGGGAATTTACGCTGGCCACCAATCAGGTCGATTTCAACTCGGCCCTGAAGTTCAAGCTCACATTCACCAATGCGCAAAATCAACCCGAATCCCCGCTGATCATCCACCGGGCCCCCCTGGGTACCCACGAACGATTCATCGGGTTCTTGCTGGAGCATTTTGCCGGGAAATTCCCCACCTGGCTGGCACCGGTACAGGTGAAAGTGCTCCCCATCAGCGATAAGTTCATGGAGTATGCCGAGTCGGTCCGCAAGTCCCTGATGCGATCGGGGGTACGGGCGGAGATCGATGCCCGAAATGAAAAAATCGGGAAAAAGATCCGGGATACGGAACTCGGGAAAGTGCCGTACATGCTGGTCGTGGGGGAGAAGGAGCAGGCCGAGGGTAAGGTTTCCGTGCGTCGGCAGGGGAAAGGGGATATGGGCGCTCAACCGGTTGCGGAATTTCAGGCTGCGTTGGTCGCTGAAATTCTCGAAAGAAGACTCGAATAAATGGCTAATTTCGTGCATCCCCACAAAAGGGGCGAATGATCAACTAAACAAGACGAATGGCAGTACCCAAACGACCCGGTGGCGGGTTCAACAGACCTTCCGGTGGCGGACCTCGCCCCGGTGGTGGATTTAGAGGAAGATTTCTTCCCCGAAAAGAAGCGGAGCATCGCATCAATCATTTTATTCGTTCCCCTCAAGTACGTCTCGTCGGCGAGAACGTGACCGTTGGGATCTATCCCATTCAGGATGCGATCCGTTTGTCGCAGGAACAAGGACTTGATCTGGTGGAGATCTCCCCCAACGTCGATCCGCCTGTCTGCAAGATCATCGACTACAACAAATTCCTCTACGACAAGAAAAAGAAGGAAAAGGAAATGAAGGCCAAGAGCAAGGCCTCCGAGGTAAAAGAGATCCGTTTTACGCCCAATACCGACGATCACGATTTCGACTTCAAAGCCAAGCACGCCGTCGAATTTCTCAAGGAAGGCAACAAGGTGAAAGCCTATGTTCAATTCAAGGGAAGGGCGATACAGTTCCAGGACCGCGGTCAGTTGTTGCTGCTGAAATTTGCCGAGCGGTTGGCAGAGGCCGGAGTACTCGAGAATATGCCCAAAATGGAAGGCAGACGGATGCTGGCCATGTTCGCCCCGAAAGGGAAAAAGAAAGCCTGATCCACAATCGATATAACGGGGTGCGTCCGAATAGGAGGCACCTTTTTTGTCCATAAAACCTCTTAAACAAAAACCATGCGCAGTTCCACTTCATTGCTATCGGTGCTGGTGCTGCTGGGTACCTCTTCTATGGTGCTGGCACAGCGTTCAAACACCCCGGCGCCTCCTCCGGTGGCAGCCGGTGCCCCCAAAGCCGATACCACCAAGAAACCACCATCCGCACTGAATGGTCCGAAACCATACAAAGAGGTGATCACGGCCAAGGCCCAGACACAGAAGGGTATGTTCTGGACACATAAGGTAGAGGATAAATACTTCTTCGAGATCCCCGACAGCCTGATCGGCCGGGAGATCCTGGTCGTCAATCGGATCTCCAAAGCGCCGGCCGATTTGCGCAGCGGCGGATTCTTCGGCTATGCCGGTGATCAGATCGGACAGAATGTGATCCGTTTTGAAAAAGGTCCGAACAACAAGGTCTTCCTGCGCACCATCTCCTTCGGAGAATATGCAAAGGATTCGGCCTCACCCATGTTCAAAAGCGTAACCAACTCCAACATCCAGCCTATCTCCGCAGCCTTCGACATCAAGGCGCTCGGCAAAGACTCTACCGGCGTGGTCATCGAGATGACAGATTATATTTCCGGCGACAACGATGTGCTGTACTTTAACTCTTCCCTGAAATCAAGTCTGCGTTTCGGCTCGCCACAGTCCGATAAATCTTACATCGTACACGTTCGCGCTTTCCCCATCAACGTCGAGATCCGGGTGGTCAAAACATACACCCGTGGTGCCACCCCTTCCACCCCCGGTGGGTTTGCCCCGCCGGCCGGTGGCGGTAATATGACCATGGAGTTGAACAGCTCTCTGGTACTGTTGCCCAAGAAGCCCATGCAACCCCGTTACTTCGATCCCCGTGTCGGATATTTTGCCGTCGGGTACACCGACTACGACGCCAATCCCCAAGGCGTGAAGGATGTTAGCCTCATCAAGCGTTGGCGGTTAGAGCCCAAAGAAGAAGACTTGGAAAAATACAAGCGCGGTGAACTCGTAGAACCCCAGAAGCCCATCGTTTTCTATATCGACCCGGCCACACCTGAAAAATGGGTGCCATACCTGATGCAAGGGGTGGACGACTGGAAAGGGGCCTTCGAAAAAGCAGGTTTTAAAAATGCCGTTATGGCCAAGCGGGCACCCACCAAGGAAGAGGACAGTACCTGGAGCCTCGACGATGCCCGCAATTCCGCCGTCGTATACAAACCTTCCGATATTCCCAATGCGAGCGGACCCAGTATCTCCGACCCTCGCAGCGGCGAGATCATGGAAAGCCATATCAACTGGTATCACAACGTGATGGAACTGTTGCGCAATTGGTATATGATCCAGTGCGGACCACTCGACCCCCGCGCCAATCAGATGACCTTTGACGATGCGTTGATGGGACAACTCATCCGCTTCGTTTCCTCCCACGAAGTTGGTCACACCCTCGGCCTTCGCCACAACCACGGATCCAGCTCTACGGTGCCGGTCGACAGCCTGCGCAACAAAGCCTGGGTCGAGAAGAACGGTCATACGCCCTCCATCATGGATTACGCCCGATTCAACTATGTGGCGCAACCCGGTGATAACATCTCCGAGATCGGACTCTTCCCCCGCATCGGCGACTATGATCATTGGGCCATCAATTGGGGATATCGTCGTTTCTATCAATTCTCGAATGAGGACGCAGAAAAGTCGTTCCTCAATCAATGGGTCATCGAAAGCCTGAAGAACAAGCGTCTCTGGTTCGGAACCGAAACCAACCCCGACGATCCCCGTTCCCAAAGTGAACAAGTGGGAGACGATGCCATGAAAGGAAGTTTATATGGAACTGAAAACCTGAAGCGGATAGTTCCCAACCTGATGAAATGGACCCGCGAAGCCAATGAGGGCTATGAGGGCCTCCGTACTATCTACGGGGAAGTGGTTGGTCAGTTCAATCGCTACAACGGACACGTAGCCAAATATGTCGGCGGTATCATGGAAACACCCAAGACCGTAGAGCAGGAAGGTCCCATCTATGAGATCGTATCCAAGGCTAAACAAAAAGAAGCGGTCAGCTACCTGAACAAGCATCTGTTCACCACCCCCAAATGGTTGATCAGCGAAGAGGTGTTCATGCGAACCGGACAAAGCGGACTAACCGTCATCGGAGGCGTTCAGGATAATATCTTGAATCGCATGCTGAGTGCCCGCAACCTGGGCAAACTCATCGATGCCGAAGCCACGATCGGTACCAAGGCCTATCGGATTACCGACCTGCTGGGCGATCTGAAGTCCGGTATCTGTTCGGAGGTGACCACGCGTCAATCCACCGAGATCTACCGACGCAACCTTCAGAAATCCTATGTGCTGGCACTGACCCGACTGATCGATGGCGGAGCCGTTGCCTCCGCTGGAGCCGCAGGCGGTTTTGCCATCCAGGTCTCCACTGGGCCATCGACTGATAAATCTGACCTGAAAAGCGTAGTCAAAGCACATCTTGCTGCTTTACGCACCGAGTTGCTCGCCGCAACCACAGTAGTTCCGGATCCGATGACCCGCTACCACTGGAAAGATTTGGCCGATCGCATCGACCTGGCGCTCAACCCACGCAAGTAATTCATAAGCAATTCATTATAGGGCCTCTTCGGAGGCCCTTTTTTTATTGGTGGCTACTCAAAACAGTCCTATCTTTGCACCCCCGCGCAAGTGGGATCGGCTGCAAAGCCTATTGTCTGAAGAGGTTCGAAAAAGGTCCCCCGGTGGGGAATGCCTCAAGGACGAAATTCAAAATAAGGGTACCATGCCCAAGGTAAAAACCAATTCGAGTGCCAAGAAGCGCTTTAAAGTGACCGGCACCGGGAAGATCCAGCATCAGAAAAGTTTCAAGCGTCACATCCTGACGAAAAAATCCAAAAAGCGCAAGCGGAACATGCGTAAGGACGGAACCGTTTCGGCTTCGCACGTGGATTTCGTCAAACGCCTCCTGCGCCTGAAATAATGATCGCTGAACCTGAACCCTGAACTTTAAACTAACATCTCATGCCACGCTCAAAAAATGCCGTTGCTTCCAAAGCACGCCGTAAAAAAATACTCAAGCAAGCCAAAGGTTACTATGGCAAGCGCAAAAACGTTCTCACCGTTGCCAAAAACGTAGTCGAGAAAGGTATGACCTATATGTTCGTAGGTCGGAAACTTAAAAAACGTGAATACCGCGGACTGTGGATCGCCCGTATCAACGCCGCCGTGCGCGAGGAGGGACTGACCTACTCCGTATTCATCAACAAACTTCAGCAGAAAGGAATTGAACTGGACCGCAAAGTGTTGGCGGACCTGGCCATGAACCACCCCGAGACCTTCAAAGGGTTGGTGCAATCGGTCAAGTAGTTTCAGACCAATAACCGATACCGCATACAAAAGCCCCCATCTGGGGGCTTTTGTATTTTATTCCAATGCTGGACCGGATGCCTTACATGATGTCCATGGCCTTCACGAAAGCAGTCGTCTGAAACGGAAGGATCAAGGTCAACCATTCCCAGTGCGTGTAAACGGCTAGTGCTAAAGCGGCCGTCGAGACAAAAAAAACCAGCCACCAGATTCCGCGCGCATTTTTGGTCTGTTGCATGTATTGAATTTTTACAAAAATAAGAGTTCCTGGATTTTTTTTGAAAAGAAGCTGGCGGGCCTACTGGAATTTCTGTGCTGAAAAACCCTATTTTCGCCCAATGTGTGCATTACACACATTAGACCGATTTGTCCGCTTGCCATGACCCTACATTTTCATCTTCGTTTTGCAACCCGATATGGCCAGAAGTTATGGGTGATGGGCAATCATCCTTCCTTGGGCAACATGGATCCACAAGCCGCCGTTCCCCTGCAATACCTGAATGATCAGTTTTGGTCGGCCGAAATTTCTCTTCCTTCCTCCACCAAGCCCGTGCTGCTCCGCTATCAGTATTTACTCCAAGAGGCGGATGGTCGGATCATCGAGGAGTGGGGAACGGACCGGGAACTACCCCTCTTACCCGAAAACCACCTCCTGCAAACCATCGATACCTGGAGCCATGCCGGTGAATTTGAACAGACCTTCCAATCCGGACCCTTCCGAAACATTCTGCTACCGCAAAGACCAATTGCCGAAGAAAAAAAACAAGGTCAAGAGTCGTTGACTTGTTTTCGGGTAAAGGCCCCCTTGTTGCCGGCCGGATACTCCTTGCGTCTGATCGGTTCCGGTCAAGCCCTGGGCCACTGGAAGGAAACCGATGCCCGGCCGATGCACTGGCGCGGTACCTGGTGGCAAGCCGACCTAGATCTGTCCTCGGAGCCTGCCCCCATTCGATATAAGTACGGTGTGTGGGACGATCAAAAAAATACCTGGGTTCGGTATGAGGAAGGGGCGGACCGAATCCTGCCCGCACCACTCTTCGATGCATCCAATGCTACCTATGTTCACGATGGATTTGTACGTCTGCCCAATAACACTTGGCGGGGCGCCGGACTCTCCATCCCCGTGTTCAGTATCCGGACCGAAAAAAGTTTCGGGGTAGGGGAGTTCGCTGATCTGCCACTGTTGGCCGATTGGACGAAGGCGCTCGGATTGCACCTGATCCAAATATTACCGGTCAACGATACCACGGCCTTTCACAACTGGAAAGATTCGTATCCCTACGCCGGTATCTCTGCCTTTGCCTTGCATCCTATTTACCTGTCGCTCGCGGCCATCGCTGGCGAGGAGCATGCAGACATACTGGCGGCTTGGGAACCCCAACGCCTTGAGCTGAATCAAAATCCGGTGGTCGATTACGAGGCCGTGATGCTGGCCAAATGGACCATCCTGCGCGAGCTGTACGCACGCATGGGAAAATCCTGTCTGGCCTCCAGCGGGTACAAGTCCTATTGGAAAGACCAACAACATTGGCTGAAGCCCTACTGCGTCTTCTCCTATCTGCGCGATCAATATCAAACAGCCGATTTCTCCGAATGGCCCGAGCACAACCAGTATGAAGCGGAGGCGGTCAAAACCCTGCTCAAGGCCGGCACCAAATCGGCTAAAGCGATCGCCTTCTATGGCTTTGTTCAATACCAGCTTCACCTGCAACTCAAGCAGGCCGTACAATACCTGCACCGCCAAGGCATCATTCTGAAAGGGGATATTCCCATTGGGGTGAACCGACACGGCTGCGATGCGTGGGTGGCGCCGGGGCTGTATCACATGAACTGGCAAGCCGGTGCCCCGCCGGATGATTTCACGGCCATCGGACAAAACTGGGGATTCCCGACCTACAACTGGAAACGCATGCAAGCCGACGGGTTCACTTGGTGGCGGCAACGATTTCAGCAAATGGACTTGTACTTCGATGCCTTTCGCATCGATCATATCCTGGGATTTTTCCGCATCTGGAGTATTCCCACGCACGCGGTAGAGGGACTGCTCGGGCGATTCGTTCCTGCGATTCCTGTTCGCCCCCACGACTTTACTCAACGCGGCATTCCCTTTCATGCCGATCGATACACCAAACCCTATATCACCGACACTTATCTTCAACAGCTTTTCGGGAGCGAGGCAGCGACCGTCCGTGATTTTTTTCTGGAGCCGGCTACTGTAGGCACTTACGCCCTTCGACCTGCTTTTGCTACACAGCGACAGATCGAGCGCTACTTTCAACAGCATGATCAATGGTCGCCCGGCACCCGCGAGAAGTTATACGCCTTGGTGGCCAATGTGATCTTGCTGGAAGAGGAGGGCATGGAGCCCGGATATCATTTTCGCATCTCGATGGACAAAACCTATTCGTACACCTGTCTGCCCCCCGAGATCCAACAAGTGCTCTACGATCTGTACATCGATTACTTCTATAAACGTCAGGATGATTTTTGGTTCCGCGAAGCCATGCACAAGCTTCCCACACTGAAATCCGCGACCAATATGCTGGTGTGTGGCGAAGACCTCGGCATGGTGCCCCATTGCGTGCCCGATGTGATGCAACAATTGGGTATTCTAAGTCTGGAGATCCAACGCATGCCCAAAGACCCCAAACGACGATTTTCTCATCCGCAAGATGCACCCTATTTGTCGGTCGTAACCCCCTCTACCCACGACATGAGTACCCTGCGGGCCTGGTGGGAAGAGGATGCCCATCGGACCCGCGATTTCTACCAACAGGAGCTCAATCAATGGGGAGAACCGCCGCAGTTTTGCGAAGCCTGGGTAAACCGTGCCATCCTCGAACAACACTTGCAATCACCGGCGATGTGGTGCATCTTTCAGGTGCAAGACCTGCTGGGATGTTCCGAAAAATTACGCCGGCAATTGCCCCAGGATGAACGCATCAACGATCCGGCCAACCCCAACCAGTACTGGCAGTATCGAATGCATCTCCCGTTGGAGCAGCTGGTAGAGGAAGCAACCTTCAACGGAGCATTCCGGGAAACGGTCGAAGCCTCAGGTCGCTTGTCGTCCCAACTCCCCTAACTTGCGCGTATGCAGGTACGCTACCGATCCATTGCATTGCCCTTTGTTCATCCTTTCACTATTTCAAAGGGGACCAAAACGCATCAACCCGCCCTGGTGGTTCAACTCGAACACCGCGGATACACAGGGTACGGTGAAGCCCCGGCCATTGCGTATTACCACGTCACCGTCGACCAGATGATCGAACGCCTGGAGCAAAAAAAATTAGGGGTAGAACGATTTGCCTTCACCGACCCGGAACGTTATTGGCACTATTTGCATCATCTGTTGCCACAAGATCCCTTCCTGGTATCGGCACTCGATATGGCCGGATGGGACCTATATGGAAAAATGCTCGGCAGACCCCTTTATCAATGGTGGAAGGGTGATCCCGCTCGCGCTCCACTGACAGATTACACCATCGGCATCGATACTATCCCGCGCATGATCGAGAAGATGAAGGAAAAACCTTGGCCCATCTATAAGATCAAAGTGGGCACCCCCGATGACCTGCCCATGCTGCGGGCCTTGCGTGCCGAAACCGACGCAAGACTTCGCATCGATGCCAATGCGGGATGGACCCTCGAGCAGGCCCTGGCGCTGTTACCCGCCCTGCAAGAAATGAATATTGAACTGATCGAACAACCCTTGGCCAAAGAGGATTGGGCAGGTATGAAGACGCTCAAAGAGATCTCCCCCATACCGCTGTATGCCGATGAATCCTGTGTGTTTGAGCGCGATGTTGAAAAATGTGCTTCTTTTTTTCACGGGATCAATATTAAGCTGACCAAATGCAGCGGCCTCACGCCCGCTCGACGCATGATCAAGCAGGCCAAGGAACTGGGTTTGAAGGTCATGGTGGGATCCATGAACGAATCGACGTTGGGATCGGCCGCCATCGCACACCTGACGCCCTTCATCGATGAGGTGGATATGGATGGTCCCCTGCTCCTGGCCGAAGACATCGCCACCGGTATTTCCTACGATCAGGGACGGATCACGATTCCGTCCGGTCCGGGTTTGGGCATTCAATGCGCGCTTTTCTCCTAGCACAACCTTTGTGACCGCCCGCTGTTGTACTTTTGCAAACCGAAGAAAATGGCCTGGAGCGACCAACACCAATTCATACAAGCCCTCGAGCGCGCTGGCGAGCTCGTGCGCATCAAGACCTTTGTCGATCCCAAGTGGGAGATCGCCGAGATCACCGACCGCGTGAGCAAATCCGGAGGTGGCGGCAAGGCCCTGCTCTTCGAGAACACCGGTACCGATTTTCGCGTCTTGATGAATGCCTACGGCAGCGAGCACAGAATGTGCATGGCCTTGGGCGTTGACCACCTTGATGATGTGGCTCGCGAGATCGAAGGATTGTTCAAGTTATTATCCTCTCCCAAAGAGTCGATCCTCGACAAATTGAAACTGATCCCAACGTTGGGTGCGTTTGCCAGTTGGATGCCTAAGGTTCGTTCCGGAAAAGGTATCTGCCAAGAAGTGATTCACCTCGATCCCGACCTCTCTCGAATACCGGTCATTACCTGTTGGCCAAAAGACGGCGGGCCTTTTGTGACCCTGCCGGTCATTCATACCAAAGATCCGCTGACCCAATCGCGCAACGTGGGTATGTATCGGATGCAAATATTTGGTCCCACCCTCACGGGCATGCATTGGCACAAGCACAAAGTCAGTGCCAAACATTTTTCCGAATACAAAAAACTCAACAAACGTATGCCGGTAGCCGTGGCCCTGGGCGGGGATCCGGTCTATGCCTACTCGGCCACCGCGCCGCTGCCGGAAAATGTAGATGAATACATGCTCGCGGGTTTTCTTCGAAAGAAAAAAGTGGAACTGGTTCGCTGTATCACCCAGCCGGAGATCGAGGTGCCCGCCGATGCCGATTTCATTTTAGAGGGATATGTGGATCCGAACGAAGCGCTGATCTGGGAAGGTCCCTTCGGCGATCATACCGGTTATTATTCGTTGCCGGACTGGTATCCGCGCTTTCATGTGACGGCGATCACGCATCGAAAAAACGCCGTGTATCCGGCGACCATCGTCGGCATCCCGCCACAGGAAGATGCCTGGTTGGGCAAAGCCACCGAACGGATTTTCCTGGCACCCATCAAAATGACCATGGTGCCCGAGATCCTCGATATGGATATGCCCGTGGAAGGGGTCTTTCACAACCTGGTGATCACGCAGATCCAAAAAGATTATGCCGGGCAGGCCCAAAAGGTCATGAACGCGATGTGGGGAGCCGGACAGATGATGTTCAACAAGATCTTGGTACTGGCCGATCAAAACACCCGTATTCAGGACTATGCCACGCTCGCCCAAACGGTTTTCCAAAACCTGAACCCGGTAACGGATGTGGCCTTTGCGAGCGGACCCATGGACGTGCTCGATCACAGCTGCAGCAAACTGGGGTTCGGTGGAAAAATGAGTATCGATGGCACCGCGAAGCACCCCGAAGAGCAAGCAGATGAATATCAGCCACGGCCCATCGCAAATTGGAAAAACGCCCGGCAAACGTTGCTGGCCGAGTATCCGGAGATCGACGCCATCAATGATCGATTGATTTCCGAAAACATACCGGTCCTGCTGGTATCCATCAAAAAAGACCGTCCGGGTCATTTTCGATCCCTGCACCAACAACTGGCCGCCCGCCCCGAATTTGGGGGTATCAAGATGGTGCTCTATGTCGAGCACACGGTCGACCCCCTGGACCTCTCCACCGCCCTCTGGCGTTTTTGTAATAACATGGACCCGAAACGGGATTCGTCGTTGGTGCGCATCGAATCCGAAGATGGATTTCACTACGATGCCTGCCTGGGTTTGGATGGCACCCGAAAGACAAAAGAATTCGACGGGTTTCATCGGGACTGGCCCAACATCATCGTGGCCAACGACGAAACCATCCGATCGGTAGACGCCAAATGGGAATCGCTGGGCATCGGACCTTTCATCCCGTCGCCTTCCTTGAAATTCAAAGGGCAACTTTACGGGGAAGAAGCGGTGGTTTCCTAAGATCTTTTGTGCGGAATCCAACACCGGTTCTGGTTAGGATTTCTCCCCGGCAGACAGTAATTTTGCCGCACCCAAAAACCTGAACATGTCCAGATCCATTGCCTTTCGGGAAGCCTTGCGTGAAGCATTGAGCGAAGAGATGCGCCGCGATGAGCGCGTATTTCTGATGGGAGAGGAGGTGGCCGAATACAATGGCGCCTACAAAGTCAGTCAGGGCATGTTGGCTGAATTCGGTCCCAAACGCGTCATCGATACCCCCATCGCCGAATTGGGCTTCACCGCCATCGGTGTAGGGGCTGCTCAAAACGGACTTCGTCCGGTCGTTGAGTTCATGACCTGGAACTTTGCCGTGCTGGCCTTGGATCAAATCTTGAACACGGCTTCCAAGATGCTGGCCATGAGTGGCGGACAGATCACCTGTCCCATCGTTTTTCGCGGACCCAATGGCTCGGCCGGACAGTTAGGCGCGCAACACTCCACCGCCTTTGAATCACTCTATGCGAATATTCCCGGTATCAAAGTGGTATCTCCCAGCAACGGGTACGATGCCAAAGGCCTGTTGAAACAAGCCATCCGTTTCGAAGAAGATCCGGTCGTGTTCATGGAAAGCGAGCAGATGTACGGAGATAAATGTGAGGTGCCGGCCGACGAGTATTATATCGAATTGGGCAAGGCCGATATCAAGCGACCCGGACGAGATGTGACCATCGTCTCTTTCAACAAAATGATGAAAGTGGCACTGGGGGCCGCAGCCGAGTTGGAAAAAGAAGGGGTCAGTGCCGAGGTGATCGATCTTCGCAGCATTCGTCCTCTTGATTGGATGACCATCCTCGAGAGTGTCAAAAAAACCAACCGGCTCGTGATCGTGGAAGAGCAGTGGCCATTTGCCTCCATATCCTCCGAGATCACCTACCGAATCCAAAAGGAAGGGTTTGATTACCTGGATGCTCCCATTCGTCGGATCACCGCTGCCGACGCTCCGCTCCATTACGCCCCGAACCTGGTGGCGGCCGCGTTGCCGGACGTATCCCGTACGGTTCGTCTGGTGAAGGAAGTGATGTATCAGGTCAAGTAGTTTCAATATTAACAGCCTGCTGGCACCGGACGGTCGATTTTCCGGTAGTTTTGAGTCAAATTCAACAGATGCCCCTGAATCATTTTCTGACCGTTTACCTGATCAGCCTTTTGTTGCTGCTGCTGCCGGCACCCGGCCTGGCTCGGTTGTTCGTGAAAGCCGGACTCCCCGCCTGGAAAGCGTATATCCCTTTCTATAATACTTGGTTGATCCAGGAGCTGAACGACCGGCCCAAGCATTGGGTCTTTTGGCAACTCATTCCGGTCATTGGTTGGTTCATTACGCCGGGTATTTATATTGAATTCGCTAAAGTATTCGGACGATTCTCCGTACTGGATCATATCGGGGCCAGTCTCCTCGCACCTGTCTATTTTCCTTGGCTGGCCTTTCAGCAGCAGCCCGCGTTCATCGGACCGGAAGGGGTCAAGAAGCATGTCAAAAAAGGTTGGCGCGAATGGTACGATGCAGCCATTTTTGCCATCGTTGCCGCGACTCTGATCCGGACCTTTGTCTTTGAAGCCTATACCATTCCCTCCGGGTCGATGGAGAAAAGCCTGCTGGTGAATGACTTTTTATTCGTCAGTAAGTTCAGCTACGGTCCCCGTATCCCCAACACACCCTTGTCCGTTCCGTTCGTACACAACTATCTTCCCTTTGGCTCCAGTAAGAAATCATACGTCTCGGAGGTGCAGGTTCCTTACATCCGCTGGTTTGCCTCGCCTGTGCAGCGGTTAGACGCGGTCGTTTTTAATTTTCCAGCCGGCGATACCGTGGTCAACCGACCCGGTTATCAATCCTTTCGTGAATTTCAATCGCTGTGCCGCGAGCTGGGCAATGGGGATGTGGATGCCGGACGTCAATTCATCTTGGCAAACTCGGATACCCTTCCCTTGGCAGTACACCCCGTCGACAAGACCGATAATTATATCAAGCGGTGTATTGCGGTGGCGGGCGACACGCTGGAGATCCGAGCTGGTGACGTATTCATCAATGGCGACAAACAAACTCCGCCGCCGTACTCGGTGATGAGTTATTTGGTAACGACCAACGGGCAACTGCTGGACCCCGAGATCATGGAATCGGAGTATGGAGTAGACCTGGTCAAGGATGTGTTTATGATCCGCCCCGACCAGTTTTATATTCAGAACTTACCCGCTCGCTCCGTTGAGAAGATGGTTGCGAACGGACTGGTCAAACTCATCCAACCCGATGTGTTGCATCCCGATTCGGTCGATCTTAGACAATGGACCAATCGCATCTTCCCCTACGATACCACCCATCGGTGGACCTTGGATTATTTCGGTCCCATCTGGGTCCCTAAAAAAGGAGCTACCCTAACGTTGACCGCCGAGAATTATCCGCTCTACGAGCGCGCCATTCGCGTCTATGAGAAAAACAATTTTGAGAAGCAAGGAGAACGGTTCTTACTGAACGGGACTGCCGTGTCTTCCTATACATTCAAAATGGACTACTACTGGATGATGGGAGACAACCGACATGGCTCACAGGATTCCCGTTTTTGGGGCTTCGTGCCGGAGGATCGAGTCGTCGGCAGGGCCTCGCTGATCTGGTTTAGCTGGGAGGATGGTCCGCGTTGGAACCGCTTGTTCCGTTTCGTGAAATAATATCCCTATCTTGTTGTAGTGATTCATCAACATTCGTTTGCCTACGAGGAATGGCCAGATGAGCTTGCTTTGTCGGAGGCCGATCGTTCCCTGCTACACGAGGCCCGTCAAGTAACGGCCTTGGCATATGCACCGTATTCCAATTTCTGGGTCGGAGCCGCCGCTCGGTTGGTTTCCGGGGCCTTGGTGACCGGCACCAATCAGGAGAATGCTTCTTATCCGGTAGGCTCCTGTGCGGAACGCGTATTATTGGGACATGCCGCCGTTCGGTTTCCCAACGATCCCATCGATACCCTCGCCATCAGCTATCATCCCAAAGACAAATCCAGCCAAGTACCACTTTACCCCTGTGGCATGTGCCGACAGGCCCTGCTGGAACAAGAGATCCGTTTTGAACGACCGATCCGGTTGATCCTGTCCGGTATGGAAGGCCCCGTGCACATAGTGGGCTCGGCCGAGTCGCTGCTTCCCTTCGCTTTTACCGGGAAAGGGCTGCGTTCCTGACCGCACATTTTTACTACCTTACCTCAACAATCTTCGAACATGAAAGCTGATAAGCGATCCACTTTGTCGCGCGGAACCTTCATTCGCCAAACCGCCCTGGCCACCGGTGCATTTTTTATTCTACCCAGACATGTGTTGGGCCGGGGATTCATCGCCCCCAGCGATAAACTCAACATCGCCGGGATCGGGGTGGGTGGAAAAGGCGCCAGCGACTTGATGGAATTTGCGAAAAGTCCCCACGTCAACATCGTCTCCCTTTGTGATGTGGATGATCGACAGGCTGCCGGCGCACGGAAAAAATATGTAGGAGCTACCTATTACCGCGATTTTCGGGAGATGCTGGATAAAGAAAAAAACAACATCGATGCTTGCTCCATCTCCACACCCGATCATACCCATGCCGTGGCAACCCTGGCGGCCATGCAACTCGGGAAACATGTTTACACCCAAAAACCACTCACCCATAATATTTCCGAGGCCCGACAACTCACCGAAGCGGCCAAGCGATACAAAGTCGTTACCCAAATGGGCAATCAGGGCGGCTCCGGTGATGGTGTAAGAAAAGCACAGGAAATGTATGAAGCCGGACTGATCGGTGAGGTAACAGAGGCACATGCCTGGACCAACCGCCCCGTCTGGCCGCAAGGCATCCCAACCCCCTCGGGGAAGTATGAGGTGCCCCCGGAACTTGACTGGGATCTTTGGCTCGGACCTGCTTCATTTATAGACTATAATCCAGCATACCTCCCATTTAATTGGAGAGGTTGGTGGGCCTTTGGAACCGGTGCCTTGGGCGATATGGCCTGTCACATTATGGACCCTATTTTTCGGTTGTTGCCCATACAATATCCGGATTCGGCCGAATGCAGCGTGGCCACGATCTGGAAAGAAATGTGGAACGATACACCGAATCTGGATGCTTGTCCGCCCGCATCCATCATCCACCTTAACTATCCGAGAACCGACGGAAAAGGATCCATCAAAGTTTCCTGGCACGATGGCGGGTTGTTGCCGGCCCGACCTCAAGAGTTACTGCCGGAAGAACCTTTTGGCAATTGGGATGGCGGGGTCTTGCTGGTTGGCACCAAAGGAAAAATGCTGATCGATTGTTACGGCGCCAATCCCCGGTTGCTGCCCACGCTACGCATGAGGGAGCTGGATCTGAAACCCACCTTGCCCAGGGTACCGGAAGGACATTATTTGCAATGGGTCAACGCATGCCGGGCCGGTTATGGGAAGGCTGTAACCAGTTCGCCGTTTGAATACGCAGGACCTTTTACCGAGAGCATCCTCATGGGAAATCTGGCCATTCGTAGTTGGATGTTGAAAAATCCGGCGCTGAAGGGGTGGGACGATAAATATCTCGGTCGAAAAAAACTGCTCTGGGATGCGGCCAATATGCGGGTGACCAATTTCGATCCGGCCAATCAATTCGTTACGCGAGCGTATCGCCCGGGTTGGTGAGCCGGGTTAGAGCAGCATGGATAATTCAGCGGCCTGCATGGCCAGGTGCGAGTCGCCGCTCTCCTGTGCTTTTTGGGCAACTTTCTGCAGCCATGACTTGATCAGTTGTATGGCCGGTACCGGCTTGAAAAAAGAATCCTCCAATGGCTGATGAATGCGACGCATATACAGCTCGATCTCCGCTCTGCCGAACAATTCACCGGTCTGCGGATCCAGATAAAAGTCAATGCTATCGATCCCTTTTTTTGCTCGTGATTTGATCACGTTGGGTGATCCGAGCACAAAGATGCCGGGGATCGAGAGTGCATAGAGGGAGAGGTCCAATTTTTCGGCCAAGACCTGAATCAGCAAACCCAATCCCAATTGATTGCCCGAGCGTTTGATCAGGATGTCGCCCAGAAAATGATCCGCGATCTTTTCGCGTCCGGAATCCACTCCCTGAAACCGTTCGTGTTCAAATAAAACACGACTCAAAACATTCACCTGCTCGAGGGGGGTCAGGTACTGATTCAGTTCCAACCATGCATGACGTCGTACCTGCTCCAGGGTTTGTCGCAACGTTTCGGATCGGTCCTCCCGGTGATGCAATGCATCCAGGATCAGCCATCCCTCAAAAAGTTCAGGGCAGGGTTGCGCTTTCCAGGCCTCCAGCCGCTGGGCAAGGTCGAGGAATTGGATCCGGCGAATGATCGTCTCCACGCGTGTCTGTTGCTCGGTCTGTTCAGCGGTTTCCCAGATGTGCTCGAGGTGGGGGATCGCCTGATGTCCATACTCCACAATCCGATTGAAAACCGGTTCAAAGACATCTTCATCCGGATCGTCCAACAATCGGATCAGTGCCGATAATTCGGTTTCATTTACAACTGGTTGCATGTACACAATATCCCACGCGATCACGTGACCGCCATCGGATTTATATCCACAACTGTTGAAAAGCTATTTCTTCTTTTTGGGAGATGCTTTTCCGACCGACTTCTTGGCGCTTGATTGAGTAGCAGCTTTCGCAGGCGCTGTTTTTTTCGCTACGGGTTTTCGGGCAGGGGCTTTTGTTGTTTTTTTCGACTTGAATGCATCGGGTATCGCAGCTTGGATGAAAGATTTCACTTCCTCCAATGTAAAGGCAGCGGCTTCCTCGGGGGTGTAGCGGGTATTGTCTGCTTTTTTAGGGACGGAGATCACTTTCTTTCCGTATTTGATCAGCGGGCCCCACCGACCGTTTTCCAGATTGATCTTCTCCTCCGGCCAGCGTTGGATGTATCGATTCTCCTCTTTTTTGACCTTGGCTTCGATGAGTTCTTTCATCTCGGCATCGGAGAGTTTTTGGAAATTGTATTTCTTAGGGACGTTGATGAAGAGGCCGTCCCATTTCAAATACGGGCCGAAGCGCCCCGTGCCTTTGGTGATCGGTTTGCTTTGAAACTGTCCCACCGGGGCATCGGCGATCTGTTTTTCCTGGATCACCTTGATCGCCGCTGGCAGATCTACCTGAGAGAGGTCGGTTCCTTTGGGAAGCGAGATAAAATCCTCTCCCCATTTCACGTACGGTCCAAAACGACCCACGTTCACCAATACATCTTTTTCCTCGTACTGTCCCATTACGCCCTGTGCCCCAAACAAGTTCATGGCTTCCTCGTAGCTGATCGTTTCAATGCTTTGTCCCGTTGGGATTTTCGCAAAACGAGGTTTCTCTTCCTCCTCGGCACTGCCGATCTGGATCATGGCGCCATAACGACCCATGCGGGCGATCACCGGTTTGCCGGATTTCGGATCGGTTCCCAATAACCGTTCGCCCTTGATCCGCTCCGCGGTTTCGATGGTCTCTTCTACTTCTTTTTTGAAAGGCTTGTAGAAATTCTGGATCATCTGGCTCCACTTCCGTTTTCCTTCGGCCACCTCGTCAAATTCATTCTCAATGGAGGCGGTGAATCCATAATCCATGATCTGCTGGAAATGCTGTTTCAGGAAATCTGTTACGACCAGTCCCAGATCAGACGGAAAGAGTTTTGATTTTTCGGCACCGGTGTTTTCCCATTCGGTGACGGCGGTGAGTTTATCCTTTTTCAAGGTCAGAACCTGATAAGCCCGTTGCATGCCTTCTTTGTCGCGCTTCTCCACATATCCTCTTTTGAGGATGGTAGAAATTGTCGGCGCGTAGGTGGAGGGTCGACCAATTCCCAGTTCTTCTAATTTTTTTACCAGGGAGGCCTCGGTATAGCGGGGGAGGGGACGAGAAAAGCGCTCCACCGCCTGCAGCTGCGTGAGGGCGAGGGATTGTCCTTTTTTCACCGGCGGCAAAATTCCCTCCGGCTGATCGTCGCTTTCCTCTTCATCCTTCCCTTCCATATATACTTTCAGGAATCCGTCGAATTTCAATACTTCTCCGGTGGCCGTCAAGGATTCTTTATTGGTGGAGATCTCAATGTCAATCGCTGTTTTCTCCAATTCCGCATCGGCCATCTGAGAGGCCATGGTCCGTTTCCAGATCAACTCAT
>SXXL01000018.1 GCA_005789565.1 Bacteroidota bacterium | reverse complement strand
GTTGGTGCCGTAGGTGATATCGGCCAGGTAGGCCTTGCGGCGGTCCTCGGAGTTGGGCTGATGTTTATCGATGCAGTCGACAGTGAGTCCCAGCCACTCGAAAATGGGACCATTCCATTCCTGGTCACGGCGGGCGAGGTAATCGTTCACCGTTACGATGTGCACGCCCAGTCCGGGTAGGGCATTCAGATAGGCGGGTAGGGTAGAGACCAGCGTCTTTCCTTCCCCGGTGGCCATCTCGGCGATCTTGCCCTGGTGGAGCACCGTACCGCCGATGAGCTGTACGTCGTAATGCACCATGTTCCAGGTAACGTTTCCACCGGCGGCGGTCCAGCTGTTCTGATAAATGGCCTGATCGCCCCGGATCTGGATATAGTTCTTTTTGACGCTGAGGTCGCGGTCGAGTTGGGTGGCCGTGGCCGCGATCTCGGCACCTTGACTGAAGCGGCGGGCGGTTTCTTTGATGACGGCAAAAGCTTCGGGGAGGATCTGTTCGAGGATCTTCTCGAGGTGCTGGTTGCGTTCTTTTTTGAGCTTGTCGGCCTCTTGGTAGATGGCATCCCGTCCGTTCAGTTCGGCTATGGGCAGGGCTTCTGCCTCCTGCAGTTTTTCGGAAATGAGGGCATCGATGGGGGCCAGGTGCTCGGCGATGCGGGATTTGAACTCCCCGGTCTTGCCCCGCAGCTCGTCGTTGGAGAGGGACTGGAACTGCTGCCAGAACCCGTTGATCTTGCCCACCAGGGGCTGGATCTTCTGGACGTCTTTTTCGGATTTACTGCCACCGATTAATTTGGAGAGGAAGCCGAGCATTTTAGGGGTTGGATGGGGGGTGATTTGGGGAGCAAATATACGAGCAGTATGCCGCAGTGCAATGTCTTTGAATGTCCGCCGACCACCGTCCGCTGACCGCCGCTCAACTTCAAACCCACGGCGGACTGCGGACGGCCGACTGCGGACCATCTGCCCCCAAATTCCCTTACACTTCCAACCCCTAAATAACTTACTTTTGCACCCTCAGAACAAAAATCCATATGCCCGGACAACTCAAGGAAGTACGGACCCGGATCAAGTCCGTTCAAAGCACCCAACAGATCACCAAGGCCATGAAGATGGTGAGTGCCGCCAAACTGCGCCGCGCCCAGGATGCCATCCTCCAAATGCGCCCCTATGCCGGCAAACTCCAGGAAATGCTCAGCAACATCGTGAGCAGCTCCGATTCCGGGGCGGGTATGAGCCTGGCCGCTGAAAGACCGATCGAAAAAGTGCTGCTGATCGTGATCACGAGCGACCGGGGACTGGCCGGTGCCTACAACGCCAACGTCGTAAAACTGGCCAAAGCCACCATCGCTGAGAAATACGCCGCCGCTCACCAAAAAGGAAACGTACACATCTGGAACATCGGAAAAAAAGGATATGAGAGTCTTACGAAGTCAGGCTTCCCAACCGATGCCCGCTTCAAGGATATCTTCCTGAACCTCACCTTCGAAAACGTTCAGCAAGTCGCCCAAGCCGCCATGAAAGCCTTCGAGAACAAGGAATACGATGTGGTTGAGCTCATTTATAGTCAATTTAAAAATGCTGCCACCCAGCGTTTTGAGGTGGAGCGCTTCCTGCCCATCCCCAAGGCCCAACCGATTGCCGGAAAAGCCCAGACCAAATCCGATTTCATTTTCGATCCGAACCGCGATCAGCTCGTGGCCGAACTCATGCCCAAGATCCTCAATACGCAACTCTTCAAGGCCGTGCTCGATGCCAATGCCTCTGAACATGGGGCGAGAATGACCGCGATGGACAAGGCCAGCGAGAACGCCAACGAAATGCTCCGCGCCCTCAAGATCTCTTACAACCGCGCCCGTCAGGCTACCATCACCACCGAACTCACCGAGATCGTCAGTGGTGCAGCTGCCCTGCAGGGATGATGAAATTTATTGAATGGAAATCACGCAACTCATACCCCACGTCGAGGCCCTGATCTTTGCATCAGATCGCCCCCTCAGCACCCTCGAACTCACCGACCTGATCAACCAGGCTTTCGGGTTCATGGAGGATAAGATTCCAATGGATCAGGTAGAAGCTGCCATAGAAGGCGTGGTGGAAAAATACTCAGCCGAATTCTATCCCTTCGAAGTACGCCAAAGCGGCGGCGGCTGGCAATTTCTGAGCAAGAAAGAATTTCACAAGACCATCGCCCAGCTAAACGGCGATAAATTCCTCAAGCGACTCTCTACCGCTGCACTCGAAACGCTATCGATCATTGCGTATAAACAACCCGTCACCAAGGGTGAGATCGAAGCCATCCGCGGTGTTAGCTCCGACTATGCCGTGCAGAAATTGCTGGAGAAAGAACTCATCGTCATCAGCGGACGAAACGAAAAACTACCCGGACATCCCCTGCTATACACCACCTCTCGCAGCTTCATGGATTATTTTGGGATCAACTCGCCCGAAGATCTTCCCAAGATCAAAGAGGTGCTGGCCGAACATATGGTCATGCCCACCACGGTCGATGAAGCCATGGCGGGAATGGATTCCGAAACCGCACCCACCGAGCCGGTCATCGAAGAAACCGATCCCGGCGCCGGCGAAGAAAGCTGATGATACCCTCACTTACCAACGGGCAATTGCTGGAAGCGGCGCGCCGGTTCGGAACGCCCCTCTACGTTTACCAGGCCGATCGCATCACCCATCAGTTTCAAACGCTCCAACAAGCTTTTTCCGGTCAGCTCGTCCGTTTCTTCTACGCCGCCAAAGCACTCACCAACCTCCACATCCTCGATCATATCCGACGCATCGGAGCCGACATCGACTGCAGTTCCATCAACGAAGTGAAACTGGCCCTGCAAGCCGGATTTAATCCCACCCAGATCCTTTACACTTCCAATAGCGTGGCATTCGAGGAAATCGAAGAGGCTCGTATCCTCGGCGTGCACCTGAACATTGATAGCCTATCGAACCTGGAAAAATTTGCTAACGCCCACCCGGGAAATTATCCGGTTGGCATTCGGATACGTCCCGATATCATGGCCGGAGGCAATTTGCAGATCTCGACCGGTCATGATCGCAGCAAATTCGGCATCGCCCTGTCTGATCTGCCCCGCGTATATCAACTGGTTCAGGAGAAAAAATTATGGGTGCGCGTACTGCATATTCATACCGGCAGCGAGATCAAGGACGTGGATGTATTTCTTAAAGGATTGGATCTGCTGCTCGATCTGTCGGCCCATTTCCCGCAATTGGAGGTCATTGATCTGGGCGGCGGATTTAAAGTGCCGTATCAGGAGGGAGAGGCCGGCACCGATATACCTGCACTGGCCAAGGGCATCGAGAAAAAGTTGAGTGACTATAAAAATTCTGGCGGAAAAGATCTTTCCATTTGGTTTGAGCCAGGGAAATATTTTGTGGCGGAAGCCGGAAACTTGCTTTGCACGGTGAATGTGATCAAGCGCTCAGGTGCCATTGAGTTTGTGGGGGTAGATAGCGGACTAAATCAGCTCATTCGCCCCATGTTCTACGAGGCCTATCATGCCATCGAGAACATTTCAAATCCGGTTGGAGCGTCGCAGACCTATACCGTGGTGGGTAATATCTGCGAGACGGATACATTCGCCGAAGACCGATCGCTGCCGCAGGTGCGCGAGGGTGATGTACTCGCTATTCGGAATGCGGGGGCTTATGGATTTGAGATGGCCTCTTCGTATAATGCCCGTTTCTTGCCAGCGGAAGTAATGTTCCGCGGAGGGGAGATGCAATTGATCCGTCGTCGGCAGACGATGGAGGATCTATTGCTGACGCAGTTGCCGCTGAAATCCTAATTCGCCGATCAGTTGATCGTTACCAGTGTAGTGGAAGTGGCGTTGATGGGGAATTCACCCATGCCGGTGACCACGTTTCCGGTGGCAGTGGTGGTGAGTGATTTTTCCTTGATGATGCCGGTTTTGCGGTCGACCGTGATCTTTCCCTCTGTTTTGTTTTTCATGTTGATGGTCACTTCCATTCCCATGTTTTCTTGCACGCGGGAGCTGGCGGAATTGGAGAGATAATTCAGGATAATGGCATTGTCGTTGATCTCAGCTACCGAGTAGGCTTCTTCGATCTTGTTGCCGTTGCGGTCGATGGTGTTGGTCCACCCGTCGCCTTTACCCACTTCCGTCGCCGGCAGCACCTTGAAGAAACTGGCTTCGCCTTGTTTGGGGGCTTCGGTCATTTCGCCGATGCCGCCGATGAATTGGCTCAGCATGTTGGCACCGTCGGCGGTGGATTTGGAAGGTCCTCCTTCCGACATGGCCACCATGGTATTGCCGGAGGCATCGATGACCAGGTTGATCTTTTTGCCGAGGATTTCTTTGATAGGACCACCAAACTGACCTTTCATATCCTTTTCGTTATCGGAATCAAAATTGATGTTATTGCCCATGCCTTCGGAGGTCATGCGGATGCGCTTGATCTCTTGGCTGAGGGTATGACTTTCCTCTGTGGTATTCGTTACTTTGACGAGCTGGTCTACGGTCGACTCGGATTTGAGCTCGATCTCTTGTCCCATTGCGCTCACCAGATTGCTCATGGAGCTTTTGGTGGTGATGTTCAGGACTTGTCCGGGTTGGAAAACTAGTTTACCCGATACTTTTTGGGCGTGGGTTGCGTACGTGATCAGGGTCAGGAGAAGGAGAGGGATGGGATGGAATCGCATTTTCGTTCGGTTGAATGGTTATCTTTAAGGAGCAAAGTTACGTAGGTCCTGCTCATGGCCCAATCGTAATTTTAAAATTTAACATGCTTGATAGTTCAAAGTTCAGAGTTCGGAGTTCGGAGTCAGTTCCCAATCTGAACTCCAAACTAAAAACCCAACTCTGAACTCTGAACGCTGAACTTTGAACTCCTCTTTTCCCAATGTTGAATGCAGATAAATTTATCGCTCAAGTCCGAAATCGTTGGAAGTTCCGCTTCTTCCTCTTCTGGAAGCTTCCAGCAGCATTTTTCTCCGGAGTGCGGGTTGATTCGTTGATTCAGCAGGCCTGTGTGTGTTCGGTGCCGCATCGGTGGATCACGCAAAATCCTTTTCGATCAACGTATTTCGCGTCGCTGTCGATGGCGGCGGAGATGAGTACCGGACTGCTGGCCATGGCGTATTTATACAAATCCGATCCGCCGGTGAGTATGCTCGTCATCCGAATGGAATCCGAATTTTTCAAAAAAGCCACCGAACGGATCTTTTTCACCTGTGCCGATGGGGAGTTGTTTTACGAGGCGGTGAATGGGACGCTGTCCGACGGACTACCCCGAACGGTGCGCGCGCGGGCGACGGGAAAAAATTCCGCCGGTGAGGTGGTAGCTGATTTTCATATAACCTGGTCGATCAAGGCCAAAACCTCTAAATCTATTTCATGAAGATCGCTTTTCACGGTGCCGCGCGTACCGTTACCGGATCCAAGCACGTCGTTACGTTGGCGAGCGGGAAAAAGATACTGCTGGATTGCGGGATGTTTCAAGGAATGGGAAAGGATACGGACCGACTGAATAGGCATTTTGGTTTTCGTCCCGATGAAATTGACGTAATGGTGCTCTCGCATGCGCACATCGATCACAGCGGACTCATCCCCAAACTCGTGCAGGAAGGATTTAAGGGAAAGATCTTTTGTACCCATGGCACCCGCGAGTTGGTGACGATCTTGCTCGAAGATTCTGCGCAAATACAGGAAGATGATATCCGTTACGTGAACAAGCGTCGTAAGTTACGCGGTGAGCCCTTTATCAAACCGCTTTATACGATCGAGGATGCGCAGGCGGCGGCCAAGTCTTTTGTGGAGGCGGATTATGGGGTGTGGACCAACATCCTGGAGGGCGTCGATCTTCAATTCACCGATGCGGGGCACATCATTGGCAGTGCCTGTGTGCATTTACGTATCAAGGAGAACGGTAAGGATCGGATCTTGACGTTTAGCGGGGATCTGGGTCGGTATCGGGATGCCATTTTGCGTTCGCCGGGGGAGTTTCTGCAGGCGGATTATATCGTGATGGAGTCGACCTATGGGAATAGTTTGCATGATTTGCATCGCTCTACCCCTGATATGTTTTTGGATTGGATCGAGAAGATCTGTTTGAAGAAAAAGGGTAAGTTGATCATTCCGGCATTTAGTGTGGGGCGTACGCAGGAGATCTTGTATACATTGAATCAGTTGGAGTTGGAGAATCGGTTACCGCCGCTGACGTATTATGTGGATAGTCCGCTGAGCGTACACGCTACCGAGATCGTAAAGAAGTATCCGAAGTATTTCAACAAGACGGTGCAGCGGGTCTTGGAGACGGATAAAGATCCATTTTCGTTCAGCGGGCTCAAGTATATCAAGACAGTTGAGGAATCGAAGCAGTTGAATTTCATGGATGGTCCGATGGTGATCATTTCCGCCAGTGGCATGGCCGATGCGGGGCGGGTGAAGCATCACATCAGCAATAATGTGGAGAATAGTCGAAATGGTATTTTATTTACGGGTTATTGCGAGCCCAGTTCGTTGGGGGGGAGGTTATTAGCGGGTCAGTCGGAGGTTGGTATTTACGGCGTGCAGCACGAGGTACATGCGTCGGTGGGTGTGATACGTAGCATGAGTGCGCACGGGGATTATGATGACATGTGCCAGTGGTTGTCGTGCCAGGATCCCAAAGCGATCCGCCGCCTGTTTTTAGTGCATGGGGAGTATGATGTGCAGCAGGATTTTAAGGAGAGGCTTTTGAAGAAGGGGTTTTTAGATGTGGAGATTCCGGAGATGCATTATGAGGTTGGGTTAGGGTGAGGTAGTCCGCCCTTGCCAGCCGAAGCCTTGGCGTAGGCTGGTGATGTGGTCTGTAGTCCGCTGACCGCCGACCGCTGTCGTTCAGGCCGTAATTCCGTTTTTGTACAATGCTCATTTTGCGTGCGAGAAGTCATTGATCGGCCTCGGAAAAAGAGCGTTAAGAAAATGGGTGAGCGAGCCGTAAAAGCCGCCATTGTTTGAGGCCGCCGCAGGCGGACGAGTTTGGCGGGTTTAGGCGAGGGAGACCATTTTTAGCGATTTTTCCGCAGCCTTGACCTTTTTTGCTTCTTTTTTGTGTCAAGACAAAAAAGAAGAGATAAACCCGGAGGGTTGGGGGTCAAACTGCATCAAGGCAAAAGAACGAAAGAAAGCCCTTTAGGGTTGGGGTGGAAAGTCAAGACAAAAAAGAGGGGTGGAGCTATCCTTCACAGGGCTGTGGCCGGAAAATTGGACATTAGTCATTCTTCGGTGGACAGCGGTCGGCGGACAGCGGACACTACTGTGTATAAATTATTACGTACTCCAGTACTTAGTCACTGACCAAAATCATTACTTTATCAACGGCTTTAAGTAACTCATACGCAAGCCCTTTCCCGATATCTCAAATATGTGTTTTCGGGTGAATTTTGGGGGCTGGAGTGTCGTTGAGGACGGCGAAGCCATTTAGTCCGCGAAACACGGACTGTCCGCAGCCCACCGTCGGAGTACCTACATATGACCACCATCATTAATACAAAAAACTTTAACTTGCACCCGCAACATTTCACCCTACCTGCCTCATGTCTCTGACTTTCTCAAATCGAAATATTCTAAGTGGCTCACCGGTGGTGGAATACCTGGGTGCTTTTGGGGCTTTTCCGGCTGTTTTGAAGCTTTTATCGGAGAATGGGGTGAGCGGTAAATTTGTTGATCTATCTGCCTCGGATCCGGGGGCGTTGACCTTGTATTTTCATGAGGGGGATGAGGGGATGTTGCAGCGGGTTTTATCGCGTAAATCCGCCGACCGTATTTTGGTCGTTTCGAGAGAGAAGATCGCCTCCATTCCGGAGAGCAGTGCGGTTACTTGTTTTACCGCCAATGATCCAGCGGATGGCTTTGAGATCGCGCGGTGTTTGTATTTGAATGCTATTTGCCTGAAGACAAGGAGGCAGAGTACTTCGGCAATGGCGATGAGACGGTTTTTTCGGTATGCTGTACGGATACTGAGTTAGTGTTTGGTCCGCTGACCACCGACCGCGGTCTGCTGATTCTCAGCCTGTGATTGCGTTGATTTTCAATGCTCATTTTAGGTACGAGAAGTCAATGATCGGCCTCGGAAAAAGAGCGTTAAGAAAATGGGTGATCTAGCCGTAAAAGCCGCCATTGTTTGAGGCCGCCGCAGGCGGACGAGTTTGGCGGGTTTAGGCGAGTGAGACCATTTTTAGCGATTTTTCCGCAGCCTTGACTTTTTTTGCTTCTTTTTTGTGTTAAGACAAAAAAGAAGAGATAAACCCGGAGGGTTGGGGGCAAACTGTATCAAGGCAAAAGAGCGAAAGAAAACCCCCTTTGAGGGTCAGGGTGAAAAAAATGACTACTATCGGCTTTTTTTGAAATTATCCTCTCAAAAAATGGGCAGTTTGAAGAATTTGAGTAATTTCACTACTCATTTTTGAGTCAGTTTCTTAAAACATACTGTAACTGACCGTGGCTTTGCCATCCCCAACCACTGCTATTTTGTTCGATCAGTTATTTACCGGTAAGATCCGATTACGGTTATTATCCCGTTTGTTATTGAACCCGGGAAATCAGGTCTATTTGCGTCAGCTACAGAAGGAGCTGGGTGTGAGTAGTAATACCGTGCGTTTAGAATTGAATAAGCTGTTGGAGATGAAATTGATCACCGTAGCGGAAGGGGAGGAGGGAAAGATCAAGAAATACGTTGCGAACAGTTTTCATCCGCTTTACGACAATCTCCGATCCATCATTTTCAAGTTCATTGGTGTGGATCAATTACTCGAAGAGGTCTTCTACAAATTGGGAGATGTGGTGGAGGTATATCTCACCGGTGATATGGCGGAGGGAAAAGAAAGTCCCTTTATTGACCTGGTTGTCGTCGGCGACATCGACCGTAGTTATTTCGATACACTATGCACAAAAGCTGAAAAGTTATTGAATAAAAAAATTCGCACGGCGGTTTACACCTTGGTTGAGTTTGATCTGTCGCTCATTCACGAAGTGCCCCATGTATGTGTGTATAATAGTGAGTGGGGGGGGGGGGGTAAAGGCTGATTAGGGATTAGTGTGGTCCAGACCGACGAGGGGTATTTGTTAATCAGTGTAAATCGTTAAAGTATTGATAGTGAGCACTTATTAGAATAGTGAAGTTCTTCAAAATCTATATAAATCAATCAAAATTTAGATGGTTGGTGCGCAGTTTGGTGCGCAAGTAGGGTTATAAATAATGAAAGTAGCAGCAATTATTGGTGGGGGTATTTTATGTTTAGCAATTGGCTACAAACTGAGTATTTCTCCTCCTAGTTCCAAGGTAACCTTTTTAGAGAGGGAAGATGGTATAGGAAAGTGTAGGCTTCCCCATATTTCAACCAGTTGGGTTTGGAGAAATTTCCTAACTTAAATGGTTTAAACATGAAACGGAAGAACTTCTCGGAGGCACAGATTGTCTCCATCCTGCAGATGCAGGAATCCGGCAGGTCGGTTAAAG
>SXXL01000017.1 GCA_005789565.1 Bacteroidota bacterium | reverse complement strand
TGCTTCATGCTGATGAATACCGGCGAAAAAGCCATCACCTCTCAAAATAAATTACTGACCACCATCGCCTGGCAGATAAATGGAAAAACGCATTATGCGTTGGAAGGGAGTGTATTCATAGCCGGCGCCGTAGTACAATGGCTCCGCGACGAATTGAAGATCATCCGAAATTCTTCCGAAGTGGAAGCACTGGCAGCACAAGTACAAGATTCTAACGGCGTTTATTTAGTTCCCGCCTTTGCCGGCTTGGGCGCTCCGCATTGGAATCCGCATGCCCGCGGATCCATTTTCGGATTGACGCGCGGCAGCAATCAATCGCATATCGCCCGGGCAGCGTTGGATAGCATCGCCTATCAAACAGCCGATGTGTTGCAGGCGATGAACGCCGATGCGGGGATTCCCATGAAAGAATTACGGGTCGATGGCGGTGCTACGATCAATAATGCCCTGATGCAATTTCAATCCGACTTGCTGAATTGTGCCGTGATCCGTCCGAAAATAACGGAGACCACCGCGCTGGGAGCAGCGTATTTGGCCGGACTGGCCGTTGGGTACTGGAAAGATCTCGCAGCGCTTCAATCGAACTGGCAAAAAGACCGTCAATTCGATCCGGCCTGCACCGAAGCGGAAAGGACCGCTGCATTGTCGGGCTGGCATCGCGCCGTTCGAGCCAGTGTGGCCTGGGCCGAATCAACCGAACACTAACCTGCATCTATATGACACCTGTTATCGGAGAATTTATCGGAACGATCCTGTTGATCACGCTGGGCACCGGCGTGGTAGCCAACGTGCTACTTTCTGAATCGAAAGGACAAAACAGCGGATGGATCGTGATCACGCTCGGATGGGCCATGGCTGTTTTCATCGGCAACTATGTTTGCGTAAAACTGGGCGGCAGTGGTCACCTCAATCCCGCCTTTACCCTTGGCGCAGCACTGTTCACCGACTTTGATCAAGCCTTGATCGTTCCCTATCTGCTTGCCCAATTTGGAGGAGCGATCATCGGAGCTACCCTAACCTGGTTGAGCTATTACTCGCATTTTGAAAAAACATCCGATGCGTCGCTTAAGCTTGCCGTATTCTGCAACGCCCCAGCCATTCGAAAAACGATCCCGAATCTGATCACCGAGATCATCGCTACGGCGATTTTAGTCATCGCTGCCCTGGGTATGTCTCAACCCAAAACAGCTTTTGTGACGATCGATGCGCTGCCGATCGCGCTGGTGGTATTGGCCATCGGATTGTGTATGGGTGGCCCTACCGGCTATGCCATCAATCCGGCACGCGACCTCGGTCCCCGCATCGCACATTTTCTGCTTCCCATACAGGGTAAAGGACACTCCGACTGGAGTTATAGCTGGATACCGGTGATCGGTCCGCTGCTCGGCGCCTTATTGGGATTTTGGATCTACGGATTGCTCTGATCGATCGCCTTCAGAATCCGGTCACAGGCATACTCGATCTGTTTTTCCGACAAGATCAAAGGTGGTGCAATACGCAAACAATGCGGAGCGAATAAAAACCAATCCGTCATCAAACCGCTGGAGGCATTGTCCTCTACCAGCAAACACCGGTCGATCACTTGCTTGCACAAGGAAGCATCCAAAAACTCCACCCCCATCCACAAGCCGAAAGAACGGACCGATCGGATCTTCGGATGCTTTAACCGAGCATGAAATAACGTTTCTTTGGATTTGACCGTCTCGATCCATCCCTCTTCTAACAATGCATTCAGGGCGGCCAGTCCCGCCGCACAACTCAACGGGTGACCACCAAACGTGGTGATATGGCCCAGCACCGGAGCGTCGGTCAATTGGTCGGTCAACCGTTTATCGGCAATAAAGGCGCCCAACGGCAGACCGCCGCCCAGCGCTTTTCCCAAGAGCAACACATCCGGCACCACCTCGAACCACTCAAAGGCCCAGCATTTTCCGGTTCGACCAAATCCTGCTTGTATCTCATCCAACATCAATAAGGCGCCTGTTTCCCGGCATCTCTGTTCCACCGCTTGTAACCAAGGCTTGTCTGGTACCGTGATCCCCGTTTCCGCCTGAACCGTTTCTAATAACACGCAAGCTGTTGAATCATTGATCGCCTCCAGGGCCGCGGGATCGTTGTAGGGAAGATGCCAGATATCGGGGAGCAGGGGACGAAACGCCTGACGCCAATACTCATCACCGATCGCACTCAGGGCACCTTGTGTGCTTCCGTGATAGGAACCTTTAAAACAAATGATGCGCGTTCGATTGGTAACCCGTTTAGCGAGTTTCATGGCACCTTCCACGGCCTCGGCACCGGAATTGGTAAAATAAACGGAATTCAGGGAGTCAGGTAACAGGGAGGTGAGTCGAGCTGCATACCGAACTTGTGGCGTTTCCACGAACTCACCGTAGACCATTACGTGGAGGTATTTATCCAACTGCTCCCGAATGGCGGATAGCACTTTCGGGTGACCATGACCCAGGTTGGCTACGGATATTCCGCCGATCAGGTCTATATAATTTCGTCCCCGTACGTCGTACAAGGTAGCGCACTCCGCCCGCTCGATCTCAAAGGCCATCGAAGCCGGTGAGGTTTGAGCGACATGCCGTAAAAATAATTCCCGCGTATTCACGCGTTAAAGGTCGGAAAGAAAACAGGATATTTGTATCTCAATTCTCCGCATGGCACTGATCTTACCCGTTGAAGGCAAACAACCTCAATTCGGAGCGCAAACTTTTCTCGCGCCCAACGCGACTATTGTGGGGGATGTGATCATGGGCAAGGAGGGCAGCATTTGGTTTCAAGCGGTGGTTCGGGGTGACGTGAACTTTATCCGCATCGGCGACCGGGTGAACATACAGGACGGCGCTTGTATTCATGGTACCTATGAAAAATGTGGAACCACCATCGGAAATTCGGTTTCTATCGGGCACCGTGCCATCGTACATGGTTGCACCCTGCACGATCATGTGCTGGTGGGGATGGGCGCCATCGTAATGGACAATGCCGTGGTGCATTCCAATACGATCATCGCGGCGGGGGCTGTAGTGCTCGAGGGGATGATCTGTAAGAGTGGCAGTATCTATGCGGGTGTGCCGGCCAAAAAAGTAAAGGACATCACGCCGGAATTGGTACGCGGAGAGATCGAACGCATCGCCAATAACTATATCCAGTACGCCAGTTGGTTCCAAAATCAACCGAGCGACAAATAAATCCGCATGCGCCGTAACAAATTTTTTTGGATCCTGGTGCTGGGCTGTTTCACCTGCTGCTCCTGCGGGCTGATGAGCAATTTATTCCGTCGAAAATCGGGTTGTCCCAGCAACGGAAAAAACATTGGTGCGGAGCGGATCGCCAGCGGCGATCCCAAGGCCATACGAAGTGCCAAGCAGGCGAAAAAATTTCGAAACTGATCAGTAGTTTCGATCGTTGATCGACTCGAGGAGATTTAAATAACTCTGGTAACGTCGCTCATCAATAACCCCTTCCCGAACCGATTCTTTCACGGCGCAATCCGGCTCATTGAGGTGTAAACAATTATTGAATTGACAATGCTCCAGAACGCGGCGCATCTCTGGGAAATAATGCGATAATTCGGCGCGTGCTACATTGACCAAACCGAACTCCCGCATGCCGGGTGTATCGATGATCTTTCCGCCGCCGGGGAGGTCGAACATTTCCGCAAAAGTGGTGGTGTGCAACCCTTTGCCACTCCATCCACTGACATCCTGGGTACGACGATTGAGTCCGGGTAACCAAACATTCAGCAAACTTGATTTGCCCACGCCACTGTGTCCGGTCACCAAGGTGGTCTTCCCATTCAATCGCTGCAGGAGATCCTCCATCCCGGCACCGGTTTCGGCACTGACCGACAGCACGGTGTATCCGATCCCGGAGTAAATACGCTTCCACTCTTCCAATATGGCGTTTTCCTTTTCGCCATGTTGATCGGATTTATTGCAAACGATGAGGGAAGGAACATGATACATTTCCGAGGCGATCAAGCAGCGATCGATGAATCCGGTGGAGGTTTTAGGATTCTTTACGGTCACCATCAACATCGAGAGATCCAGGTTGGCCGCTACGATGTGTTGCTGATGCTTGTGGCGGGGACTTTGCCGATGCAGGTAATTGCTACGGGGTTCGATCTCCACGATCATGGCAGTGCCGGCCAATTCCTCCTCAACTTCCAATTGTACCCAATCGCCCACGGCAACGGGGTTGGTGCTGGTGATCGCATCCAGTTTCATCACACCCTTGATGCGGGCGTTCCAATTTCTTCCTTGTTCATCGCGGACGATATACCAGCTCCCGGTGGATTTGTAGACAAGCCCGCGCATCGATCAGGATTTCGGTTTGTCCGTGAGGTAATGTGCCACGATGGGCATGCGGCGACCCATTCCAAAGGCTTTGGGTGAGATCCGGATAATGGGACAGAATTGATTCCGCTTGTACTCATTGAGATTGACCAGTCGGATCACCCGCTCGACGGTATGGCGGTCATATCCCTGTAATACGATCGACTCCGGTCCGTTGCGCAATTCGATGTACTGATACAAGATCGGGTCCAGCACCGAATAATCTGGCAACGAATCGGAGTCCTTTTGATTCGGTCTCAATTCGGCCGAAGGTGCTTTATCAATGATGTCAACGGGGATGATCTCCTTATCCCGGTTGATGTAACGGGCCAAGGCATAGACCTGCAGCTTGTAGCAATCGCCCAGCACGGCAAGTCCGCCGGCCATATCGCCATACAACGTGCCGTATCCGGTAGCCAGTTCACTTTTATTGGACGTATTGAGCAAGATGTATCCAAACTTATTGGCGATCGACATCAGAAAATTACCACGGATACGCGATTGCATATTTTCCTCGGCCAGTCCGAACGGACGATCGGCAAACACCGGCTTCAATTCCGTCAGGAAGGCGTCGAAGACCCGGTCGATCGGTAACACCTCGTAAGGATTTCCCAACCGATCGCTCAGGAGTTGGGCATCGGAAACGCTATGAGCGGAAGAAAACGGAGAGGGCATCAAAACGGCGTGCACATTTTCTTTTCCCAGTGCTTCTACGGCCAGGGCGAGGGTGACCGCACTGTCTATCCCGCCACTGCTGCCTAAAATAGCTTGACGGAAACCCATCTTCCCGAAATAATCGCGAATACCCATCACAAGTGCCTGATGTATTTCAGGGATCCCTTGCTCTGCCTGCAGCGAATCGGGATTGTATTCGACATGGGGTAAATCTGCGGATGGCACCTGAATAGGCTGGATAAATTGGGCGTCTCCGGTCCAATCCACACACCGCACACACTCCTCAAAAAGAGGAAGCTGTTGAATCAGATTGGCCTTTGCGTCCATGACCAATGAACCGCCGTCGAATACGATCTCGGTCTGACTACCCACGGCGTTACAGTACAGCATGGGAAGATGATACTTGCGGACATTTTGCTGGAGGATGGCTTTTCGGTCCTCCAAATGCGTATAGTCAAACGGCGAAGCAGAAAGATTGAGGATCAGATCGGGCTGCTGGGCTATAAGGTGATCGAGCGGACATTGCGGATACAGCGGGTGATCGCCCAGGTTCCAGATATCCTCACAAATCGTAACGGCCAGCTTCAAACCCTGAAACGTCAGAACAGACCATTCCCGGGCCGGCTCGAAATACCGATACTCATCAAAAATATCATAGGTTGGCAAACAGGTCTTTTGCGCCACGCCCACCAAGGCCTGATTGTGGAATACATAGGCAGCATTGAAAAGTCTTTTCCCGTTTTTGTTTGGATTGCGCTGCGGCGCCCCGACCACGATGCCAATACCCTGAGCAGCTTCTCGGATCTGTTCGAGTGCGTGTTCGCAGGCGTCGATGAATTCCGGGAACTCGAGCAGGTCGCGGGGCGGATAGCCGCAGACGGCCAGTTCGGAGAACAGGATCAGTTCTGCCCCGGCGGACCGAGCTTCCTCCACGGCCGCCAGGATCTTGGCGGTATTTCCGGCAATGTCGCCGATCCGGTAATTTTGCTGAGCCAGTGCGATCCGCATGGCGCAAAGGTACTGACTCGCCCCCGCTCTCCGAGAGCAATAGTTCGTCTTTACCCGCGTTAATCTATCATGAAAAAGACCCTTGCTTTTTGGCTCCTCCCCTTCGTTTTACTGGCTTGCCGGGAAAAAGTCGATGCCCCGGATGTATCGGGGGTGGAGATGGAAGTGGTCGTGGAGCGATTTGACCAGACGTTTTTTTCAATGGATACGAACCGGCTGTCGGAGGAACTGGTCCGAATTCGGGAGCAGCAACCAGCCTTTTATATTGATTTCATGCAGCAGGTATTGGGGTTGCCCGCGAACGACAGCTCGGCAGATGTACGAAATAACCTGCTGTTCTTCTACCAGGGCTATCGCCCCTTGTATGATACGTTGATGCTGGCCTATAAACAAGTGGAGGACATACAACGATCGCTGCGCACGGGACTCCAATTCGTTCGTTATTATTTTCCCCGCTATCCATCGAAACAAAAGTTGATCTTTTTCGTGGGACCATTCGATGCCCCCGGAACAGCCTTGACCCGCGAGGGTCTGGCGGTTGGCTTACAACAATACGCCGGAAAAGATTTTTCTTTTTATCAGTCCCCCGAAGGAACCGCACTCTTCCCCACCTACATCAGCCGCCGTTTCGAGCGTTCGTACATCGTCGTGAATGGTATGAAAGTGGTGGTGCAGGAGCTCTGTGCCGATCCGGCCGAGACCGGCACCTTGATGGAACAAATGATCCGACGAGGCCGGGAGGCCTGGTTGCTGGAAAAATTTCTACCGCATACGGCCGACTCCCTTCGGATGGGATATACAAACGACCAGCTCCGGTGGTGCCGGGCAAACGAATCCTTGATCTGGAGTTATTTGCTGAGAACAACCGATCTGCAAACACGCGAGCCGGAGGTGATACAACATTTTTTGGGAGAAGCTCCCTTTACATCGGGACTGGATCAAGACCTTTCACCCGGAAACCTGGGCACCTGGGTAGGTCGGCAGATCGTGCGGGAATATGTACGAAATCATCCGGCCACCACGCCGGCCGAGTTGATTCGGCTGGCACCGGAGAAGATCCTGGAAGGTGCGGCCTATAAACCGCGATGATCAATTGAGTTTCGCCGGCATGATCAGATCGAAGGCCGGAATGACGACAGTGAACGGTTGATCGGTATTCAGGTTCACCATCTCGTAATGACCCGACATGCGTCCCATTTCCGTGTCGAGGTTGCACCCACTGATGTATTGATGGCGGGCACCTGGCTCCAAAATGGGTTGTTGGCCGATGACACCGTCACCATCCACCTCTCGGTAGGCACCGTTACTGTCGAATATGTCCCAATGACGACGTAGCAACTGAACGGGAAATACATTCTGATTTTCGATCGTTACGCGATAGGCGAAAATAAATTCGGGCTGATTGGCGTCGGCCTGATAAAAGGTTTCAACACTGACCTCTACGCCGGACGTAACTTGACTGACCATATTTTAAAAGTAGGGAAAGGAAACAACAAAATTTCCCTTGTGCATAAATTGATTGGCCGCCGCCGACTTAATTTTGCATCCAAATTCAAACCATGAAAATAGCCATTGCCCGGGGGGACGGAATCGGTCCCGAGATCATGACCGCCGTTCTCTCCCTCTTCGATGCTGCCGGCGTTCCGCTGGAATACGTACCCGTAGATATGGGTAAATGGGTATTCGATAAAGGTTTCAATAACGGGATGACACCGGAGGCGCAGCAAACCATCGAATCGCTGGGCATCCTTTTTAAAGGTCCCATGGAAACTCCTAAGGGTAAAGGCGTAAAAAGCGTGAACGTCACCGCCCGCAAGACCTGGAATACCTATGCCAACAAACGAGTTTTCAAAACCCTTCATGGTGTAGATACAGTGTTCTCAAAAGCAGGCATACCGATCGACCTCACCATCGTACGCGAAAACATTGAGGATACCTACGGAGGCATCGAACACATGCTCACGCACGACGTTGCCCTGAGCCGTCGCTTCATCACCCGCCCGGGCAGCGAACAAGTCATTCGCTATGCCTTTGAAATGGCACAGAAAAAAGGATCCCGTCGGATCACCTGCGGACACAAGGCCAATATCATGAAGATCACCGACGGACTTTTCCTGGAAGTGTTCTACGAAGTAGCCAAAGAATACCCGAATCTCAAGGCCGATGATGTGATCGTAGATGACCTTTGCATGAAGCTGGTCACCCGACCCGACCTGTTCGATGTAGTAGTACTGACCAACCTGCAAGGCGATATCGTGAGCGATCTTTGTGCCGGCTTAGTAGGCGGACTCGGCTTTGCCCCCTCCGCCAACATCGGCGATCACATCTGCATCTTCGAAGCCGTACACGGAACCGCACCGGATATCATGGGTAAGAACATCGCCAACCCAACGGCCCTGTTGCTGAGCGGTCTGGCCATGCTGCGTCACCTGGGACTGATGGGGCATGCCGCCCGCATCGAAAATGCATTGCTATATACCCTGGAAAGCGGTGCGCGCACCGGTGATTTCGGAGACAAAAACAAACCCGCACTCAATACCACCGCCTTCACGCAAACCATCATCGATAACTTGGGAAAAACACCGGTACACGGAGCCCGTCCCCAGCTGGAAGACAAACCCATCACCCCCACTCATTATAAACTCGAGAATAACCCCTTGATCATGTCCAAAGAACTGATCCAGGAAAAGATCGTAGGGGCCGATTTTTTTGTTGAAAGCGAAGAACAACCTCAACTCGTGGCCGATAAGATATTAGCCGGACTGCATTCAAAATTCGAACTGGTTACCATCAGCAACCGCGGTACCCAGGTATGGCCCAAAGGATCCGTCTTCACCAACCTGGTAAACCAATATCGCTGTCGGATCGAAAGCAAAGGCACAGAACCCTGCACCCAGGAGGAGATCCTTCACCTCTACCAATACCTCATGAAAACATTCAAGGTCTGCTCGATCGAGATCCTGAATATGTGGGGAGAGAAGAAGGGGTATAGTTTGGCGCAAGGACAATAGCCGCGCTTCGCACGGCAAGTTTGGAGTTCGAAGTTCAGAGTTTGGAGTTAGTTCCGAGTTAGTTAGTTCCGAGTCAGTTAGTTCCGAGTTAGTTCGGAGTTATTTTACTTTGTAACCAAGTTTTTGGAGGTGCAGTTTTAGTTTTTCGCGGTGGTCGCCTTGAATGAGTATGAGTCCGTCTTTGACGGAGCCGCCGGTGCCGCAGTGTGATTTCAATTTTTTTCCGAGCTCCTCGAGGTCTTGGGTGGTTCCGATGAATCGCTCGACCAACGTAACGGCTTTACCAGCGCGTTGCTTGGTATCCAACCGAAGCAATAACCATTGTTTCTCCGGGGGCAGGGTTTCGGATTCACCCGACTCCTGCTCGAACGAAAAATTCGGATCGGTACTGAATACAAATCCCCGCGGATCGGCTTTACTTTTCTTCGACATATTATTCCATCACCGTTTTTAAACTCAGATCCAAACTGACCGCCTGATGCGTGAGCGCCCCCACACTGATGAACTGCACTCCCGCCTCGGCATAAGCCCGAATATTCCCCAAATGAATCCCTCCGCTCACCTCCGTCTCAAATGTTTTGCCAATCACGTCTACCGCCACCCGCACCTCCTCCACCGAAAAATTATCCAACAAGATCCGGTGCACACAACCCACACCCGATTCCATCACCTGCTGTAACTCTTCGCGGTTGCGAACCTCGATCTCGACCGGTATCGATACATTTTTATCTGTCAAATAGCGACGCGTGGCTTCCAGCACGGGAACGATCCCGCCCCCATGATCGATGTGATTATCCTTGATCAGAATCCGGTCATACAACCCAAACCGATGATTTTCGCCACCGCCGATTCGCACCGCTTGCTTCTCGGCCCACCGAAAACCCGGTGTGGTCTTGCGCGTATCCAATAAAACAGCCGACGTGCCCTTCAACGCCGTTACATATTTATTTGTCAACGTGGCGATTCCCGACATCCGCTGCATCAAATTCAACGCCACCCGCTCCCCGATCAACAAAGACCGGGCCGAACCGGATAATTCAAATACCCGATCCCCCGACCGGATCGGATCCCCATCCCGCATCAATACGGTAGACACAATCGAAGCATCCACAAATGAAAAAAATGCCAACGCCGCCTGCACACCGGCCAAGATCCCGTCCGACTTGGCCAATAACGAAGCCCTGCCCGAGACCGAAGACGAGACGGTGGCCAGCGTGGTGTGGTCGCCATCCCCCAAATCCTCTTCCAACCAGCATCGAAATGAATCCAACCGATTGTTTGTTGACATGCCACAAAAATAGTCCCATTTCCCCCGCACCCACCACGCTTTCGTAACTTTGATCCTCCATTCGATAGAAAACACATGTCCGACACAAAACGCAAGGTCATTTTGGTGATCATGGACGGCTGGGGACTCGGAAAAGTACCCGCCGCCGATGCCATCCAACACGCACGCGTCCCGTTCACCGATAGCCTCTATCAACGCTATCCTCATACCACCCTGGTCACCTGCGGCGAAGCCGTCGGATTGCCAGCGGGACAAATGGGGAACTCCGAAGTGGGTCACCTTAACCTCGGTGCCGGACGAATCGTTTACCAAGAACTCCAACGCATCAACAAAGCCATCCGCGATGGAGAAATGGGCCGCAACCCAACCCTGCAAGCCAGCTTTCAATACGCCCTCGAAAAAAATAAGCCGCTGCACCTGATGGGACTCGTCAGCGACGGCGGTGTACACGCCCATATCGATCACCTCATCGCATTGGTCGATACCGCCCACCAAGCCGGTGTGAAAGAGATCTTCATTCACGCCTTTACCGACGGACGGGATACCGATCCCAAAAGCGGCAAGGGCTTCCTGACACAACTGGAAAAAGCCATCAAAGGAAAAGCAAAGATCGCCACCGTGAGCGGCCGGTACTATGCAATGGACCGTGACAAACGCTGGGAACGAATCAAACTCGCCTACCAAGCACTCGTGGAAGGAAAAGGAAACATGGCGCCAAACGCGCCTGTCGCCATCGAATCCTCCTACCAACATAACCTCACCGATGAATTTCTCCTGCCCACCGTCATCCAGGATGAAACGAACGAACCTCTTGCCACGATCCGTCCCCATGACGCCGTGATTTGTTTCAACTTTCGTACCGATCGCTGCCGAGAGATCACCCAAGCGCTCACCCAAATGGACCTGCCGGAGCAGGGCATGAAAAAACTCGATCTCCACTACACCACGTTCACCGAATACGATAAAAGCTATCAGGGGGTACACATCGTTTTTGCCACCGATAACCTTCACAACACCCTGGGTGAAGTGCTGGCTCAGCACGGACGTACCCAGATCCGGATCGCGGAGACGGAAAAATATCCGCACGTAAGCTTTTTTTTCAGCGGCGGCCGCGAAAAACCTTTTGAAGGGGAAAGCCGGATCATGATCCCCTCGCCCAAAGTGGCTACCTACGACCTGCACCCAGAAATGAGTGCCAAAGAAGTAACCATGGCGATCCTGGAAGAGATCAAAAAAGCTACTACCGATTTTATCTGTCTGAATTATGCCAATGCCGACATGGTCGGACATACCGGCATCTGGCAAGCCGCCATCCACGCTGTAGAAACGGTCGATGATTGTGTGGCGCAAGTCGTTCAAGCCGGATTGCAAAACGGATACACGATCTTCCTCACAGCCGACCACGGGAATGCCGATTATATGATCAACCCCGACGGCTCGCCCAATACGGCCCACACCCTGAACCCGGTCCCCTTTTTCATCATTGACAAAGAATGGAACGGAACCATCGATGCCGGAAAATTGGGGGATATTGCCCCCACGATCCTGACCATGATGGGTATTCCGGTGCCAAGTGAAATGACCGGTAACATCCTAATCGATTATCCCTAAATCAACCGAGATGCTTAAAAAGATCGGCTGGACCTTACTGACCGCCCTACTGTTGATCCAATTCATCCGCCCCGCGAAGAATCAATCCCTCGCGGCATCGCCGAACGCGATCCAAACTCAATATCCCGTTCCCGAGCGCGTATCCGTCATCCTGAAAAAAGCCTGCTACGATTGCCACAGCAACAACACCCAATATCCCTGGTATGCCAATATCCAACCGGTGTATTGGTGGCTGAACGATCACGTGGAAGAAGGAAAAAGCCATCTCAACTTTGACGAATACACCCACCGGCGGTTGCGGTATCAATATCACAAGATGGAGGAGCTGATGGAGGAAGTTAAGGAAGGAGAAATGCCGCTGAACTCCTATACCTGGGTTCATGGCGAAGCCCGGTTAACCTCGGAAGAAAGAATGGTCTTAACCGGTTGGGCCCAACAGATCATGGACACCCTGAAGGCCCATCACCCGATCGATAGCCTGATCCGAAAAAAATAATCAACGACGGATGCGGGAGCACTTCAGCGGACTGAGTACAATGGCAGCCATACTGATATGTCTGTCGGCATCCGCTCAAGCAGATACGTCGAAGGTTGGCCTGCTAGAAGAAGCGGTCATTTATACCAATAAATTCCGGGAGAAGGTCAAGCATACAGCACAGCAAGCCCTGGTGATCGACAAAAAGTCAATAGCCAACATACACGCGGCCAATACGGCCGACATATTACAAGAGGGCGGTAAAATATTTGTCCAAAAAAGTCAACAAGGCGGCGGCAGTCCGGTGCTCCGTGGCTTCGAAGCCAGCCGTGTACTCTTATTGGTGGATGGTATTCGAATGAACAATGCGATCTACCGGGCGGGGCATTTGCATAATGCCATCACGGTAGACCAAAATATTTTGGAGTCGGTGGAGGTACTACTGGGACCCGCCTCCACCCTGCACGGCAGCGATGCACTCGGCGGTGCGATCCACTTTCGCACCAAACCGGTGATCTTGTCGGACAACAACAAAACCCGGGTCAGCGGCAATCAATTTCTCCGATACCGCACGGTCAATAAAGAAGTCAGCGGACATGTGGACGTCAACCTGGGTACCCAAAAATTCGGGTGGTTGCAATCCTACACCTTCAGTAAATTCGGTGACCTCAAAATGGGCAGCCGGTATCCGAGTCGATATCCAAACTTCGGACGCCGGTCCCAGTACATAGAAACCACCGGAGGCATCGATCGCCTGGTGCGTAATCCCGATGAGCGGATCCAGCAATTTTCCGGCTATCAGCAATGGGACATCACCCAAAAACTACTGTACCAACCTTCGGAAAAGATCGCGCACTCAGTCAACCTGCAACTCTCGAACTCGACGGATGTTCCACGCTACGACCGGCTGCAAGACACAAAAGATTTCGGGGGAACGGTGGGGCGGACCTTGCGCTTTGCCGAATGGTATTATGGTCCTCAGTTTCGCAGCCTGGCCGCTTATCAGGTTCGTTGGATGTTGCACGCCGACCAAGAATTCAATTTTCAGTTGCACCATCAGTTCATTCGGGAAAGCCGGCAAACCCGCGAGTATTTACAATATGAACGGTTCGACAGTCGACGCGAACAGATCCAGGTATGGGGCTTTAATTTGGATGCCCGCACCAAGAGGGGAAAAGATGAATTCACCTACGGAATGGATGGGCAGTGGAACGACTTGCAGTCGGAGGCGGATCGGACCAACCGCCGTACCGGCAGCAAGACTCCGATCGATACGCGGTATCCGGATGGTCAGAACCGGATGTTGTATTGGGGACTGTATGGCCAGCATCTCCGAAAAATTCAGAATAGCAAATGGGTCTTGAACGACGGCATACGCCTGCAACACGTTTCGCTTCACTCGACCCTGCTGAACAATTCCTTTTTCAATTTCCCCTTCACCGAGATCCGGCAAGATCATCTTGCGCTCACCGGAAACATAGGCATCGTATACAATCCGGATGCGGCAGGTCGGGTAGCCCTGAACCTGAGCAGTGGCTTTCGCACCCCCAACATCGATGATGCGGCCCGGATTTTTGAATCCAGCACTACACAACGCCGACTCATTCTGCCCAATCCCTCGATTCGGCCGGAGCGTACATACAACGCCGATCTGAATTGGAACCTTCGCCTGGCGGATAAGATCCGGTTCGAAGGGGCCTTTTTTTATACGTTGTATCGGAATGCGATCGCCCTGGCACCCTATCGGTTGAATGGAGCCGATTCTGTCGACTACAACGGCATTCGTTCGGCCCTGTATGCCAATCAAAATGCCCGCCAGGGTTATTTGGCCGGGGTGCAGTTTCGACTGGGCTTTGATCTGGGCAAGGGCTGGTCGCTCGACAATACCATTACCCAAACCCAGGGGCGCTATCAGACAGCCGGCGGAGAGCTGCCGCTGGACCATATTCCCCCCGTATTTGGCCGCAGCGGGCTTCAATACCAACATAAAAAATTCCAATCCGAGGCATTCCTGTTATTCAATGGGTGGAAGCGGCTGCGGGACTACAATTTGGACGGAGAGGACAACCTCCAATACGCCACGCCCGATGGGATGCCAAGCTGGATGACCTTGAACTGGCGGTTTCAGGTGGCCGTTTCCAAAACCCTTCAGATACAAGGGAGTGTCGAAAATATATTGGATCGGAACTACCGGGTTTTTGCCTCCGGGCTCTCCGCCCCGGGCCGGAGCTGGATGATCGCGGTCAGATCAAATTTCTGAATCCCGGTCATACTTTTTCCTGTCAGAATTTTCTTACATTGAGGGTAGAAATGAACGATCAGGCCCTGATACAAGGTTGTCTGCGCAAAGACCTGTCGGCACAGCGGGAATTGTACGATCGATACAGTCCCAAGATGCTGGCGGTTTGTCACCGCTACGCGGTAAATCGGGAAGATGCGGAGGACATGTTGCAAGAAGGATTCGTGAAGGTTTTTTTTCAGATCGGTTCCTTTGAGGGAAGAGGATCGTTTGAAGGCTGGATACGTCGCATCATGGTGCACACGTGCATCAATCACTTGAAGAAGAACAAAAAGTTTCAGGAGAACCTGGACCTGATCCATGCTCACGGAATACCGACTCGTTCTGAAGCGATCCCCTCAATCGTGCAAGCCAAACAGATCACGGAATGTATCCGGTTGTTACCCGTCGGATATCGGACCGTCCTGAATCTGTTCGCCATTGAAGGATACAGTCACCGGGAGATCGGAGAGATCCTGGACATTGAGGAAAGTACCAGTCGAAGTCAGTATACAAGAGCCAAAAACCTGCTGGAAACCCTGTTGATCCAGCGCAATATTTTACCACCACACAAACAAAAGTCCGAGTGGCTGGTTGCTACCCGATGATCCATGTCGAACGAACACCACCATACCGAATTTGAACATTGGCTCCGCGAGGAGACCGATCGGCATCGACTCTATGCCGATGAATCGGTTTGGGAACGCATCCAAACCCGGCTCCGACGTCGACGTTGGCTTCCGTTCGTCCTGACAGCGTTGGGGATCATCAGCGCCAGCGTTACTTGGGTCATGATGGATCAGCCCGATCTGCCCATCAATTATGCTTCCCGTACGGCTAACCTGTCAGCGAAGCGTACATCCCTCCAAACCCCTTCGGTCGGTAGCAACACGGATGAACCCAAGATCGCCTCGCCCTTCCGAAAAGCACAAAATAAACCGGAGGAATCTTCGCTCACCTTCCTGATACAGGCTTCCGACGCAGCAGGCACGAACACCGACGTGCAGGAGTATACCGATGAGTTCTGGGGCGTGACTGCGGCAGCCGATCCGGTGCGGCCTGAGCGCGGTCGATCCATCCTCCCCACGCTGGTCGGCAATCGGTCGATCAAACCGATCGTTTCGGTCATCGACCGCATCGATCTTCCGCCAACTACAACGGTTATTCCGGCATCGAATCTATCCGCCGTTGTCGAAGAAAACACAACGGCTCGGAAAACCGAGACGGTAACCGAGTTGCCCGAACAGCTCCAAACCATCGAAAGTGTGATCAATTCCTATAAGGGCAACCGCACGCGAAAGAGTTGGAAAGTACAGTTGAGCGTTAGTCCCACTATCAGCTACCGTCACCTCGTCGAAAATGCGACTGCCTTACAAGCGGCACGCTCCTTGATGAGTCCGGCGCCCGCACTGGCTGCTCCGGAACTGGAAACGGTGGTGAATCACAAGCCGGATATGGGATTGCAATTCGGACTGCTGGCCAACCGGCGGCTGACCAAACACGTAGATCTGGTCGCGGGATTGCAATTCAACATCAATAAATATGATATCCGGGCCTATCGTGGCAGCCAGGAAGTGGCGACGATCGGACTCAACAACGGAGGCGGAACCGGATCGGTTTCCTCGTTTACCAACTACCGAAGCTCGGGTGGTGCCTGGGCCAATTGGCTGGCGAATTTTTATTTCTCGGTCTCCGCCCCGATCGGCTTCCAATACCAAGTGGCCGGAAATAAAAAATGGAGTTGGGGTATCGGTTCCACCCTGCAGCCTACGTATATCTTGAGCAACAGGGCCTATATTCTTTCGACCGATTATAAGAACTACCTGGAGGTGCCCTCTCTGGTTCGTCGCTGGAACCTGAATGGCCAGCTGGAAACCTTCATTGGATTCCAGCGCGGAAAAACACGGTGGACCCTGGGGCCCCAAGCCCGTTACCAGATCCTCTCCAGTTATGAAAAAGCCTATCCCGTCAGCGAGCATTTGTTCGATGTGGGGATAAAATTGGGCGTGGGACTTTAACATCCCCCAAGCCGCCGGATGCGGTAATTTTGGGCATGCGCGTATGGCTCCTCCTCTTAATTGTCACCTGCCAGGCTTGCCAACAACCTGAACCGAAAAAGAAATTCATTTCGGCTCCCTCGTGGATCGAGCAGCAGGTTCGACAGATCGATACATCCCTCTACTCGATCAAACGATACACCACGATCGACTCGCTGCCAACCGATACGGCCTTCATCGCGCGCGAAAACTTTCGAGCGGAGGTCTCCGATTTTTTACAGCTGCCAGATCTGAGCGATCCCGAACAAGCCCGTGCGTTTGTGGAAGAAACGCGGTACGAGGACCTCACCAACCGGGCGATCATTTCGTATACGGCGATCGATCCGAACAAACAGCCGGTTCAGAGCATTGAACTGTTCGTAGAACCGAATCTGGCCACCGGCGATCAAACCCGGACCATTTTGGCACTGCGTCGCCACAGCGATCGTAATGGCTTTGAACAGGTGCAGTTGATCTGGCAAATGGACAAGAATTGCACCCGCACCCGGCTCATCCGCAAACCGGGCGGGACCGAGCAAGTGCAAACGACCAAATGGAGTTGGAACGAATAATACTATGACACCTGAATCGCTTCCATCGGTGGTAGCGGGACTACCGACCGGTCCCGGTGTTTATCAATATTTTGATGAGCAAGGGGAGCTGATCTATGTGGGCAAAGCGAAGAACCTGCGCAACCGGGTTCGTTCGTATTTTCAAAAAGATTTGGAGTCCAACAAGACTCGGGAATTGGTCAAACGCATCCGGCGCATTCAATTCACCACCGTCCATTCCGAAGAAGATGCCTTTCACCTCGAGAATAGTCTCATCAAGGAATTCCAGCCCCGCTACAACATTCGGCTGAAAGATGATAAAACCTACCCGTGGATCGTCATCAAGAAAGAACCCTTTCCTCGCATCTTCCTCACCCGAAAAAAATTCGATGACGGATCGGAGTATCTGGGACCCTTCACGCATACCCAGCAGGTACGAGAATTGCTGGAATTCGTGAAACAGATCGTACCGCTTCGGACCTGTTCATTGGCCCTGTATCCTAAGTCGATCGAGAAAGGAAAATTCAAAGTTTGTCTCGAGTATCATTTGGGGAATTGTTTGGGCCCTTGTGCGGGACATCAATCGGCTGAATCCTATGCCAACGGCATCCGACAGATCCGTGATCTGCTCAAGGGAAATCTGAAGCCAGTGATGGAGGAGGTTCGTGCACAAATGAAAGCGGCCGTAGCTGCGTGGCGATACGAGGAAGCTGAGCGGTGCCGACAAAAACTACGGTTTCTGGAAAATTATCGGTCCCGTTCGGTCGTAGCCAATGCCCGGGTCAAGGAAGTGGATGTATTTGCCGGAAAAGAACAACAAGGTCATTTTTTTATCAGCTACCTGATGGTGCGTAACGGCGCCATCGTGCAGACGCATGCTACCCGGGTAGAGGATCCGCTCGGTTCCGCCTCGAGCGAACGGCTGCTGGCCGGGATCGCTCAACTGCGCGAACGGCTGGGCTCTTCGGCGAACGAGATCGTGGTATCGGAGCGGATCGAGTATCCCGATGCCTCGGTGCGGGTCACCCTGCCCCGGGCCGGCGATAAAAAAGCGTTGTTGGATCTGGCACACAAAAACCTCCTGCACCACATCCAGCATTGGATATCGACCAAATGGAAGCAAACGGACCTGGATGTCTTGTCGGGGGATGCGTTGTTGGAACAGGTGCAGGAAGATCTGCAACTTTCGAACCTGCCCCGACACATTGAATGCTTCGATAACTCCAATTTTCAGGGCAGCTATCCGGTTTCAGCGATGGTCTGTTTCAAGAATGGAAAGCCCAGTCGGAAGGATTATCGTCAGTTCCACATTCGCTCGGTGGTTGGGATCAACGACTTTGCCTCGATGCAGGAGGCCGTGACCCGACGCTACCAACGGCTTTTGCGAGAAGGCGGACCATTTCCCCAGCTGGTGATCATCGATGGCGGAAAAGGCCAATTGAACGCCGCCCAACAGTCGATTCAGGAATTGGGGTTGTCGGGACAGATGACCTTAATCGGACTGGCCAAGAATGTAGAGGAGATCTTTTTTACGGGCGACAGTGAATCGCTGAAACTGGATTACCGCAATCCCTCCCTGCTCTTGATCCGCCGCATCCGCGACGCCGTGCACCAACACGGACTCAGCTTCCACCAACAACTCCGCAGCAAAGGGGCGATCCACAACGAGCTGGAAAATATTCCTGGGATCGGCAAGCAAACCGCGGAAGAACTATTGACCCATTTTCGCTCGGTTCGAAATATCCAGGAACAAGAAGTGGGCGCATTGGCTGAGGTAGTGGGACCAGCCAAGGCCCGAAAGATTGTTGACTATTTTCGAAAGAATGATTGAGTCTTCTTAAACAGATAAAATAAAAAAAGGGGCCTGAATAGACATTCAGCCCCGTTAAAATCCAATATCCTATGAAAAACCAGTCCGAAAATACATATTTTTTTACGTTAGCCTAATTTGAGAGGACTTTTTTTTACATCACAAAACATTGAATATCAATTTATTGCATTACAAAATCCCTCAAACTCCTCAAACTTTTCAAACTTCTCAAACTTTTCAAACGCTTCAAACTCCCTCCCCGGGTAAAAAAAATCCCGCCCGAAGGCAGGATTCAATAGGATAGCATGAACGATCTCGGAATCAGTACGACCAGAGGTCTTGTTCAAAATTGAAGATCTTTTCCTTGATATTATCGCCTTCCAGCAAACGGAGGATGTCGTTATCGATCAGGTTGCGGATAAAGGCATTGGAGGGATTATCGATCGTTGATTTCACGATGTAGCTGCTGAACATCCGGCTTTCGAACAATTCTTCCCAGGTCATCCGGTTTTGTCCCATATTCTTCGGATTGTATACTTCAGCTTTTACCAACATGGGGCGTACATCGGGATAATAGACCCAGAACAAGGAGGACGTACCGCGTTCACGTTTGGTATTGGGTACATATTCGGTCTTCAGCAAGCCGATGCCCAAAATACGGACGAACATGCGGCTCGACTCACGGTCGAATACCCACTCTTCTTTCAGGCGGATCTTTACGACATCGTCCGGGTTAAAGCTTTTTCGGGTAACGGTTCGACCAACGGGTCTATTGATGTCATTCAGATCCCGGACAAGGGCAGTATCCAATCCGCCGGCGGTCTTTTGAAAAACATCCGAAACGGTCAGTGGCGTCGTAAACCGATCGTCCGCAAAGGCGGTAATCTTACCGCTGGTTACGGCATCCATCAGCATGGCCACGAACATCTGGTTACCGTCATCTTCGACGGCTTTGTAGGTGAAAACCTTATTCATTTTCTCCCGCAGGTCCAACTCGCGCCATACTTTCTCGGCGTAGAGGGCATCGTCCCAGCGCAGGTGCTCATAATCCAACGGCTTCCGATCACGCACCAGTCCTTTTTCATAGGCGTTGTCGTTGCGCAGGGAGATGGTGGGTCCACCGGTAGCGCTGACCGTATCATAGGTGATCGGCAGGTTTGCGTAAGGATCGTAGTTGGGCGGTTGTCCGTTGTTATTATTGTTCTGCGGATTTCCGGTAGTATCGGTAGCAGGAGCGGGTGTTGTCCGGGTGGTATCTGCACCGCCGCCGCCTCGTCCGCCCCGGCCACCACGACGCTGTGCGTCGGCAGGGTTGACTTGCAACAGCAAGCCACCAAGCAACAATCCGAGTACGATGAATTTTCCTTTCATAACCAAAATTTATTGAATATAGTACACCAGGGCAGGGGCTTTATTGACCCGACCATCCGGACCTTTTACTTTGATCTCCTCGATCGTCACCATCCGACCCGGTTTCACATGTTGCTTGATCGCTCCTTGCACCTGCGGGGTGAAGGCGGCGCCTGCGTTCGCGATGTTAACGATATCATCATCGGTATCGCACAGAAAGTTGAAGCTAACGACGTTATACTTGAGTTCGAAGGGGAAATTAATAATACCGGCACCGACCCCGGCTTGCGAACGAAATTCGCCGGCCGTTACTTGCTCACCGCTCGATTTTCCACCCACATAAGCCTGTGCGATGGGTAAGGGCTGCACCCGGAATTCGGAAGCGCCGGCCAGCTTGTCATCGACGTACACGTTGATGAGGCATTTGTCGGTGAGCTGGTTCACGCGGCAATTGAATTTACCGTTTCCGAGACGGGTCAGTTGACCGCCGCCGCCGATGATCTCGGCGCGCACTTTGTCATCTCCGCCGCCGCTGGCCGCAATGGTGATGGGGTTGTCGACGCCGATATACAATACGTTCATCTTATCGAGTGCGATGGAGGCATTGGCCGATCCGACGGTATACTCGATGGGAATGGTTCGGGTTTGAGGATTACCGTCCTGGTCTGTAAAGGACACGGTGACGTTCACGGTGCGGCTGCCCACACCGGTGGCGGTAGTCTTGTAGATCGCCATTCCCTTATCGTTAAGGGCTACGTTGGAACCATTGATGGTTACTGTGGGCAACTTCGAGCGGCTGAACGCTCCCAATCCGGCGGTGATCTCCAATTCTTGTCCCGGCATGAGATAACGGGAGCTCTGTCCCACGATCGCCTCGAAGGCATCGAACCGGAGTTCTACCTTACCGACCTGCTCGTGACAGAACGTAACGATCTTGTTCTCTGCATTGCGAATGTCGTTCTGGAATTTGCTCAGGATACTCAGCGCACCGACGGTGGGGGCCATGTAGAAATACGCCTTCTCCCAATCGGGTTTGTCGGTATTCTTGGGTTTCTCCAGAGAAATCGGAAGGCTTTTCTCGAACTGTGCCCGGATGGCGGAATCCTTCAGCACATTGTTCTTGTAATCGCGTAGTGCGTCATACAATTTTTTACCGCGGCCCTCATTCACCAGCATACGGGTTACCGTATTTTGATCGTCGTCGCCTTTCGATTCCGCCAGCAATTGCCGCTTCAGGTCATCGATTAATTTGTATACGTCGGTCGTGTACGCGATCACCTCTTTCGCCTTGGGCTGCCAGATGGTGGCCTTTTCACGGGTAGCATCCTCGTCCATTTTATTGGTGAGGGATTCGAAGATCTTATCGGTGGAGAGCTGAACGGTGCTGTTCGACTTCTCCAAGCTTTCATTGATGGTCTTGAATGCGTTCAGGATCTCCGCTGATATATTGATGGCCAACAGGGCGGTCAACACCAAGTACATGATGTTGATCATCTTCTGCCGGGGCTCTTTTGGTAAAGCCATGTTGCTGTACGTTTATTACGGTTGAATAATCACATTTCGGTCTGCCCGATATCAGCGTCCCTGCATCGCTGACAACATGTTGCCGTAGATGCTGTTGAGACGACCCAGGTTACCGGCCAATTGGCCCACCTGCTCTTGAACTTTCTTGGAGTCTTCAACGCTGCCCATCAGGGTATTCGAAACCTCGGAAAGTTTGCCATAGAAGTTATTCAACGCTTTCAAATGGTTGTTGCTGTCTTGCAATTCCAATTCGTAGATCGTGTTGAGCGAAGCAAGGTTCTTGGTGAGTACCTGGATCTGCTCGTGGAACTGCTGGGCACCGGAAGTGGCTTGGGCGAAGGCTCCTACGGAACTAGCAGCATCCGAGTAGGCTTTCTTAACGGCATCCAATTGGGTCGTTACTTCGCGCGTCTTGTGGGTAAAGTCCTGGGAAGCAGCGGCCATATCGGTCACGTCTTTCAGTCCGGCTACCGTAGCATTCAGCTTGGTGAAACTTTCCTGCAGGGCCTTCATGGCTTCTGGTCCACCAGCGGCTTTGGTCACGCCTTCCACCGACAACAACTCTTCGTCATGTCCGGGGGCTTCTTCCGGGGGATAAATGATATAGAGCGCTCCGTAAACGGCAAAGATCACCGCCTCGGTAAGCAAACCCACCCACAGCAGTAAATCGGCGCCTTTGGTGTGTGTGATTTTGAAAAGGGCACCCACGATTACTACCGATGCTCCGAAGGATACACCCACGTCTACCCATTTACTGACATGAGGAGGAATTTTTGCTGCCATAATTGTTGTTTATTAAATGGTTGAGATGAAAAATTTACAAAGTTGGAATTAACGGCCGCCGCTGCCTTTGGGAGGTGCTGCCGGCAGATCGATCACACAGCGGAAACCGATGTAGGATTTGGAAGTGTCTTGATATTCGTAGGTGCTGGTTCCGTTTTGCAGGTAATAGCCCACATCCTTCCAGCTGCCACCGCGGATCACTTTACGCTTCATCAACGGGGGATCATCCTTGCCGGCGTTCCAACGAACATCCGGGTTCATGTCATGTTGGAAATTGTTGCGGCCCTCGTAATAGATCGAGGAAGTCCACTCCGCCACATTACCCGACATGCAATACAATCCAAAATCATTCGGCCAATAGGAATCGGCCCGAACAGTGTAGAATCCACCGTCCTCCGGATAGTTTCCGCGTCCGGGTTTGAAATTCGCCAACAAACATCCCTTCTTGTTGCGGAGATAATAATTTCCCCAGGGATACATGGTCTGGGAACGGCCGGCACGGGCTGCATACTCCCACTGGGCCTCGGTGGGCAGGTGGAAATCGGACTCCTGGGGACGCTTTTTGCCATTCAGGTAAGCGTTCAGGTAATGCGTGCGCCACTCACAGAACGCGGTAGCCTGTTTCCAACTCACCCCCACTACCGGATAATTTCCGAAAGCAGGATGCGAGAAATAACGCTTGGCCATCGGCTCGTTGTAGGAATACGTATAGTCACGGATCCAAACGAGTGTATCGGGATAGATCGGGAGATCGTACTTCACGATGAACTTGGAACGGGGCGGCGTGGTGCCGTCGGCGTTCTTGGCCGCTTTGGCCGCCGCCTTCAGGTCAAATACCTCCGAATGGAAAATGATCTTCGACGGATCGATCTCTTTCTTGCCAAAAATGCGATCGTCGGGTTGTAAGATGATATCGGTAGTGCTCAACTGCTCGATCACTTTGGGATCCCCCCACTTGATCGTTTTCATCTTCGTCCAATCGACGCGCTCAATGCCTTCTTTGTCGGCTTTGACATATCCCAATTTGCGGGCCACGACCGAATCCCGAACCCAATACACAAACTGGCGATATTCGTTGTTGGTCACCTCCGTGGCATCCATCCAAAAACCACTGACAGAAACCGTGCGGTTGCGGGCACTGAAAGCATAGGCCGGATCCTCGTCACTGGGACCCATATGAAAATATCCCTGTGGCACATAGACCATTCCGGGAGGCTTTGGCAGGACATACTTGCTTCCGGGAGCAACACCATGCAATTGACCATCATTGGCCAAACCGGTACCGCCTTTGGATTTCTTACCCCCCAAAATGCCACAACCACTCAGCAAAACAACCGCTGAAAGCGTGCGGAATACTAGACCGAGATTCTTCATTTTCATTCAGTTAATGATAAAGAACAAATATAAGGTTAAACGGGTTTTTTTAGAACCCGGAAATGGGTTTTGTTTTTTTGAAAATCAGCGTTTTGAACGACCGCCAACGACGAAAAACGAGAAGGCCCCTTTTTTATTGTGCAGTTTAACCGATTAGTCCCAAAAATCCTTTTTTTTCAGGTTGATTAACAACTCTTTAGGGGAATATACGGGGGGCATGCACGTAGATTTTCGACAAATCTGAACAGTCGTTCGGGAAAAAAGTTTGGGATCGGAGAAACGGGGTTGGCCCTGGGTGGGGGCGTTCAAAACCAAGAAAAGTCCCTCCGGCAGGTAACAACGACCGGCCCGCATCGACCAGTCGGCGGCGGCCGGACCCGTGATCGTAACCTCGGTCAGCCCGCCAACGTGCCCCGACAAGACCCGGCACCAATACCCAAACGAACCGGGATACCGCTCAATCGCCTGGCCCAGTGCGGCCACCATCTGCTCCGATCGGGTTATCCAATCCGGCCGATCAAACACCGTCCCCATTCGGTGTAAATTCTCGGCCATGACCGCATTGGCAGCCGGCAAGGCACCATCATAAATCTCTTTTTTTCGCAACAGAAGATCGGTTTGCACGGCGGACGTGAAATAGAAAAAGGGTGATTCCGTATCCGAGAAATGTTGGAGCGTCTCCTCCAACAACACCCTGGCCTCTTCCAACCATTCCCAGTCTCCGCTGACCGAATGCCATTCGATCAACGCACGGATCAGATAGGAACGATCGTCCAAAAAGGCCGTCCCCATGGCTTTCCCATCGGTACACACATGATGCCAACTTCCTCCCGTCGAGCGAAAATGCGTCATCAAAAATGGCAGGTTGCGCGCACCCAACGCCCGCCACGCCTCCTCACCGGTCGCGCGATAGGCCAGCGAACAAGCGGCGTGCATCAACGCATTCCATCCCAATAAAATTTTATGGTCCAACCCCGGACGAACCCGCTGCGCCCGATGCGCCAACAACTTCTTCCGGCAACCAGCCAATTTTTCCTCGACGGCCTCCACGGAAAGTTCGTTCGACAAGGCGATCGATTCCACCGACCCCACCACCCGCAATACATTCACCCCCTCCCAATTCCCTTCCTCCAGCACCTCATAGTAAGCCGAAAACATGGGGAAATCCGCTCCCAGGATCTGCTGCAATTCCGAGTGGGACCAGACATAGAATTTACCCTCTACGCCTTCACTATCGGCATCGAGTGCCGAATAAAATCCACCGTCCGGATGCATCAATTCCCGCTCTAAAAAGCCGCGGATCTCCTCTAAGGATCGACGATATTTTTCCCGGCCCGTGAGCTGATACGCTTCCGCGATCGCCTCCACCAACAGGGCATTGTCGTACAACATTTTCTCAAAATGCGGCGCTAACCACGCGGCATCCGTTGAGTAACGGGCAAACCCGCCACCCAACTGATCGTAAATACCACCGTCGATCATCCGGTCCAGCGAAAACAACGCATGCGCCCGGGCAGCCGACTGCTCATATCGCTCTCCCAATAACAACAGAAACCGAATGGAAAAACTCTGCGGAAATTTAGGCGGACGACCAAACCCACCCTGCTGCGGATCGGCTTGCTTCAACAAGGTCTGTCCCATCGCGATCAATCGCTCCTCCGTAAACAAACCCTCCTCCGGTTTCAATTTCTCGCCGAAACGATTGGATTCGATCAGGTGTGCCGTCAGGTTTTCCGCCTGTGCTTCCATTTCGGTGCGCCGCTCCCGGTAAGCCTTCGAAACGCCAGCCAATACATCCATCCACGACGACCTACCCTGCATCGCCCGGGGTGGAAAATAGGTGCCGCCGTAAAAAGGTTTTCCGTCCGGCAGCAAAAACACATGCAAGGGCCAGCCACCCTGACCGGTCATGGCCTGCACCGCATCCATGTAAATAGCATCCAAATCCGGCCGCTCCTCCCGATCGATCTTTATGTTGATGAACTGCGCATTCATGTAGGCCGCCACCTCGGCATCCTCAAAACTTTCCCGCTCCATCACATGACACCAGTGACAGGTGGAATATCCAATGCTCACCAATAAGGGCTTGTCCTCGGCCCGCGCCCGCGCCAAGGCCTCCTCACCCCAAGCGTACCAATCCACCGGATTGTGCGCATGCTGCCGCAAGTAGGGACTGGATTCGAGGGAGAGACGATTCATGCAAAGAGAATGAGGAGATGAGAAGATGAGGGGATGAGTAGTTGAGAAGTTTAGGAGTTTAGAAGTTGGGGGATGTAGTAGGCAAGCTCAACCCCTCATCTTCTCATCCCCTCACCTTCCTCAAAGCCAGGTATTGCTCCAAGGCGGCCACCATACTGGGGGCTTGGGGCTGCGGGGCCTTGATCTGCAATTGCAAACCCCGCTCTTCCATGGCCTTGATGGTGTTGTTGCCAAACGCACCCAGGACCAATCCGTTTTGTTTGAACTGCGGGATGTTCTCGAATAAACTCAAGACGCCGCTGGGCGTGAAAAAACAAATGCCGTCGTACGCCGTCTGGGTCAGCAGTGCTTTGACATCCGCCGGCACGCTTCGATACATGAAGGCCAATTGGAAATCACAACCGATGCTTTTCAAACCGTTGACGATCTCATTGTCCTGCTGATTTTCGGAGCAGACGTACAGAAATTTCACTTGTGCCTTCTGCTTTTGGATCACCTCCAACATGCTCTTGTTGGAACCATCGGCCCCAAAAAAGACCTTGCGTTTGCGATACAGGATGAATTTCTGCAGATACAGGGCCACGGCTTCCGTGATGCAGAAGTATTTTGTTTCCGGGGAGATAGCGACTTTCATCTCCTCCACCAAACGGAAGAAATGATCGATGGCATTGCGACTGGTGAAAATGATTCCATTGAAAAGCGCGATTTCGACCTTCTGTTTTCGAAAGTCCTTGGCTTGGATACCTTCCAGTTTGATAAAGGGACAAAAATCCAATTTGACCGGATACTTACGCTCCAAATCAAAATAAGGAGACTTATCGGTCTCCGGTCTGGGTTGGGTGATTAGGATACGCTGGATCGTGACTTCCGCCTTTTTGGCCCCGGTTTTGCTCATTCGTCGCGTTGACTTGGGTGCAAAACTACGTCATTTCACTAAAAAATCCGAGGAGAAATCGATACAGGACCAACAACGGCGCCAACTCAAATCCCAGCCAGTAGAGTAAAAAATGAAACGGATGCACCAGGGCCTGCCGCCGCACCACCCGAAAGGTCAGGTAACCCCGGTAGAGGAGTAGTCCCCCGATCAACATCCACGAAAGCACGAGCGACCACTCCCAGACCATCCCCTCCCCAAAGGCTAACCCGATCACCGAGGGAAGCAGTATCAAGCCCATTACTTTATTGACGGTAAACACCAGAAAAACATAATCCTCTCCAAGGTCCGGCTGACCAAAGATCCAGGCCGCAAACTGCAACCCCAACCATTTCACCAGATACATCCCCACCAAACCGATCAGCAACACACCCCAAAACGACCAATATTCGGCAAAGGGATTCCAGCCCCGCTGCGACAGAAACAAACTCAGATAAAAAGCCAGGCAAACAAAAAAGAATACGTTCAGCAACAGCGACGGCAGGGAAGCCAATTGCAACTGATCGCGTAACTGCCGCTGCCGAAGCGTCGTGCGAAAAAACAATCGAAACAGGTCAGTCCAATATTTTGGAAAGATGCGTCGGAACAATGCCAATCCCATCACCATCCCCAACAACACGTAGAACAGCAAATCCTTCCCCTCCGCTTCATGCCTTTCGCCCGCCACGCGAACCTCCGCTCGCCTACCCACCGATCCCGGAGGAACCGCCAAAACCGAATCCCAGAGCATACCCGAATGAAACACAAACTCGGATGCAACCGGATCGATCGGACGAGCGGGCACCGTGTCGATGGACGCTTGGGCGGAAAGACCCACTTGGCAGCAAATGAAAAAAAGGAGGAATGACCAATAGCGATGCATCGGTGTAAAAATAACAAACCCGGCAAGCCCTTAGAAATAATTCACCCAGCCCACGTGGATCTTCGATTGACGAACATTCCAACCCGTGTCGCTGCGCCGGCCCAAGGCCCAGGCCAAATTGATCAACCCGGCCCTCGTCTCCACATTCAAACCTAACCCCGCCCCGAGATAACCATATCGAAACGCGGGCTGTCCCGTCACCCGACTTTCCCCCCAACCTCCATCGGCAAACAGATAGAAATATGAATTTTCACCCGCGATCAACCGAAACTCCGCCGTACCAATGGCAAAGGAAGTGAGGTACTGACTTTCCTCATCAAACCCGCGCAGGGTTCGAAAACCGCCGATCTGAAACTGCTCGTTGCGAAAGACCGAGGCACTTTGCAAATGACCAACCTGTGTGCCCAGTTTCAAGGTCGATTGGCCACCCCGCATCGGAAAATAACGAGCCCCTTGTAACCGAAGCCGGATCAAGTAGGTCTTCTGCGCAACCGTATCGTACAACCGGGAAAAATCAAAGGACGGATCCAGCGGATCCTTCAATTTCAAAATATCATTGTTCGGACGGATCCGCTTCGTGCCCCCGGTAGCCTGCACCCGGGCTTCCCAACCGGCACGGGGATTGAACCGATAATCCGTTCGCTCCCACTCGTACTCCAATCCCAGATTCACATTCGAAAGGTCTACGATTTCCGGCAACCTTCGCTCCTGAAGGATCCGGGCCGTGTTGATGCCCCCGGGCGTTACGGCGGACTGAAGCCATTGTAAGAATAAACGTCCCGCTTCCCCCACCCCCGACGCATACTGCACCCCCATCCGAGCCTGTACGTTCAAAAAACTACTGTCCTTTCGAAACATGTCGAACGAGAGGTCCAATCCCATTCCCGTTCCAAAAACATAGGGATTGCGATACAACAGCGAAAGACGAGGCGATCGCACCTGTATCTGCTGCCAATTCAAGCCGATGGTCTCCCCCCGGCCAAACGAATTCCGCAACAAAACATTCGCCTCTCCCGTGATCAACAACCGACGATTCACCGTTTGCGTATTGTCCGGCAAGAACCCGATCAATGCATTGACCTGGCTGCTTTTTCGCGGACGTACATACACATTCAACACCGACCCTGTGGCCAACCAACTCAGGTCGGCCGGTTTCTCCCATTCCGCATATGGAAGATTCCGCAACAGCCCATCCACCCTCGATAATTTCTCCTTCGAATATGGCTCACCCGGTTCGATCATCAAATACCGATTCAAAAACAATGGATCGATCCGCAACCCGCCGTAGATCCGAATGCTGTCGATTCGATACAAGATCCCCTTCTCCAGCACCAACCTGGCCCGAACCGTATCGCCCTCCATCCGAATATCCCTCAACCCCACCTTGGCAAACGGATAACCACTGTTCGCCAACCGATCCAAACACCGGCGTTGCCAATCGGACCAGTCCGACCAATCCAATAACGTTCCGTCCTCGAAACGTCCCTCCCACCCGGTCGATCGCAACCACTCCGCCGCAGCGGTCGTCGACTCGATCCGTCCCCACTGATATCGACGGCCGATATATAAAAGCAGTTGTGCGGACGACTCCCCCCAAACCAAACTGTCTGCCGACATCGCCTGATAACCCAAACGCTGACCCTCCGCTAACCAGCGCGTCAATCCCCGCTCCGCCTCGAATCGATTCCCATAGCGAACCGGCAAGGTTTTGAGTTGTGCCCGCGCCACGGCCGTCGTATCAAGCAGTCGCACCTGCAATACATAATCTGCCTGTGCGGCAGCAGAGAAAATCATCCCCCAGCAACCAAGCACCGATATTTGTATCCAAATGAACCTGCGCACGATCCGCTAATTTATCCATTAATCCCCCCATCCCGCATGGCCGGCCTCTATCTACACATCCCTTTTTGCAAACAAGCCTGCCATTACTGCAATTTCCATTTTGCCACGTCCCTCCAACAGAAGCCCGAATTGCTAGAGGTCATGCACCTCGAACTCGTGGGCAGAGCCCCCGACTGGCAACACGAATCAATCGAAACCATCTACTTCGGCGGCGGCACCCCCTCCCTGCTCGACCCCCCCGAACTCGGATCACTGCTCCAGACTATTCGACAGCAATACGCACTCGCGCCCCATGCCGAGATCACCCTCGAAGCCAACCCCGATGACATGCACGAGGAAAAAATCCTCGGGTGGAAAGAACTTGGCATCAACCGACTGAGTTTGGGCATCCAAAGCTTTGCCCAAGACGACCTGACCTGGATGAACCGGGCCCATGATGCCGATCAGGCCAAACAAGCGATCAAACAAGCGATCAAACATTTTTCCAACCTCACCGCCGATCTGATCTATGGTACCCCCGGACTCACCGATGCACAATGGATCCAAAACATCCAAACCCTGATCGATCTGGGCATCCCGCATATTTCAGCCTACGCCCTCACCGTGGAACCCAAAACGCCACTAGAAAAACAAATACGGCTGAAACAAAAACACGAAACCAACCCCGATCAACAAGCTCGTCAATTCCTGATACTGGTGGATACGCTCACCCAGGCCGGATTTGAACATTACGAGATCTCCAATTTCGCCAAACCTGGATTTCGAAGCCGACACAACAGCAGTTATTGGAAAGGGGTCGCTTATCTGGGGATCGGTCCCTCCGCCCACAGCTACCAACCCCCGGTGCGCAGCTGGCAAGTAGCCAACAACCGACAATACATCGAGCAGATCCGAAATCAGATCTGGATACACGAATCCGAAACGCTGACATGGGCACAACAACTGAATGAATCGGTGATGATCGCCCTGCGGACCATGGAGGGATTATCCCGCACGCTCATTCCCCCCGCCGTTCAAGAAAAATGGAAGCCGCTGATCCAGCGATATGAAACAGCGGGCTGGTTGGTAATGGAAGCGGACCGGATCCGGCTCACGAACGCCGGAAAATTACAGGCCGATGGAATTGCCGCGGCCTTGTTTGTAGAAGAAGGCGATCAGATCAACTGAGCCTCGAGCACTTTGAACGTCTCTCTCGGGTCGGCCCCGCCCCAACAGATCCGGTACACCGCTTCAGCGATGGGCATCTCCGCTTTTACCCGAGATTCATTGACCTGATGAATACAATTGGCCGCGGGCAATCCTTCTGCCACCATGTTCATCTCGCCGGTAGCGGCTTGCATGGAGTATCCCTTTCCGATCAATCCGCCCAGCCGACGATTCCGACTGTGCAGCGAGTAACAGGTTACGAGCAGGTCTCCCAAATAAACCGAGGCCGCATAGTTGGGCATCATCCGATGTGTCACCGGATCTTCCGATTCCTGCTCGCCCACGACAATATGATACGCCCCTAATTTCTTTAGAAACCCGGCCATCTCATCGGCCGCATTGGAAATGAGCACACTCAAAAAGTTATCGCCATAGTCCAATCCATTCGCAATGCCGGCACCCAACGCATATACATTTTTCAGGATGGCCGCGTATTGTACTCCATGAATGTCGTCGTTCACCAAGGTGTTGATATAGTCATTGGAAAAATGCGAGGCGATCTGCTCGGCCATCGAAGTATCCATCCCGGAGAACGTGAGATAGGAAAGTTTTTCGGCGGCGACCTCTTCGGCGTGACTGGGTCCCAGCAGCGCGAAATAATCCATCAACGGCAACTCGGCCTGCTGCAACAAATAATCATTCAACAATAAGTTACTGCCGGGCAGCAATCCCTTCACGGCCGAGATCACTTTCTTTCCATGCCAGACAGCCGGGTCCGAGCCTCCCAAAGCCGATTCGAGATAGGCCGCCGGAACAGCGATCAAAATGATATCGGAAGCACGGAGCACGGTATTGATATCAGTAGAGAATTCAATACGCTCGGTTGGGAAACGAGTGGAGGTGAGGTGACGGGGATTGTGCCGTTTGCGTTGAAAAAAATCGATGATGGATTGCTCGCGGACCCACCAACGAATAGGGTGGCCGTTATCGGTCAACACCTTGGCCAAGGCCGTGGCCCAACTGCCACTTCCGATCACCCCGAAACGCATGGCTGTATTGGACATGCCGATATATTATTTCTTCTCGAAGAGTTTCTCCTTCGGCACCACGGTTACCTTGCCTCCGTCTTTCAGCGTCTTGCTCAGGGCCGCGAAAGGAGCAACGACCACTTCCTCATTTCCCTTTAATCCGGTCAGTACCTGTATATAGTTGATATCCTGCACCCCGGTCGTAACCACCACTTTCTTCACCGTTCCATCGGGCTGTACCACGAATACCACTTCTTCCAGATCGGTACCGGTCAACTCCGCCTCGGCATTCTGATCCATTCCCATCGCTTCCGTCTGTTCTTTCTTCTTATCGGCTAAGGTCTCGTCACCCCCTTTCAGGCGCGCACTCACTGCCGCGATCGGTACGGCCAGCACATTCTCTACGCGACGCGTCTTGATGTCCGCACTGGCATTCATTCCCGGACGAAAGGGGAATCGTTGTCCCAACAGATCCTGATAGGAGGCCGGATCGAGCCGGATGCGTACTTCATAATTCGTTACATCGTTGGCAGAAGCCAGGGCATTGCCCGATTTGGTACTGCTGGCGATCTTGGTAACCGTACCCTTGAATATCCGTTTGCTGTAAGCATCTACTTCCACGTCAGCCGAATCACCAATATGGATCTTGACGATGTCATTCTCGCCCACATCCACTCGGATCTCGATGACAGACATGTCCGCAACGGTCATCATCTCCGTTCCGATGTTGAAACTATTACCGGCTACCCGCTCACCTTTTTTGACTTTGAGCGAGGAGATCACCCCACTCATAGGTGCGGTGAGCGTCGTTCGGCCGAGATCCTTGTTGGCACGGCTGAGTCCCACCTGGGTCCCTTGTACCGAAGCCTGCAGCGATTGCAAGGTTTGCTCGGCAGCCCGCAAATTGGCTCGAGCGGAACGAACCGATGTTTCGAACTGTTCCAGCTCCGCCTTGGAGATCACCTTGTCGTCGTATAATTTTTTATTTCGATCGTAATTCATTTGTGCTTGCTCCAGACTGGCCCGAAGAGCCTCGAGTCCTTCTTGGGTGTTGCGTACCGAGGCCGATGTCTGCTGTACCCGAGAGCTGGCCTCGTCGCGCTGCAACGCGTAGATGTCGGCATAGATACGCGCCAAGACCTGACCTTTCACGACACTGTCGCCCTCCTCTACATTGAGCTCGGTGATCTCGCCCGAGATATCGGGACTGATCTTTACCTCCACTTCGGGATAGATCTTTCCGCTGGCATTCACCGATTCAATGATGGTTCGGGTGACGACTTTACCGACCGCTACTTTCTCCTCCGCATCCTGCTTCCCACCGAAGTAAGAGCCGGCCCAGGCCAACAGGCCCACCACGATCAGAACGACATACCATTTTTTCTTCAGCTTCTGGAACATAGATTATGAAATTGTAAGGGGATTAAAGTTTGAGTCCTTGCCCGCGATAAAATTCCAACAACTTCATCTTGAACACGTAGTCATACTGCGCCGAGATCAGCTGCGTGCGGGCACTGAGCAAATTGTTGCGGCTGTTGTTCAGGTCGAAGGCCGACAACAAGTTCAACTCATAGCGTTTGCTGGCAAACTCGTAAGCCTTTTCTGCTGTCGCCACCGCCCGCTGCCGAGCCGTGTATTGCTGCAAGGCCACGGTAACGTCGGTGTAGGCCTTGTAGATATCTTGCTTCAATTGCAGTTGCCCCTGCTCCTTCTGCAATTCCCATTGCTTCACGGTGTATTGGGCGCGTTGCCAGTTGATGCGAGCGGATTGTCCGTTAAAAATCGGCATATTCAATCCGATCCCGATACTCTGACCAAAGTTCTTGCTGAATTGATTGGTGATCGAACCCGGTCGAAAATATCCCACCACGTTCGACCCGTCGATATAATTCGGAAGCTCCACGGGGTAGAACGTGCCTCCCCCGGCGTTCACCCGCAAAGCCGTGGGTGAGTAGCCCGTCAGGACTTGTTCATAAATAGCTTTCTTAAAGGAGATCGCGTTGGTGGCCAGGCTTCCAAAAGCACTGATGGAGGGATACAACGCCGACCGTGCGGCTTGTGTTTGTTTTTTGGCTGCCTGCAACCGCAATTCATTCACTTTCTGCTGCGGCAGCAGGGTGATCGCAGCCTGGTACACGGCTTCCGGCTGCAGTTCGGACAACGGCAACAGCGGGATAGACGCTACCGGCGGCGTGGCGATCTGAAAAGGCTGACCGGCATCCAAATTCAACAATGCTTTTAATTGAAGCAACAACAACTGAACGGATCCTTGTGCATTGACCATCGAAGCGCTGTCGCGGGCCATCTGGGCTTCCAATTCGGCCGCACTCAGCTCGGGTAAGGCTCCGGCCTCTACGCGACGACGCGTGGTTTGATACTGTGTCCGCGTCAACTCCAATTGCACCTCGGCCAATCGAACTTGCTCGATGGCCAACAATGCTTGCAGATATCCCACAGCCACATTGATGGCAATGTCATCTTTTGTTTTTTGCGTCTGCTCCCGGTCGGCATTCCACGTAAGCTTGCTGGCCTCGGTATTGTATTTTCGGGAGAACCAGTTGAAAAGGGTAACGCTCGATTGCAACTGCATACCGACGTTGATAAAGTTATTGTCCTCCAACACCCCCGTCGTCGGGTTTTCGGAACGACCCAACCGATAGCCCGTACTTCCGCCTAAATTCAAGGTTGGCAGTTGGCCGCTTTTGTTCTGCTGATAAGCCAACTGGGAGAAGCGGGCTTGCAGGTCGGCTTGGCGGACTGAAATATTGTTCTGAATGGCATGATCCACGCACCGGCGCAGATCCCAAACGTCTTGTGAAAAAAGCAGTTGGGCAAACAGGAAGGATCCCAACGAAAGGACGAGTCGTCTCATAGGCCGCAAAATTAATAACCCTGACCCAGTCCGAGCCGCTAAATTGCTGCTTTTTTAGGGGGAAAACTGTTAAAGTAAGGCCTCCATTCCGGAAGCGTCCGGCCTCGCCCAATCGTTTTGGCGATGGAGCGGTCAGGGTAGTACCATGGCTGATCGGGGTCAGTCAGCCAAAACCCCGCTACGCCGTTAGCCGTTGACGGACCGATCCTGAACAGGTGCTTGAAACCGTTTGGCGACAAAATAGATCAATAAAAAAGCGGCGAGTACGCCCACGCCGGTCGCGGCAGCCGTCGGATCATCCAGCGCAATACTGGCTCCCACGAATAAATAGGCAAGCATAAAAATTATCGGAAAAAGTGGAAACAGACGCATCTGATAGATCCCGGTCCCATTCAGATGCTTGGTCTTTTTCCGAAACCAAAAGATCGTCGCGCTGCTGAGGATCATCCCAAAACAATCGAGAAAAATAGTGAAGGCCAGGATCTGCTCAAATTCCTGAGAGAAAAACAAGATGACCAGGCAGATGATGGTGAATACCGTCAACGAAAATTTAAGAACGCCGGTCTGTGGGTCGCGCTGGGCAAAGGGCTTAGGCAGACTTCCATCGGCTCCCATAGCATACATCACGCGGGGATTACTCATCAACAGTCCGTTTACGTAAGCCAGCACCCCGAGAAAAAGAAATCCGGAGAAGATCATGGCACCTTGTCGACCAAAAATTTTATCGACCACCACAAACGCGATCTCCCTTTCCCCTTTCATCTGTTCGAATCCCACGATCTGGTAATAGCTGAAGTTGGCCAATAAGTACAATACAATGATGATCAGTATACCGATCAGGATTCCTCGGGGGATGTTCTTGGAAGGTTGCTCGACTTCGTGACCAAAATTGATGGTTTGCTGATAGCCGCCGTAGGTGAACGACACCGCGATCAAACTCACGCCCAAACTCTTGATCCAATCCATCGTGGAAAAAGCAGGGGCCACTGCGATGGTTTTGATCTCGGTCGTTTCGTACGGGAAAAACAAGGCAGCGATGATCACCAGAATCATGGTGATCTTGATGGTCATCAAAATATTTTGCGCCCGGGAACTCATGCGCAATCCCTGCAGATTGATAAAATAGAAAATGGCAATGGCCACACAACTGAGCAGTGCCTTGTCGATGTCGGTCCACACGCCCGGAAACAATTTCAGCACGTACCCGCTGCCGATCAGGGCGACACCGCTGAGGCTGGCGGCATTGCTCACGAGGATCAAACAATTGATGGCAAAGGCGATGCTGGGGTGATAGGCTTGCGCGAAAATTTTATAATATCCGCCGGTTACGGGGTAGCGGCTTCCGATCTCTGCATACGTGAGGGCGCCGCAGAGTGCGACGAGTCCGCCGACCAACCAAGCCGAAAAATAAACCGAGGGATCGATGGCATCCTTAGCGCTGGTGGCCGCCGTCCGAAAAATCCCCATTCCGATCACCAGCCCGATCACGATCATGGTGAAGGAAAAGAGATTGAGGCGATTGGGGGATTGCATTGGGGAAAGATACGAAGAAGTCCGCCGACCGCCGCTTCGCAAGTCAAACGCTCGCGTTGAAAAAAAATCAAAAGATGGGAATGCTGATTCCCTTGCAATTATCCGAACAAAAACGCAACCTCGTATTGAACGACAGCGGACCGTGGTCGGCGGTCGGCGGACATGTTGTGCAGCGGTCGGCGGACAGTAGACGGCGGACCTTCTTTGTGGATAACTGCACTCACCCTTGAACCCAACAACCCCTACATTCGCATTGGTATTGGTTTCCCGCAAGGGAATGAAAAGGGAAGATCAGTCAAATGCTGACGCTATCCCCGTAGCTGTGAGCTCCGATACGTTTGGGTCAATAAGCCACTGTCAGGTGTGACGGGAAGGCGACCGAAACGGGAGTAAGCCAGAAGACCTGCCCGTACCGATAAACCCATTCAGCTTTCGGGAGAAAAGCGTGAAGATCGGGAAGCGCGTCGCGCTCCCTTTTTTCTCATTTCCAACCTGAAGGCAGTCAACCAAAAAACTTTTTCAAATGAAAAAGAACTTTCTGTTGTTGGCTGCGCTTGTCAGCAGTCACCTACTCGTCGCCCAACGCGACACCACCACGCTCGAAACCGCCGTGGTCACCGCCACCAAATTCGAACGCAAACAAACCGAGACGGGGAAAGTCCTCTCTGTCATCAATCGCGCCACGATCGAACAAAACGGTGGCAAGACCCTCGGCGAGATGCTGAATACCGTGGCCGGCGTACAGATCATCGGTGCCAATAACAACCCGGGCACCAATAACCTCGTGACCATCCGCGGCGCCGCTGCCGGCAATACCCTCATTTTGTTGGATGGTGTACCGGTGAATGATCCGTCGGTGATCACCAATTATTTCGACATCAACTTCATCCCCATCGATCAGATCGAGCGGATCGAAATTCTGAAAGGCGGACAGTCTACTCTATACGGCTCCGATGCTGTGGCCGGTGTGATCAACATCATATCGCGTAAGCCATCCAACAAAAAGATCGGTGTAAATGGATTATTCAGTTACGGCAGCTGGGAAACGCTCAGCCAGCATATCGGACTAACCGGCCGCACCAAATCACTCGACTATAGCATTCAATACACGCACACCAACGGCGAAGGCTTCTCCAGTGCGCGGGACTCGACCGGCAATATGAATTTTGGAAACAACGGATTCAATCAGAACGCTATCAGCAGTCGACTTACTTTTCATCTGGCGCCGGGGTGGGACCTGCAGCTGCAACATCGATACAGCAGTTATCGGGCAGAATTGGATGCGGCCGGCTTTACGGATGAGCGCGACTATACAACCAATAATTACAATAGTCAATACGGAATGGGGCTATCCCGCAAACATCGGTTCGGACAGATCCGGTTGAATTACCTGTTCAACCGGGCGCGTCGGGATTATCTGGATGATTCGTTGTATAAGAGTAGTCCGTGGACCACCCGCATTGAAAGTCGCTTTGTGGGTAACACCCATTTTATCGAAGGGTATGGTCAGTGGAAGTTGAAAGGATTCGACTTGTTGACGGGCGCTGATGTACGCATTAACGAGACGGATCAGTGGTATTGGAGTACGGGACCATTTGGTCCATACGCCCCGGCTCCACTAACGGCTTCGATGAAGCAATGGAGCCCATACGCTTCCATCCTTGCCAAGAAAGGCAAATGGAATGGGGAGTTGGGGGGTCGACTGAATCTGCACTCCGAATACGGATCAAATGCCAGTTTCACGTTCAATCCCGTCTATCGGGTAAACGAATCGCTCCGAAGTTTTGTGAACCTGTACACGGCATTCAAGACCCCTACGCTGTATCAGCTTTTTGATGCGTTTGCAGGCAATACCGGATTGCGGCCAGAGCAATCGCTGGTGGCAGAGGCGGGCATGGAGTGGAAGCGCACGAACGGTTTGCGCGCCCGTGCTGTTGGTTTCTATCGGAATACGAAGGATGCGATCGTGTACACCTACGATCCCGTTAATTTTACGGCAGCCTACAAGAATGTCAGCCAACAAGTGAATTACGGGGTGGAAACAGAGCTGAGTTATTCGTGGGGGAAATGGAGTCTGCAAACCCATTACACCTACACCAATGGTAGCATCCGTGCAGCTTATGATGGTACCGGAGCACCGATCGGAAAGGACACGAGTTATTTCAATTTATACCGCATCCCAAAGCATGCCTGGTTTGGAGAACTGGCGTATCGGGTGAGCAAAGCGATCTTTATCCAGACACAGCTTCGCTATATCGGCGATCGCGAGGAATTTATTTATGGAAAAAAACCGGCCATGATGAAAGGCTACGCCTTGATCGATCTATATGGTGAATATAAGCTCAATAACAAAGCCCGACTCTTCCTCGACCTCAAGAATATCACTGACGCTGTCTATGAAGACATCCGCGGATATAACACGCGCCGAAGGAATTTTGTGGTTGGGTTTAGGTTTGCAATGGAGTAGAGTCAGAAGGATGAAGGGTGAAGGATGAAGAATGAAGAATGGAAATTGAACTCCTAACAAATTTTTTATCTTTGCAAAACATTTCACCCTTCACCCTTCACCCTTCACCC
>SXXL01000016.1 GCA_005789565.1 Bacteroidota bacterium | reverse complement strand
AAGGGTGAAGGGTGAAGGATGAAAGGTGAAGAGGTTGAGAAGACGGCGGACAACGGTCAGCGGACGGCGGACATTCTCCCAGCGGCCTCTCGCAACGTCTCTTCCTTCTTCGCAAAACAAAACCGAAGCACTTTATGATCGTCGCCGTTACGGTAAAAAGCGGAAACCGGAATGGTGGCCACTCCTTTCTCTTTGATCAGGCGGATGGCAAAATCAGTATCCGACTCGTCACTGATCTGATGATACTTCGCACAGATGAAATAACTACCCTGACTGGGCAAGAACTCAAACCCACTGCCCTCCATCAACGAGAGAAACAGATCGCGCTTCCGCTGTAAAAAAGAACCCAGCAATAAATACCCCTCCTTGTTATCAAGATACTCAGCCAACGCTACCTGCGCCGGGGCAAAACAAGAGAACGTATTGAACTGATGCACCTTCCGAAACTCCTTCATCAACGTCTCCGGCGCGATGCAATACCCCAACTTCCACCCGGTGCAGTGATATACTTTTCCGAACGAAAAACAAACAAAACTCCTTTCCCGCAGCTCCGGATACCGCAACATGCTTAAATGCGGCATCCCGTCAAAGATCAAATGCTCATAGACCTCATCGCTGATGATATAGAGATCGGGATGCGTGGCCACGATGGAACGCAACGCCACGATGTCGAGATCGGTCAGCACCCGTCCGCTCGGATTATGCGGGGAATTCAACACGATCGCCCTCGTCCGGGCCGTGATCCGTCGCTTCACCTCGTCCCAATCGATCCGATAATCGGGGTGCGATAAAGAAAGCGTTACCGCCACGCCCCCATTCAACTCGATACCCGGAATATAACTGTCATAGGCCGGCTCAAATACGATCACCTCATCGTCCGGATGAACGAGGGTGGTCAGCGCCGTGTAGATCGCGTACGTGCCACCCGGGGTAATGGTGATGGAAGCATTCGGATCGACGGCTGCCCCGTAGAGTGCCTGAACTTTCTCGGCGAGTCTTTCGCGTAGGGGACCATAGCCCGGCATCGGCGCATATTGATTGAACCCGTCACGCATCGCCTTGCTCAAGCCCTCGCGCAAGGCCTCGGGCATCGGAAAATCGGGGAATCCCTGTCCCAGATTCACCGCCTGATGCTCGGCAGCCAACGCACTCATGGTCGTGAAGATCGTGGTGCCTACCCGCGGAAGTTTGGATTCAAATGCCATGTCAGAGATATTGCTCGCCGAAATTCCGTTTCACCTCGGCTACGTATTCCTTGATCGCCTGCTCCTGATCACGCTTGCAGATCAACAGCACATCGGGTGTATCCACAATGATATAATCCTTCAACCCCTGCAACACCATCAGCTTATCAGACGAGGCATGCACCATGCAATTGTTCGCATCCACCACCATCACCTGCTTGCCCACCACCGCATTGCCGAAATAATCTTTTTCCATATTGTCCCAGGCGCTGTTCCACGTACCCAGATCGCTCCAGCCAAAATCGGCCGGGATCACATACACATTATCCGCTTTCTCCATCACTGCAATGTCGATCGACGTATTCACGCAGAGCGAATAGATCCGCTCCACCGCCTCGGCCTCGGCCGAGGTATTGAAGGCCGACCGCTCAGCTTGAAACAACTCATTGATCTCCGGCACGTGTTTTTCCAGTGCGGTGAGAATACTATCGACCGACCACGTGAAGATCCCGGCATTCCATAAAAAATCACCGCTGGCCAAAAAGGTGTTGGCCATCTCCCAATTGGGCTTCTCCGTGAATGTCTTGACGTCAAACACATCATCGACCCGCACCTCCGGATCGAATTGAATGTATCCGTATCCGGTGTTGGGGTGATTCGGTTTGATGCCGATGGTGACCAACGCATCGCGTGTCTCCACAAAATCAAAGGCCTGGTTCACGACCGACCCAAAGGCCGACGGATCCATGATGAGGTGATCGGCCGGCGCGGCGATCATCGACGCTTTCGGATCGATCGCCTTCAACTTGTACGTGATGTAAGCGATACAAGCTGCCGTATTCTTTCGGTAGGGCTCGGCCAGGATCTGCGCCTCCGGGATCTCGGGCAATTGTTCCCGCACCAGCGAAACGTATTCAGCAGAGGTTACAATGAAAATATTTTCCGGTGGCACCAGACCCTTGTAGCGATCCACCGTCTGTTGGATCAGGGTTCGTCCCAACCCCAATACATCCAAAAATTGTTTGGGATAAGTCGACCGACTCATCGGCCAGAACCGACTGCCGATCCCCCCGGCCATTACCGCCACGTATCGATGCTTATTCATAGGTCAATGTAATCCTTCCCGGATCAGGTCATGTATATGGATCATGCCCACATATCGATCGTCCTGCACCACCGCCAGCTGCGAGATCGAATGATCCTGCAACACACTCAGGGCCTCCACCGCCAGGGCCTCGGGCGCGATACACTTGGGACCAGCCGACATGATATCGATCGCCTTCATCCCACTCCAATCTACCCCCCGCTCCAACATGCGACGTAAGTCGCCATCCGTAATGATGCCCAATAATTTTTCCTGCGCATCCACCACGGCCGTTACCCCCAACCGCTTTTTCGTCATTTCTAAAATTGCTTCCTGTACCGTTGCATCGGGACGAACACAAGGCCTCTCATTGGCACGAGCCAACTCCAATACCCGCAAATGCAATCGCTTCCCCAACGCACCACCCGGATGCACCCGGGCAAAGTCATCCGACTGAAATCCCCGAAGCCTCATCAAACAGATCGCGAGCGCATCACCCATCACCAATTGTGCCGTCGTACTGGTCGTGGGGGCGAGGTTATTGGGACAAGCCTCCTGCTCCACCACCGTATCAATCACCACATCGGCCTGCATCGCCAAATAAGAATCCAACTTGCCCACCAACGCGATCAACGTATTGCCAAACTCCTTGACGAGCGGCACCAAAGTTTTGATCTCCGCACTCTCCCCGCTTTTACTGATCATCACCACCACATCCCCTGGCAAAATCATACCCAGATCTCCGTGAATGGCATCGGCCGCATGCATGAAAACCGCCGGCGTACCGGTCGAATTGAACGTGGCCACGATCTTCTGTGCAATGACAGCACTCTTTCCGATACCGCTTATGATGACACGACCCTGAGCCTCCGATAAGATCTGTACGGCCCGCTCAAAATCAGCCCCGATCCGATCGGCCAAGGCCGCCACAGAAACAGACTCCAGGTGAATGGTCTCCCGCGCTATGTTTTGAATGGATGTGGCCATGAGAAGAAAACTGGGCAAAACTAACCAATTTTAATGGCCTATGCCCGTTCGTTAAAAACCCGGTAAAACGTTGTTTTTCCCCTTGAAATCAGGCACTTGAGTGGTAACTTAGCCCCCCTTCAAAATAAAAACCGACACCCCGCCAAAACTTCGTACCTTATGAAGTGAACCGAGTGGACCGAGGTTTGTTTAACGAAATGGCTAAAAAATCGAACATAAAGACGACAAAGACCAAGAAATCCCCCGCCCGAGCCGGCAAATCTGACCTACACCAAGCCCTTCACGAGCATTTTGGATTCGATCAATTCAAAGGCCAGCAGGAGAAGGCCATTGAATCGCTGTTGGCCGGACACGACACTTTCGTGATCATGCCCACCGGTGGCGGCAAAAGCCTCTGCTACCAACTCCCGGCCCTGATCAGCGAAGGCGTGGCCATTATCGTTTCTCCGCTCATCGCGCTGATGAAAAATCAGGTCGACCTGATCCGCGGCTACAGCAGTGAAGATGCCATCGCCCATTTCCTGAACTCGACCCTCAGCAAAAAAGAGATCAAGGAAGTACAATCCGATCTCACCAGCGGCACCACCAAGATGCTGTACGTGGCACCGGAAACACTGACCAAGACCGAGAACCTGGAATTTTTCAGCGAACTGACCATCTCCTTCTTCGCGGTGGATGAAGCGCATTGTATCTCGGAATGGGGACATGATTTCCGACCCGAATACCGCCGCCTGCGCGAGATGATGAACGAGATCAGTCCCACCGCCCCCATGATCGCCCTCACCGCCACCGCCACGCCCAAGGTACAAACCGACATCGTCAAGAACCTGGAGCTGCGCCAACCCAATATTTTTATTTCCTCCTTCAATCGGTCCAATCTCTTCTACGAAGTGCTTCCCAAGATCAAAAAGGCACAGACCGATGAGAACATCGTCCGCTTCATCAAATCGATGAAAACCAAAAGCGGGATCATCTATACGCTCAACCGAAAAACGACCGAGGAACTGGCCGATATCTTAATGGCCAACGGCATCAAGGCCGTGGCCTATCACGCAGGGCTCGACAGCAAGCTTCGTGCCGAGCGGCAGGATCAATTCCTCGGCGAAGACGTGCAAGTGATCTGCGCCACCATCGCCTTTGGCATGGGAATCGACAAGCCCGATATCCGCTTCGTGATCCACTACAACATCCCCAAATCGATCGAGAATTATTATCAGGAAACAGGAAGGGCGGGCCGCGACGGACTCGAAGGAAAATGTATCCTCTATTATTCGCATAAAGACGTCAGCAAACTCGAACACCTGATGCGCGATAAGCCTCTGAGTGAACGCGAAGTGGGGGCCCAGCTCATCCAGGAAACCGTGGCGTTCGCGGAAACCGGCGTTTGCCGTCGTCGCATGCTGATGAGTTATTTCGGAGAAGAATACCCGAACGAGAATTGCGGGCAGTGCGACAACTGCCGCCAACCCAAAGAAAGACAAGACGCCAAAGCCGAAGCCGCTTTGGTCTTAAAAGCCATTCGCGAACTGGACGAACGCTTCGCCACCGAATACGTGATCTCCATCCTCATCGGAAAGATCACGCCGCAAATTCAAATGTTCCGTCACGAAGGCGTCGAGGTCTTCGCCGCCGGAAACGACCAAGAGCCCTATTACTGGAACTCCTTGATCCGGCAAATGATCCTGGAGGGACTGCTCACCAAAGACATTGAAGAGTACGGCGTACTCAAGATCACGAAGAAAGGAGACGCGTATCTGAAAAAGCCGAAGTCCTTCGAAATGGTCATCAACAACCTCTACAACGATGCGCATGCCGATGACGAGGAAGGAGCCGGAGAAGAAGGCGAAGTCTTGGCGCTCGACGACCGATTGATGAAGATGCTGATGGAACTGCGCCAACAGGAAGCCAAGAAAAAAGGATTGCCGCCCTTCGTGATCTTTCTGGAATCATCGCTGCAGGACATGGCTACGTTCTATCCGACGACCTTGGAGGGGCTTGAAAAATGTCAGGGCATCAGCAAAGGCAAGGCCCTCAAATACGGAAAACCCTTCGTAGACCTGATCGCCCGATACGCAGAGGACAACGGCATCGAACCGCCCGATGATTTTGTGATGAAGAGCGTCGTCAACAAAAGCGGAAATAAAGTTTATATCATTCAGAACACCGATAAGAAAGTATCGCTGGAAACCATCGCCAAGAACAAAGGCTGGCGCATGGATGAAATGCTGGAAGAAATGGAAAGCATCGCTGCCAGCGGCACCCGCCTCAACCTCGATTACGCCATCGATGAAATGCTCGACGAAGAGGAACAGGACGAGATCATCGAATACTTCAAAGGTTGTGAAACCTCCTCGCTGCAAGTAGCCCAGGAAGAACTGGCCGATTTCGATTTCAACTGGGAACAACTCAAGATCATGCGGATCAAGTTTCTGACCAAGTTTGGGATGTGAGCACCCGAAGCGCGCGTCCTCGCCCGCCGAAGCTTTAGCGAAGGTGGGTGTCTGCCGTTAGCTCTCTAAACAGTAAATTCGTTCATGCGCTATATCCTCCTCCTTTCCTTCCTCACGCTTGCCTGTACCTCCATGAAAGTCCCCGCCAATAAACCCATCAACCGCATGGTAGCCCATCGAGGTGCGTTCAAGAAAAACGGATTCCCGGAAAACTCCATTGCCTCTTTGCGGGAAGCGATCCGCCTGGGTTGTATTGGTTCTGAATTCGATGTTCGAATGAGTGCGGATGATTCACTGGTGGTGAATCACGATGAACACTATCATGATTTAGATATCGAAAAAACAACTTATTCGGCGCTGTTGCCTTTTCCACTTTCCAACGGGGAGAAACTGCCTACGCTTCGCGAGTATCTGATAGCGGGGATGGAGGATAACCGACACACCGATCTCGTCTTGGAGATCAAACCTTCGGGGTTGGGACCGGAACGCGCCCGGGCAATAGTGGATCGGGTACTGGCCTGTGTGAAGGAGGTAAACCCATCATATAACATCGTATACATCAGTTTCGACTATAGCATGTGCTTGCGCATATTAGAAAAGATCCCAATGGCGCATGTGCAGTATTTGAATGGCGACAAAAACCCCGATCAGCTAAAAGAGGCAGGTATTCGGGGCATGGACTACAATTATAACGTGTATAAAAAGCACCCGGAATGGATTCCCCGGGCCAAAGCGCTGGGAATCGTGTTGAATGTGTGGACGGTCAATGACCTCACGCTGATGAACGATTTTCTGAAACAAGGATTCGATCTCATCACCACCAACGAACCGGAAGCGGGACTGAAGCTGAAATAGACCGCGGTCGGTGGTCGGTGGTCGGCGGACATTTCCGTACCTTCGTCCCCTCCCCCGGGAGCGGACCCTTAGCTCAGTTGGTTAGAGCGACAGACTCATAATCTGTGGGTCGCAGGTTCAAGCCCTGCAGGGTCCACTTATATTCAAAATCGTAACCTTTCCTTAACTGCTAAGCCGATAGTTTTGCTCCCTTATGAATATGAAGCATTTCCTCCTCCCCGCCTTTCTGTTGATGGTTCTCAGCGGAATCGCCCAGAATACGCCTCCCAAAAAGAAGGATAAATCCAAGCCCAAGATCGACCTGACGGGTCGTTCGAACGACCACTTGCTGTTGCAGGTGGGCTATACCCAGTGGGCGAACCTACCGGATACGCTGAGTACGAGCGGACTTTCCAAATCCTTCAACGGGTATGTGATGTTCGATTTCCCCTTCAAGAACGACCCCCGGCTGAGCATGGCTTTTGGCCCGGGTATCGGCTCCGACCACATCCTTTTCACGAAGCGGAGCATTGGGATCAAGGAGTTGACCCCTACCCTGCGCTTCACGAACGTGCAGGATACCAATCATTATAAGAAGTCCAAGTTGGCGACCGTCTACCTGGAAGCCCCGATCGAGTTCCGGTTCAATAAGAACCCGGATAAGAATAACGGATTCAAATGGGCCATTGGTATGAAAGTAGGAACCCTGCTGAATGCCCATACCCGCAACACCAAATGGCAAAACCGCAGCGGCAGCCTCCTGAACAATTATGTGATGAAGGAAACCAGCAAACGATTCTTCAACCGCACCCGACTGGTTGCACATGGACGCGTCGGCCTCGGCCACATCAGCCTCTATGGTAGCTACCAACTGACCACCGTCATCAAAGATGGCTTCGGTCCGGCCGTACGGCCGTTGACCGTGGGACTTACTATTTCGGGACTATAACTTCGTTTAGTGTTTAGAGAACAGTGTTTAGGACCAATCTAAACCCTGTTCTCTGCTCTCTAAACTCTCGCAATGATCGACAACAAACAAAAGATCCTGCAATCCGAACGAGCCGTGCTCGTAGGAGTTATCCAAAAAGACCAAACCGAGGCGCAAGTAAATGAGTACCTCGACGAGCTTGCGTTTTTAGCCGAAACTGCCGGCGCCATCGCCGTACATCGCTTCACACAAAAACTTCCGCACCCCGACAGCCGACACTTCGTCGGCAAAGGCAAACTCGAAGAGATCAGGCAATATGTCGAATCCAAAGACATCCGCGTCCTCATCTTCGACGATGAACTCACCGGCGCGCAGATCAATAACATCGAAAAAGCCGTGGGTGCTAAAACGATCGATCGAAGCGACCTCATCCTCGATATCTTCGCCCGCCGCGCTAAAACCGCCCAGGCCCGCGCCCAGGTAGAACTGGCCCAATACCAATACATCCTCCCCCGCCTGCGCGGCATGTGGAAACACCTCGAGCGACTGGGTGGCGGTATCGGTACGCGTGGTCCGGGTGAAACCGAGATCGAAACCGACCGACGCATCGTACGCGATAAGATTTCTCTTCTGCGCAAGCGACTCCAAACGATCGACAAACAAGCCCAAACCCAACGCAAAGAACGCGGCGAGTTCATCCGCGTAGCACTGGTGGGTTATACCAACGTCGGTAAATCAACCCTGATGAACCTGCTCAGCAAACGCGAGGTATTTGCCGAGAATAAATTATTCGCCACATTGGATACTACCACCAGCAAGGTGGTATTTGAGTACGTTCCTTTCTTATTGAGCGACACGGTTGGATTCATCCGCAAGTTGCCGCATCATTTGGTGGAAAGTTTCAAGAGCACGCTCGACGAGGTGCGCGAGGCGGATATCTTGTTGCATGTGGTGGATATTTCTCATCCGCAATACGAAGAGCAGATGGCGGTGGTGAACGAGACCTTGCGGGAGCTGGGTTCTTCGGAGAAGCCGGTGCTGACGATCTTCAATAAGATGGACCGGTACGAGGCACAGACCTTCGATCAATGGTTGGAGCCGAGCACCAAACAAGAAATTCTCAACGATCTGTATCGCCGTTGGGAACACGAGACCGGCGGCCGGGCGGTATTCATTGCCGCCACCGAAAAACGCAACCTCGATCAATTGCGGAAAACGATCTTGGAAAAAGTAAAGGAATTGTATCAGGTGCGGTATCCGTGGAAGAAAGATGAAGGTTGAAGGGTGAAAGGTGAACTTATTCTTCAACTTTCATCCTTCACCCTTCATCCTTCACCCTTCATCCTTCTACCATGATTAAGTTAGCTGAGCATCCCAACGAACTGAATTTCGCTTCCAACGGAATGGCGGAAGTAACGGTGAACGGGAAAAAGATCTGTGTGGCGCGGGTGATGGAGGGTTCGGAGACGAGGTTATTTGCTTGTGCGGCGGCTTGTCCCCATGCCGGGGCGCGGATGGCGAAGGGGACGGTGGATGGGTTGGGGAATATTGTTTGTCCCCTGCATCGCTACAAATTCAGTCTGACCAACGGCCGGAACGTTTCGGGCGAGGGCTACCACTTGAAGACCTGGAAAGTGGAGTGGCGGGAAGACGGCGTTTTCATCGACCTACCGTAGGGTTGAGGGGGTGTTACAGATTTTTAGCTCAATCTGTGGACTTAACGGATGGGGCAAAATTTTGACCAAATCCTGCCTCAGGGGCTTTTCGGAAAAGCCCAGAATCCCTATTTTTGCTCCCCTTTCGGGTAGCTATTGGTCTCACCGATGCCCCCCAAAAGAAAACATACTCCTCCTTAGCTCAGTTGGTTAGAGCATCTGACTGTTAATCAGAGGGTCGTTGGTTCAAGTCCAACAGGGGGAGCCATATTGGAAAAGGCGACTGGAATGTCGCCTTTTTCTTTGTCTATCAGTGAGTTAGGCTAGTTGCATCTTTTGATTTAGTATTACCTATCCATTACAAGAAAATGAAACTCAAACCTCAGCATTATTGGTTTTTAATATTCGCAATTTGTTTCTTTGCATTCAATTATATTCAAGATAATATACGCCCAAATTACAATGGCAATAGTTCAGTAGTAAAATATCTCTTGGGAGTTGCACCCAATTTCTTTCCTGCAGTAGGCATACCTGCATTATTTGTTCTGCTAATGCCTTACGTGATCAAAAAGAATTATTTGGGAACTTGGTTTTATGAAAAGAGACATCTCTCAGCAAATCTGATTTCTATCATTGGATTAGCTAGCTGGGAGTTTATACAACTTGCAGGTAAACTAAGGTTTGATTGGAACGATATTTTATGGACTTTCATTGGCGCCCTAATATTTCAGTCCATTTGGATTTTATCCCCTCAAAAATATAAGGGAATTTAACCCTTTAATTTTCTTATAATCACATACTGAATCAAGGTATTATAGTTGCATCTTTCGTCAATAGGGGGGACTGATATTCAAGCAGTTATGGGTTTTTGCTCGTAACTGCTTTTTTATTTGCACCAAAAAATGAGGTAGGTTTAGATCAAGAGTATTAAAAACGTAGAGAAAAGAGCCTTATGGTAAAAACAGAGTGTGGTGGGCAGTTTATTTTTATTGAATTCTTATTTCCATCTACTTTGATCATCTCTCCTTCAAAACGACCAAGAAGTTCCAGATGCTTACAAACACCATCATTTATTATCTCCAACTGAATAATATCACTATAGTTTGAAGTTATTGAATTGCCCGTAAAAGGTTGATTGATTGCAGTTTTATGTAATGAATTGAAATCATATGAACCATTCAATGTTTGAATATCAACACCTTCAGGTAACTCATATGAGAACAGATAGGCCTGTTTAATTACATTTGATTTATTTGCAATCTGAATTAAAAATCCATTGTCCATTTTAAATAAATTTTAGGTCTAATGTTATAAGAAGTGATCGCATTAAGTAATTTAAGAGTAATATATAAAAATTCAAGAGTTAAAAGATTATAATTTATAGCAAAAGTGTCAGCATCCCAAAAGCTCGGCCATTTAAAAGTTAGCAGAATTTCTAACTTGAGCTACTCCAATTTGCAGAAGCCGGCCTGCCTCATCCACAGCTTCCACTTTTGAAAACCCTCTGCTAACGATCTAGCCATTTTGTAAGTACCCCTAAAAAGCAGACGGTTTAAAAATTGAGTATTAATCTCAAATTTAAACTGTCATGAAAAAATCCCGATTTACGGAGGCGCAGATTGTCTCCGCCCTTAAAAAAACAAGAAGCCGGTATCTCTACCCGGGAGATTTGCCGCAAGTTAGGCGTTACGGAAGCCACATTTTACAACTGGAAGGCCAAGTACGGCGGCATGGAGCTCTCGGATGTCAAAAAATTGAAATCCCTTGAAGAAGAGAATGCTAGGCTCAAGAAGATGCACGCTGACCTGGCAATCGACAATCAGATTCTCAAGGATCTTTTCACAAAAAAGCTGGAAGGTTTGCCTGAAGGCGATGTCCCGAAAGCCACGATTCGGGATTCGGCTAACACGCTGGTAAAGCAGTTATTTTTTGTCAATAAACTCCGTATAAACCCAATAAATTATTCCGAAAAATATCGCAGCACCAACAACTACTTGCCAAATAATTTTAATTGCTCCTAAAATTGGCCCCCCTAAAAATCCGAATGCTCCCAAGCCTCCTAAAACAATTATTGTAGTTCCTACCCCTCTAAAAAAGTTATTAGAAGAATTTTTTCGAATCATAAGTCCAACAACTATTACCAAGGCACAAATGAATGCCGCCTTAAGAAAATCATCAGCATTAAATTCATTCCAATCATATTCTTCAGAGTCGTCATAATCATACCCTCTCTGACCAAAGGTGTACAATGTCATAAGTAATGTGAATGTCGTCAGGAGTAATTTTGACACCACTTGTTTCATTTTGTTCACTTTTATAGCTTATAACATCCTCCTGGATCCTACTGCCCCATCCCTAAGCAATTGCTTCCGGTATATGGGTCTATTTTTGTTTCAATATAAATCTACTACAAATCATTAAAAGCGACTACGAATCTGTACTAAATTTCACCCTACAACTCCCTCACAAACCAGTAGTCCGTTTGAGGCGTTGATCCCAGCGGGAAATCATTCTCCACGCCTGAATTCCGGAAACCGTGCTTTTCGTAAAAACCTCGCGCCCGGAAGTTGTATTCCCAAACCGACAAGTAGATGACATCGAAGCCCCTATTGCGGGCAAAATCAACGGCAAAATTCATCAGCTTGTTTGCCACACCGGCCCCCTGGTATTCTTGTAAGACATACAATCGGACCAGCTCCATGCAGGTTCGATTTTGAAAAGAATCCAACGGACAAACACGTTTTGCATGTATGCGCAAATACCCTTTCGCGATTCCGTCCTCCTCATAAAAAAAGAAGTTATCCGTAGCATCTGCCAATTCCAACGCAACCTGTGTCGGATTAAAAAATGATTCCAAAACACCCCGCATGTCTTCTCTGGTACAAGTATTAGCAAAAGTATCCGCAAAGGTCTTTCTGCCAAGGGTCTGCAAAAGCACAGCATCATTCAAATCACCGCGTCTGATCATTTGGCCAAATTAACAAAAGTACTTTTAATATGGCAACCTACTGATCTTATCAAGCTTCCACTCGCTACTTTACAGTTCATTTCAAATGCACCCAAAACATCACCCTCCCCCCTTCACCGGCTCTACCCGCACCATCGAAGCCACCTGCATCGCCTTTTTACGTAAGGCATCCACATCCGAACCGACCGCATCGTGTACCAGTGCCACTGCCATTCGTCGGTAAGGGCGTATCGAGGGTTTGCCGAAAACGCGCAGATCGGTACGGGATTCTTGCAGCGCAAGGTCCAATCCACTAATACGAAACATATCGGCCGTATCGCTGGCCAACACGACGGCACTGGCTCCGGCCCGCTCGAGGGTGATGGCCGGAATGGGAAGTCCCAAGATCGCCCGCGCATGCAACTCGAACTCACTCAGGTTTTGCGTACCGGCGAGGGTAACCATGCCGGTGTCGTGGGGCCGCGGACTCAATTCCGAAAAATAAACGCCCCGATCCGTCAGAAAGAACTCGACTCCCCACAACCCGGCTCCGGTCAACGATTCCGTCACCCGAGCAGCCATCCGACAGGCATCATCATAGTCCTGCGACGAGATCGCCACCGGCTGCCAGCTTTCCTGATAATCGCCCCGCTCCTGCCGATGACCGATTGGCGGACAAAACAAGGTCGGTCCGCCCTGCTGCGTCACCGTCAGCAACGTGATCTCCGTATGAAAAGAGATGAACTCCTCAATGATCACTTCCTTGATATCACCCCTGGAATGTTCGATCGCATACTGCCATACGTCGTGCATCAACGAAGGGTCCTTCAATACGGACTGCCCTTTTCCGCTGGACGACATCAAGGGCTTTACCACGCAAGGAAAACCGATGGCCTCCACCGCTTCCTGAAATTGCGTAAAGTCGGTCGCATAAAAATATCGGGCGGTCCGCAAGCCCAACTCCTTCGATGCCAGGTCTCGGATCAGCTTCCGATTCATCGTAAAATTAGCCGCCCGGGCACTGGGCACCACCTGTATGCCGCTCGTCTCGTAGGCATAAAACCGCTCGGTGCGGATGGCCTCGATCTCCGGCACGACCAGATCCGGTTCATGTTTGGAAACCACCGCATCCAAGGCCTGGCCATCCAGCATGTCGATCACCTCGAATCCGTCCGCCACCTGCATGGCCGGCGCCCCCGCATAATGGTCGACCGCAATCACCGTTTGACCCAAGCGCTTCAGGGCAATCACCAGCTCCTTCCCGAGCTCCCCGCTTCCCAAAAAGAGTATTTTTTTGTGCATGCGTAAAGAATTACAATGTTATGGACTTTTACTTACCATACAACAGCTGACAAACTTTGTCCATCGCCTTGAAGATCTTTTCGTCGAGGTCGGCTGACTTTGCCATACAGGTCAGCGTCACCACCGCCTGAAAAAGCACCTCATTTTGCTTCCGGGCGATGCGCTCGATGAATTTAATTTGGGTGCTTCCCTTGGGCGAAGCCGATACCAACACCGCCTCCGCCTTTTCATCGATGGCAAATAAAAAATTACTCATTGGGATGTCCGTTTACTGGTTTCTTAATCGTGTTGATAACATCGTCCGCTGATGCTGGTCGTTCGGTTTCGGCAACGCGCTCCCTTCTTCGTAGTACCGGAACATTGACGGGCAGTGGAGAGCCGGGCAGAAGGCGATGCGGCAACCTTCGAAGACTTCCCATCACAACAGTTACTGCCTACTTTTCGGTCGTGGATCTTGCAAAAGCAACTGTTCGATTTGCTACGGTTGCAGGAACGACAAAGCAACTGGATATTGGAACGATCGCTGCGACCCCCGCAGGAATACGGGATGATATGATCGTATTCCAGATTCAACGAGCTGCCGCAACACCGACACTTCCCGCCGTCCCGGGCATAAACGATCTTCTTGGTGGTAGGCGATATATACCGGCTCTGCGCAAAACAGCAGAGACTGAGTAGAACGAACGAGAGGAGAAAAGAAAGTTTTTTCATTTCAACGGTGACTTTTTCATGCACCCGGCTACCGCCCGATGATCCATCTAAAAATAAGAAGATGACGGGTAAATTCAGGGCTTTTAATTCGCCTTTACCACTTACCCGTCCACCCTCCTTACTCCCGATGCAACGGCAACCCGCCAATGTTATCCGATAGCACCTGCGGATCGATCAACACGCCTCTACCCTCCGCCTCCCGCTTCACTTTCTTCGTATCCTTTTCGATCTCAGCGATGGGAATGCTCTTGGTCCGCCGCTCCATGGGAGGATTCAGCTTCTCGGAACGCTCATAATCCTTGACTTGTTCCATAATATCTGCCGGTAAATAATTCTCGCAAGTATAGGCTAGCTCAATACTCTGCGTCGCAAAGAAGTTATCGACCTGGATCCGGCGCTTGGCAAGGTGTGCAAAACGGCCGATCACACGACAAATATTCGCTCGCTGATCCGGGGTCAGCTCTTCTGCAAACTCATATTCCTCGATCTTTTTTAAACTCAGCAATACCGGCTCGATCGCATCGGCCGCGATGATGTAAACATCATAGTCGGCATGCGGATACACGAACTGTTCCAGGTGCTCGATGGTATTGGAGGGCACCACGAAGTAGATGTCCTTCTTCACGCCCTTCTGCTTGGTGTACTTCACCGCCTTATCGGCCTGTGATTTCAAATACGAAGGGAAGTTGCTGAGGTCGTCGCCAAACGGACTCTTCGAATCCAATAAGATAAACTCCTCGCAGATTCGGATCGCATTGTCAGGGTCCCCCTTGAACGGCACTTCCTCGACATATTCGATCGTATGCTTCTGACAGACCGACTTGAGGCGCTCCTTCGTTTCGTTTTCATGCCGCTTCCAAGTCTCTCGCTGGTTCTCCAATTTAGCCAACTCCTCCGCCTGTTTGGCCTCGCGCTCGCGACGACGCTCCTCCATTACCTCATTCTTGAACGCGTGCAGCATCTGGATCGACTGGCTTTGTTGATCGCTTTTCGACTCGATATCCTTTTTCAGTTCCAGGATATCCTTATCCTTCTCGCGAAGCTTTTCCCGTAGCTCACGCAACTGTACCTCAAACACATCCTTGTCTCGCTCCAGGTCGGTCACCCGGCGCGCAGAAGCTTGATAGAGCATCTGGGTCTGGTTCAGCTCGCGTCGGCAAAGCTCGAGATCATACTGGTGCTGATCCCGGTTGTCGATTAACATCTGCAATTCCGAAAAGGATTCCGCCAACATTTTTTTGATGCGTCTCCATCCGAACAGTCGTCCCCAGAAGCCGATGGAATTCACTTCCTGGAGAAGGATCTTGATAGTATTCATGTGTATTATTTTACAGGGTTAAGGATCGCTTCCTCATCAATGAGGTAGCGCATGGCTTCGAGAAATCGTTTCATGTCGCCCAGGGTCTTCTGCTCCTCCCGCCAATCGGCCGGCAAGGTGCACAGCCGCCGGAATCCGTTCTCGATTGAATCGGGAAACTCATCCATCGGATCGGTCAGGCTCAGATCGTTGATCACCAGGCGCTCCCCATCGAAATCGAACAGATACCAGGTGTCGGCCGGATACCCCATGGCCATCCGGAACCGATCGCCAAACGCACCCGGACCATTTTCGGAAACCGGACGAAATCGTCCCAATGCCATACACTGATCGCCCCGGCTGATCACCACATCGATGACCCCGTGCAAGGGACTGCAATAACCAAATTGGATGGAGAGATCTGCCCGAAACGACTCGGGAAGTTCGAGCAAGAGACGATCGAGCTGCGACCGCCATTCAGATGTGCTTAACATATAGATGGTTGTTGTTTACGATAATTCAACGTGATACACGCCCTTGTCATTGCGCGCGATGTCCGACACCCTGAATCCACCCCCCTTATCCGCCACCTCCAACAAATGAAACCGCTTCCAATGCTTGGGTATGCGCGGAAATAGCAAGGTGAACTGCTTCAGCTGCCCAGCCTCCTGGAAGAAATGCTTGGCCGGACTCACCGGCACCTGAAAGGCCTGCGCCATCGCCAACATGTCCCTCGTGTCCGGATTCACCAAAAAGGTGGTCTTATAGATGTTCACCCAACCCCCGTTCTTGTATTTATCCTTCGACACATACTTACAATGAACCAGGGTCTGACCCTCTACCTCCTGCCCCTGAAGCGCCAACGAGGTCCAGAGCATTTCATTCTCCATGGGTTTTTCCTCGGATTCATCTAACGGATACCATTTCATACGTATTGGTTTTTTGTTGACAGGACAAACATAGCGTGGTGCTACGCAATTATGTTGCGTAGAATTTTCGTATGTTTGGGAATGCCCATAAAAAATCAAAAACACATCGATACGCAGCGGATCCGACAGGTCTGCGCATTTTTATCGGCCGGGGGCGGCACGTTGCAGGAGATGCATGCGCACGTGAATGAGGGGTTGGAGGAGCGGGGCCTGGACCCGATCGGGTTACGAACCTTGCAGGCCTGTATTGAACGGTTGCGCGAGGGGGATTTCGACCACAGCAAGCAGGACCTGCCGGCCAAGACGCGAGGAAAGCTCTTTAAGGTAGTGTTCAAGCACAAGGTATATAATTGGGCCGCGGATACGGAGCTTCCCGAGTTTGGGGACTTGGACGAGGAGGAGCGTTTCACGCTTCCCTTTTTGGCAGGGATCTTGAGACGATTTGATTCCATCCCGGCCGTGCAGAAGATCTTGTATCAGTTGCCGGAGATATTCAATATATCGGAAGCCGAGATGGAAAGTCGGTCTGCCATATTCCAGACAGGTCCGGTGATGTACGACGCACAACACCCGGAGTTTGAGTCGAAGGTCATCCAATGCGTGATCAAGATTTTATCGCATATTCACCTCGGGCAGGCCATTGAGTTCAATTATACCGGCGTGAATGTGTACAACAGCAAGGTGGAAAACCTGACCATGCAACAGGTCGCCCCCCTGAATATCCGTTACTACGAACACTTCTATTATCTGAATGCCTTTCCGATGAATGGGAGTAAGGTGCTGAGTTATCGCATCGATCAGATCCATCGGCTGAACGTAATGGTCTCCGAAGATGAGCAAGGAAATATCATCACATTCGATCGCGCCGAGATGGAGCAAAAACTGGGCTTGACGAATAAATTGCGGGATTCACTCGGGGTTTGGATCCACGACGAGAAAGAAAAATTGTATGAGATCGAGATCGCCTTTCAGAAATGGGCGGCGAGTTATGTGAAACGCTTGCGACTGCATCCGAGCCAGCGCATCGTACGGGAGGACAAAGACAAGCAAACCCTGGTGATCAGCCTGCGGCTTCGGCTGAGCGAAGAAACACCTGAAAAAAAGAACATCACCGACCGCAACTCCGAACTGGCCTTCCTGCTCGGCAGATTTGGAAAAGATGTTAAGGTACTGACAGCCTCCCCGGCCCGATAATCCGTCCGCTGACCGCTGATTCCACATCCCAAATATTACCTACCTTAACCAAAACTTACCTCTTGACCGATCGGAAAAAGCAATTCGAGCGAGACGGATTTCTGGTGCTGGAAAATTTTCAGTCGGCCGAAGCCTGCGATGCCCTCATGCACCGGGCGGTAGCGTTGGCCTCGACGTTTCAGCTGAAGGGACCCGCCTCTGTATTTCAAACCTCTGAGCAGGCGCGGACCAGCGATGCGTATTTTCTGGAATCAGGCGACCGCATCTCCTTTTTCTTTGAAAAAGATGCTTTTGACCCGGAAGGAAACTTGAAGAATGATCTGTATCGGTCCCTCAACAAGATCGGTCATGCGCTGCACGACCTCGATCCGGTCTTCCATGCTTTTTCCCGCGCACCCCAGATGCAGGATCTGGTGACCGAACTGGGACTCACCGATCATCTGCTCATTCAAAGCATGATGATCTTCAAACACGCACGCATCGGCGGCGTGGTCGATATTCACCAGGATGCTTCTTTTCTATACACCGAACCACATTCCTGTATCGGCTTCTGGTTCGCACTAGAGGATGCTACCATCGAAAACGGATGTATGTGGGCTAAACCCGGCGGACATAAAACGCCGCTGCGCAACTGGTTCCGTCGGAAAGAGGGTGCCGGCACGGAGTTCATCACGCTCAATGAGATGGACTATTCCACCGAAGGGATGATCCCCCTAGAAGTTAAAAAAGGAGCTTGCATCGTGCTTGACGGATTGTTGCCGCATTACAGTTTGCCCAATACCAGTGGTCGCTCGCGCCAGGCCTATGCCATTCACACCATCGATCGAAACAGTGTATACCCGCAACAGAATTGGCTGCAACGGGATAGGGCAGGCGTGAAGGGATTTTTTCCGGAACCCATCGCTTGATCCGGCCAGCTCGGATGATCATTTCCGAAAAGCCTTCTCGTATAATTGTATCCACTGCTTCGGGGTCATCTTCGAGGCGAGTTCCCCGATCAGTTTAAAGGGGATCTGATCCGGCTTCTTGAATCGGATACAGCTTTTTCCCATATCCAATTTCTGTGTGCTATGTTTCGGAAACGCCTGGGTGAACCATTTCATCAGATCAGGATCGGCATAGAGTCCCATATGATACACCGCGATGAAATTCTTTTGCGAGGCGATATGAATGAATGGTAGCGGATCTGTGGGCTTACAATGATATCCCTTTGGATAAAGTGTATGCGGCACTACATAGCCGATCATTCCGTAGTTCATTTCTTCCTGAAATCCTTTTGGTAAATTTTTTCGGAAGATGGTTCGCAGGGCTTCCAGGGCCTGTCGCCGGTCCGCCGGCAGCGCCACGAGATAATCAGCGATCGACTCAGGTTTCATGGACATAACAAATGGTTATTTAGGAATGATCAGTTTGAGTTGGCCACCTAAACCGTTAGTAACGATCTTGATCAGGGTTGAAAGTTTGATATCGGATGCATCATTTTCAATTCGTGAAATATAAGACTTATTTGTACCGCATTTTTGAGCCAACTCTTCTTGCGTTAGGCCTCGTTTGGTGCGTGCCTGCTCCAGCAAGTAGCCGAGCTTGAATGCTTCAAATCCAATTTCAAATTGATTGCGTCGAGACGATCCCTTGGGACCATAGGTCTTATCAATCAAAGACTCCAAAGAACGAAGTTTATTTTGCTTTTGCTTCATAATATTCTTTCATGATTTTAATTGCCTTTTGAATTTCACCTTGGGGCGTTTTATTTGTTTTCTTGATAAATCCATTACAAAGTACAATTTGATAATTGGGCTCAAAAAAGCAAAATATCCTAAAAATGCTTCCTTCCCACTCAATCCGCATTTCAAAAAGTCCATCTGTACCCGAAAGATGCTTGAAATATTTCGAAGGTATTCGGTCGCTCGATTGAATAACTCTCATGATCCAAAAGACCTTTTCTCTCACGTCAGGATCAATCTTGCGCATGAAATCCTCAAAATAATCTCCCCAGTAAACAAAAGTACGATTCATTTCCCAAAGGTTGCCTGTTCAGGCAACCCTACCCGGTGAAAACAATCGGTCTAAAGTGCCTTTTTAATCAAAAAAACAGGGGGCTTTAGGCGCTCCGCCAACTACTTTTTAACCGTTGCGCCAACCATTTCCCTGTATAAAGGCCAGCGATGGCGGGTAGGGAGAAGAGGAAATAGATGATCATTTCAAGCGGGATCAGGTTATGACTCCCGCGGTAGCGGGTGGCTTCGTACATAGCGGCCAGGGGGAAAATAAAAATCATTGCAATTCCGGTACGCCAGGGGTTTGGATGGAAACGGTAGCCGATGGCTAGTCCCGATAGCAGAAACAGCGTACCCGTCAGCCAGGTATAATTATATCGCAGAAAGCTCGAATAGTGATACTCGCCTGCCGGCGGAGGGGGCACCGGCTGCATCGTACTGGCAAGAAGAATGAGTCCAAGTCCCAGCAACACCAGCAGAAAAAACTTCAACAAACGAATGAGAACGGATAACATGGCGACTATAAAGATAATACACGTATACAACCTGGGTAATATCGAATAGCGTCCACCGTGGGCCCCACCCCGACTCTCCCATGGGGGGAAGGTTTGGAGAGGGCCGAGCCCAAACGAGAGATAGATCCCCTTCATCGCCAGACCGAACAAAATAGAAAAGCCTGTGTTATAGCGATTCTATGAACCCACGAATCATCGAACTGAAGCAGGCCATTGAGCCGGTGCGGGCCAACTTGCTGGTGCACCCGGCCTATACCCAATTGAACGACCTGAACGGTCTGCAAAACTTCGCCCAGATACATGTTTATGCCGTGTGGGACTTTATGAGTCTGCTCAAATCCCTTCAAATCGCACTTACCTCCGTAACCATCCCCTGGGTTCCGGTAGGATCTCCCGCCACTCGCTACCTCATCAATGAGATCGTACTCGGAGAAGAATCAGATGTGGATGAAGCGGGAGAACGCATAAGTCACTTCGAACTATACCTGAAGGCCATGCACCAAATGGAAGCCGATACTGCCGGTATCGAAGCATTACTGGATCAGATCAAATCCGGCACACCCATTCGCCCGGCCATTGAAGAAGCGAGTATACCGGACCAGGTTAAGCGATTTTTATGCTTCACGTTTGAGGTGGCGTTAAATGCTCCGGCACACGTCCAAGCCGCCGTTTTCACGTTTGGCAGAGAAGACCTGATCCCCTCCATGTTCCACAAATTGCTGGAACAACTCTATGCGGAAATGCCCAACAAGGTTTCTACGTTCAAATATTATATCGAGCGACACATCGAAGTCGATGGCGACCATCACAGCCACCTCGCCATCGAAATGGTATCCGAACTCTGCGGCCAAGACGAACAAAAATGGAAAGAAGCCGAACAAGCCGCCCAACAAGCCCTCGAACTACGCTACGGACTCTGGGACGCGATCACTACGAACTAATAACTACCGTCCGCGAATAGCCCCACCCAGCCCTCCCCCAAGGGGAGGGAGAAATAATGATTGGGAGAGTACCTTCCCCAAGGGGGGAGGTTAGGAGGGGGCCGACTTTTCGTAACTTTCGCCCTGTTGTATGAAACATCTGCTACGCCTCATCCTCTGTATCAGTTTATTGACTCCTCAGCGATCCGGAGCAACCGACAGCCTCCTGCACACCGACACTACCCACCACCCGGCCACGTTTTCCTTGCAAGCCGACGATACCTTCAACCAAAAAAGATTTTTGATCATCGGTGGATCAACCACCTTCGCCCTGGCCGGCTCCTACATCTACCTGAAAAAAACCTGGTGGTCGGAAGGCAAAACCTCCTTTCACTTCGATGGCGGTAAACAATTGAAGGATATATTCCGGCGCGGACGAGATTGGAAATATGCCAAGAACCTCGATAAGGTAGGGCATTTTTACGGGGGCCTGCTCAGTGCGGAATTACTCGCAAAAGGACTGCAATGGGCCGGCATGAATACCGACAAACGATACCTCTGGAGCGGGATCTTCGGGACCGCTATACAAGGATTCATCGAATACAAGGACGGCTTCTCGCCACGGTGGGGGTTCAGTGTGTATGACCTGCTGTCAGGATCACTGGGAAGTTTCTACCCCTACCTCCAAACGAAAAGTAAATTCCTGTCGGCCGTCGATGTGAAATTCAGCTACTTCAAACGAAATAATATCTACGAAACAGTGACCGGTAAAAATTATTTCACCGACGACTACATCAATCAAACCTACTGGCTCACCTTCAATCCCCACCGCTATCGGCCCAACACCAACTGGCCGAAATGGCTGGGCATCTCCGTCGGATTCGGAGTGGATGACCGACTGAATCTTTTTTATTTGCGTATGCCGAACGGTGAAAGTGACTACGGAAAAGGCGGATATGAATTCTATCTCGCACCCGACCTCGATTTTCGCGAGATCCTACCCAAACGCAAAGGCTGGCAACAAGCCGCCAAGATCCTGAATTTTGTCAAAGTACCCGCCCCCACCCTGCGACTCAGCAACGACTCCAAATTCTACGTACTCTATTTTTGATACCCCGCAACCGATCGACATGACAACCTCCATACTTATCAAAAATGCGTCGATCGTCAATGAGGGTAAGATCATTCAAAGCGATGTTCTGATACAAAACGAACGGATCGAAAAGATCGGATCCCTTTCCGATATCGACGCCGAGATGGTAATCGATGGTGCCGGTAAATATCTTTTCCCGGGGGTGATCGACGGACAAGTCCACTTCCGCGACCCCGGCCTCACCCACAAAGCCGACCTCTACACCGAAAGCAAAGCCGCTATCGCCGGCGGTACCACCTCCTTCATCGACATGCCCAACACCCTGCCCAACGTGCTGTCGATGGAAACACTCAACGAGAAATATCGGATCGCCGCCGAAAAATCACTGGCCAACTACGGATTCTTCCTCGGCGTGAACGGCGATAACCTCGACGAAGTGCTTCAACTGGATACATCGCGACTGCTGGCGGTATCGGACGACGGACTCTATTTCACCAAAAAAGGGAACCTGCTGGCCGATAACCCGCAAACACTCGAAAAACTCTTCGCCCACTGCCCCTCCATCATCGCCATCCACTCCGAAAAAGAACAGATCATTGAAAAAAATGAAGAGGCATATCGGGAAAAATACGGAGAGGCCGTCCCCATCGAATGCCATCCGCTGATCCGAAGCACCGAAGCCTGCTACGAAGCCACCCAACAAGCTATCGCACTGGCAAACAAACATCAGGCAAGGTTGCATATCCTGCACCTGACCACCGCCGCCGAAACAGCTTTGTTTCGGAATGATATCCCCCTAAGCAAAAAGAAGATCACCACCGAAGTAGCCGTGCAACACCTCTGGTTTTGCGACAAGGACTATGCCCGACTCGGTACCCGCATCAAATGGAATCCAGCCATCAAAACCGAACAAGATAAAGAAGGCTTGCTGCAAGCCCTGCTCGATGACCGCATCGATATCATCACCACCGACCATGCCCCACACGCCTGGGCCGAAAAAGACAAACCCTATTTTCAATCCATGTCAGGCGCCCCAATGGTACAACATGCCCTGAACGTGATGCTCGAATTTCACCACCAAGGAAAAATATCGCTGGAAAAGATCGTCGAGAAGATGTGTCACAATCCCGCCACCCTGTATCGAATTGAGGACAGAGGATTTATCCGGGAAGGATATTACGCCGACCTGGTGCTGGTCGACCTGAACAGCACCTGGCAGGTCAGCCCCCAGAACATTCTGTACAAATGCGGCTGGTCGCCCCTCGATGGCACCACGTTCCACAACCAGGTAACGCAAACCATCGTCAACGGCAACCTGGTCTACGATCAAGGAAGATTCAATGAAACATCCCGCGGCCAGGCCCTGAAAACTTATGCCCGAGCCCTCGACCGTTAACTGCCCAGATTAATTACTTTTAGGAACAAATGATCAAGTTCACAGATAATAGATCAGAATGGTCGGATCGGCTGATCGAGATATTAAATGCACTACGTGATTCACCTCCGGATGAAACGGCCAACCGGGTCAACTTGGCCTCAGCCAAATGGACCCGCTTTTCCCTGACCGATTCAATCAAACAACTTCCCGAAAACGAGCAACAATTGATTGGAAATTTTGGTCGATTGTTGGAAGACATAGATCAATCGCTCAAGCTCGTAGAGGCGGCCCATCAAGCCAAGTCGGAAATGCTTGCTAATATCAGCCACGAGATCCGGACCCCCCTGCACAGCATGATGGGTTATATTGAACTGCTGAGCAAAAAACCACTTTCACCAGACCAATCCGAACACCTGGAACAGGCTATGAGCTCGGCCAAGATCTTAATGGGTATCGTGAACAACGTATTGGATTTTTCCAGAATGGAGGCCGGTGTAATGGAACTGGAATGGATGCAGGCAGATTTATCCGACATCCTGTCAAACAGCCTGCAACTCGTACAACTGCCGGCCCGACAAAAATCACTCCCCATCCGAACATCGATCGATCCTCAAACACCCCGATACATTTCGACCGACCCACTACGGCTACAACAGATACTCACCAACCTCCTGAGTAACGCGGTCAAGTTTACCGAAACCGGAGAAGTAGTGATGACCACCACCTACACACCCGAATCCGAGACCACGGGATTTATTCGGTTCGCCGTCCGAGATACCGGCATCGGCATTACCGAAGCACAAAAAATGAATCTGTTCAAACCATTCCTGCAAGGCGATTCCACTATTACCCGTCGATACGGCGGCACCGGTCTGGGGCTGATCATCTCCGATATGATCGCGCAGCAAATGAAAAGCAAGATCCAACTCGATAATAGTCAGCCAATCGGCACCACCTTCTACTTCGACCTGCCAGTACAGACCACTTCGAACCGTAGATGGGAAGAGTAATACCAGCACACCCGAACAAAAGTCTTACATGATCACTCGCGACCTCTCCATCGCCCGCGAACATCTTCAACGCGGACAAGTCATTGGACTGCCCACGGAAACCGTGTACGGACTGGCCGGCAATGCCTTCGATCCCCAAGCCGTACAACAGATCTATGCCATCAAACAACGCCCCGCTACCAATCCGCTGATCGTTCACGTGGGATCGATCGCACAAGCAGAAGACTTAGTGACGGAATTCCCGGCACCCCTTCGTAAACTGGCCGAACATTTCTGGCCCGGCCCCCTTACCCTACTGCTAAAAAAATCCGATCGCATACCAGATGTAGTTACCGCAGGATCCGACCGCGTCGCCATCCGCATACCCGATCATCCCCTCACGCTGGAATTGCTGAATCAACTCGACTTTCCCCTCGTGGCCCCCAGCGCCAATCCGTATACCCGGATCAGTCCCACCCGCGCCGAAGAGGTTGAAGCCTATTTCGGTGAGCAAATTCCGGTCGTCTTGCAAGGTGGCGCTTGCGAAAAAGGATTGGAATCAACGATCGTAGGCAGCGAAGATGATCAAGTGGTCGTGTACCGACTGGGCTCCCTGTCGGTGGAAGAATTGGAGGCCGTTTCCGGCAAGGTGCAGATCAAAAACCGAGATAATCCGTCGGTATTGGCCCCGGGCATGGCTAAAAAACATTACTCCCCCCAAACACCCCTGATCCTGGTCGATGATATCGATTCCTTCCTGCAAACACACCCCGAAGAACGGATCGGAGTTTTCCTTAGCGGACAAGAAGATCCCGAAGCAATAGCACCGATCTTTTATGCCCGACTGAAACACCTCGACCAATCAGGATACGACCGATTGATTGCCAGCTACTTCCCTGAAAAAGGACTGGGCAGAACACTCAACGACCGGCTCAACAGAGCTAAAGAGTAGTTTGGGAGTTTGAACCTTTTGGGTGGTTGGGTGTTATTATATCATGCAACTGGGTGATAATAGGCAGATTACCAATCAAATACTGGCAGAAGCGCGAGAGGGCGATTTCATGCTCGAATCCTATGCGGCGCCTGCCACCCCCCTGGAATACCTCATCTTTTCCTGGGATCAGTTCGTGAACGAACTGGAATTCGAATAGTTTATCCTTTCCTTAAGAGGTCGACGAGCTATTTTCGTGCAGAAAATAAACCTCCTCATGAAATTCAACCTGCTTGTATGGGTGATGGCGGCCGGTATATGGACCGCCTGCGAACCCGCTTCTCAAACCAACACAACCGCGGAAAAGAAAGCCGATTCAACCACCGTATCCAGTGATAGCTACCCCATGCCACGGGTGTGGGAGGTACAAACCCGAACCGGCAAAATGATCACGATCGTTGAATCACATCCGAAAGGCGCCAGCCTGAGCGACCTCAAGGTCTATTTTCAAGGCGACAGCGCCAATGCCATGCGTTTTACCGATGTGGATCCGGTCTCCGCGACCGTTGCAGGCGACCTCGACAAAAACGGATTCGATGAGGTCTATTTTGTTACGACCAGTGCCGGCTCCGGTTCCTACGGAAATCTCTTGGGCGTTTCTTCCAACAAAGACAAATCCCTTTCCCTGATGTTCTTTCCGGAAATGGACCTGAACGATAAACAACCCGGTAAACTTTTTGACGGATATGAAGGACACGATCGGTTTGCCATTGAAAACAATGTGCTGATCCGTCAGTTCCCCTTCAAAGGCGATACCAATAACATGAAGTCCGTCCCCTATCAAATCGTAATGGGAGAAGGCGGCTACATCGTTACGCCCAAGCGTAACTGATCAAAACTCCACGATCACTCCCAACGTCGGTAAAGTGCGTCCATCCCGGTTGTCCAACAACACCGGGATGGCATTGCTTCCGTCGGGTTTGAGTGCCGCTCCGTCGCTTGTGGCAAACGCGGTATTGTCGGATGTCCGCTTGAACGTATACTGTGGGATGCCCGCCGCCTTGGCCGCATACACATTCGTAATGTCCAGGAACAAATCGAGTGTCACCTTCCGATAATTCCATTTTTTATCGATCCGAAGATCGGCCGCATGGAAGGCCGGCAATCGCAACGTATTCAGCTTCGAATAATCAAATACCCCCACTCCCAACAGCTGATAGCTGAAACGACTGTCTACCGGATCATACGGCGTATACGGCGCGGCACCCTGATAGCGAAACTTCATGCCCACTTCCCAATTCTTTTTCAATTTGTACCCGCCGGTCAAACTGATCAGCACCCGGTTGTCCCAACTCGCCGGCTCAAAAATGCCGTTCAATCCCGTAAACTCACTGCGGTAAAAAGTACCACTGAACACGCCAAAGATTCGCTTGGTCAATTTTTGTTGATACAACACCTCTACTCCGTATGCCCTTCCCTCACCGGTAGCGGATAAGGGTTCATTGCCGACCGCTCCAAAATCCGTTCCCTTATTCGCCAAACTGATGCCATCGATCGTGCTGATGGGATAATTGGAATACCCTTTATAGAAACCTTCCAACGTTACACGCGTAAACAGGTCGGGTAAAAACTCCACACCGGCCGCCCAATGCGTGCTTCGGATATAATCGCCCGGATTCGTTAGGAGACTGCTGCTGCTAGCCGGATTTTGGTAGGCCAACATCGTATAAGAAGGCAAGCGGTAATACAAACCATAGCTCGTACTCACGTTCCATTTTTCGGCGAGGGCGTAGCTGAGGCTGATACGGGGACTGAACTGCCGCAGGGGATTTGACTCACTGTTCGACAAATTATTAGCATCTACCCGAACACCACCACTCCAGGCCAACCGATCATCAAGCAATCGGCCGCCTACCTGCGCAAAAGCACCATAGCGCCAAAACCCGAGATCGGTCAGGCTATTGATGAACAATGCCGGTTGCACCACCGTTCCGCTTCCGTCCACAATTTGTGGACGCAGCAACTGATAAAACGTGTTATCAAATTGAACAAATTGTAAGACGGCCCCGTAACTCATCTTGAGTCCCTTGCGATTGCGCACGACCTCCCAGCGAAGTTTGTTCTCGGTCTCCAAACTGCGGATCTGTGCCGTGCGGGGCGTATTGTCGGGGTCTTGATTATCCTCGTATTTATCCGCCTCGTTGTTCAATCGGTTTCGACTCAGAGATAGATTCCAATAGCCTCCGGCGATCAATCGCTTGAGCGTAGCGCCAACGGTATAACTTTTTTGCTGGATCAGCGGATTGCTGTTCAGCACATATAATTTTTCAGGTGTGGCTTCTCGGGGAACCCCGAAACTGAATTCATCGATGGCCCCGATCCCCAAAACACTGAACGTCGTTTTGTCGTTGAGGCGCGTGGTAGATTTGAATTGAAAATCCCAGTAATTGGGACGGATCGGCAGATCGATCGCCTCAAATAAAAATTGCAGGTAACTCCGGCGGGCCGAGGCCAGAAAAGTTGTTTTCTTCGAAAGTGGTCCGTCGAGCGTGATCGCCGCATCGGTAGCGCTCAACCTAAAATTTCCCTGCAACTTCTCCGTATTACCGTTTTTTTGTTTGAATTGAAATACACTGCTCAGCGCGTTGTCGTATTTGGCGTCGAATGCGGATGTGCTCAGTTTTACTTCTTCGATGAAGCTGACATTGAGAATGCCTTGTGGTCCGCCGCCACTCCCCTGCGTACTGAAGTGATTGATGATGGGCACTTCGATCCCGTCCAAATAAAAAACATTTTCCGACGGAGAACCACCACGGATCAGAATATCGTTTCGGAAACTGCCGCCCGAAACACCTCCACCCACTCCGGGAAGGGATTGGATCACTTTACTGATATCGAAATTGCCGCCGGGATTGGCCCGGATCTCCTCGGTGGTGAGGCGCTGAATGCTAAGCGGACTTTCCAGCGTAGCGGCTTTGGCCGTATTCTTTTTAGTACCAATGGAAACGCCGGTTAATTCTTTGACGGACGGATCCATTTCAATCTCCAGCACGATCTCATTTCCGGAGGTGATCACCAGGTTGGCATACACGCGGGTCAGATAGCCCACCCCGCTGGCGGTAAGGGTATAGACACCGGGTTTCAAATCGGCAATCCGGTAGGCTCCGGTACTATCGCTGCTTGCCTTTCGGTTTCCGGGCTCCAGCAAAAGATTCATGCGAGGTAATGCTTCCTGGGTATTTCGGTTAATGACGCGGCCGCTGATGCGACCCTGAGCCTCGGCCGTCCACCCAAGCAATAACAAACCAAAAGAGAGGAGTAAAGATCTAAGTAGCATGCAGATTATCAAATGGTTAAATCCATAAACAAGTTTGGCGCCGCAAAGTTGTAGCGGAGCGATTTTTATAATTTTGGAGCATGAAAAAAATCCTGGTACTCTGTACCGGAAACAGTTGTCGCAGCCAGATCGCGGAGGGTTATCTCCGTCATTTCGGAGGAGATGACGTGGAAGTGTTCAGTGCAGGTGTGGAAACGCACGGGGTGAATCCGCGGGCCGTGGCCACGATGAAAGAGGATGGCATCGACATATCAGGTCACACCTCCAACAACCTGAATGAATACCGGCATCTTTTGTTTGATTATATCCTTACCGTCTGTGATCATGCGAGTGAGGTTTGTCCCGTTTTCCCCGGTAACGCCATTCGGGTGCACCAAAATTTTCCGGACCCGGCCAAAGCCACCGGCAGCGAGGAAGATATACAGGCCTCGTTTCGGGAAGTACGGGAGCAGGTCAAGCAATTTTGCCGAGAATGGATCCTTTCGATCTGCTGATCGGCTTCCCCGGTTCTCCAACATTTCTTGTACCTTTCGCTTAAACAAGCGATACTTTTTTCCGTCTATATAGAATTATACAGACCCTATGCCTAAAATCCCTGTAAACTTTCGTATTTTTTTATTTATATCGCTGGTAATCAGCTTTTTAGGGTGTAATAAGAATGGGGGCGACCAAGATCCATATGCCGCCATTCAGGCCACTTTCGGTACGCGCATCGACCCCAATAACCTGGCCAATTACGCCAATCAGGGCAAGCCGGTCTATATTAACAAGGACAATTCCGCCGGAAATAACATTACCGATGCCAAGGCAACGTTGGGACGGGTCTTGTTCTACGACAAACAGCTTAGCATTGATAACACCATCGCGTGTGGCAGTTGCCACATACAACAATTTGCTTTTGGGGATACGGCCATTGCCAGTTTAGGAGTACAGAATGGACGCACCGGCCGACATTCCATGCGATTGATCAATGCCCGATTTGCCAACGAGGTGAAGTTTTTTTGGGATGAGCGTGCCGCTACGTTGGAGCAGCAGACCACCAAGCCCATTCAGGATCATGCGGAGATGGGGTTCAGCGGACTGAACGGCCGACCTAACCTCGCGGCCTTACTCACCAAATTATCCAACATCGGATATTATAAAGAATTGTTCCAGTTCGTATACGGCGATCAAAACGTGACGGAACCCCGAATGCAGGAATGTTTGTCGCAATTCGTGCGCAGCATTCAATCCTTCGATTCGAAATATGACGTCGGTCGCGTACAGGTTGCGCAAGAACAGCAACCTTTTCCGAATTTCACGCAGCAGGAGAACATGGGAAAAAATTTATTTCTCGCACCGCCCCAATTCAATCCCAATGGGGTACGGATGGGTGGTGGTTTGGGATGTGGTGGCTGTCACGCTGCGCCGGAATTCGACATCGATCCCAATAGTGGCAATAACGGAATCATCGGGGTGTTAAACGGACAGGGCATTGATATCAATAATACGCGTTCGCCTTCCTTGCGAGATCTGGCAGGATCGAATGGTCAGCCGAACGGACCAATGATGCACACCGGCAATCTCCGCTCCCTGCAAGCCGTCATCGGCCATTACGGACAGATCAACCTGGCTCCAGGCAATACCCGACTGGATCCACGGCTTCGCCCCAATGGCGTCGGACAACAATTAAATCTGAATCAAACAGAAGTAGATGCCGTGATGGCATTCTTACGCACCCTCACCGGAAATGGGGTGTATACGAGTGAGAAATGGAGTAACCCGTTCCGGTAGAAGGATGAAAGGTGAAGGATGAAAGGTGAAGGATGAAAGGTGAAGGATGAAAGGTGAAGTGGCTTGGTACAGAATAAGTTCACCCTTCATCCTTCACCTTTCACCTTTCCCCCTACCAAACATTCCTCGGGCATCCATCCGGATATTTATTCCCGATCAGGAAGCCGATCAGAAATTCATGGGTGCCTTTGCTGAAATTATTCAGGCGGGAGGTGGTGTAATCGTAGGCATATCCAACTTGAATGTTGGAGATGTTCATGCCTAACATGGCAGCGAAGCCGTCTTGGTGACGATAACTGGCACCCAGCCAGGCGAGGTTGCGGAATTGTAATTTGAAATTGCCCTCGACTTGTACCGGAAGGGGTTGAATGTATTTCACCATCAGGGATGGGATCAAATTGAAGTTATCACCAAGCAGGGCGCGGAAGCCGGCCGTGGCAAATAGATGGGGGACAGTTTTTCCAACTTGGGGACGAATGTATCCATCGGTAAAATCAAGGGTCTGCGGAACGATCTGCTGCGCGGAGAGTCCGACAAAATAATCAGCCGAGTACAGATAAAGTCCCGCACTCATATCCAATCGAGTCCGGTTCAGATACCCCGAGGTGAAGACGACCGGATCGACGGTCACATCCCCAAAATTCAATTTGGCAGCATCCAGTCCGATGCGGTTGAGACCGATTCCCAATCCCGCTGCAAGTGTGGTCCGAAGCCCCAACGGCAAATGATACGCATAGGTTGCTTGGGCGGTGACGGTGCTGAGGGGACCGGTCACATCCTGCACCACCTGCATCCCGATCCCGTGATGTGGATCCGGCGCTTCGTATTCTTCCCAATAACTTTTGCCGCGCGGATTCTCGCCGGGGGTGGGGAAAGAAGTGGGGGCGTTTCGACTGCTCTTTTTATTCAATGCGCCATGCATCGAGAAATAAGTAGTCACCGGTGCATCCTGTATGCCTACCCATTGACGGCGGTGACTGGCCTTTAGATCAACATAACTTTCAATACCCGTGATCGCGGGATTGAGGATGTATTGATTGAGGATGTATTGGGTATAATGGGGTTTTTGCTGGGCCCCGACGGAAAGGGTCGTTGCCAGCAAAGACGCCACAGTTATGATACGATACCACTTCATCCTACCCAGTCTGCGTTTTTAATTTTTCAAGACCTTGAATTCAGTACGACGGTTCTTCGCGCGACCGGCCGGATTGTCCTTCCCATTGATCTTGTTCGGCTCCAGCGGCAACGACTCTCCGTATCCTTTCGACTCCAATTGTTCGGTCTTCACCCCACGGGAGATCAGGTATTCCACAACCGAGCGTGCACGACGGTTGGACAGATCCAGGTTATATGCATCAGAACCGATGTCATCCGTATGGGAACGGATCTCGATCACCGTATTTGGATTGGCGATCAAGAGATTGGCCAAGGAATCCAATACCGGGAAGGAGACGGCCTGCAGGGTCGCCTTGTTGAAATCATATAAGATATTGGGGATCTCCACAATGGTTCCCACCGGCGGAATGGGAGGCGGTAGGGGGCGAATACAGAAAGCCCCGGCAGAAAATTCCAATTGATCGATCTCCATCTCCTCCGGAACCGATACGATCGACACGGTATCAGCAAAACCATCCATCTTGGCAATGGCCTTGAGCGAACGGGGGTCTTGCAACACCACTTGATATTGCCCGTTCGCATCGGTTTGTTTCGTGGTGATGGGGTTGCCCGTGGCTGCATCCAGGATCTGGACCATTACGCCGGAAACCGGAGTGCGATCGGTACAGGAAACCACCGAGCCCTTGATGGTGCGGGAGGGAATGCGTCGTTGCAAGTCGAATAACTCCAGGCAACACGCGGCATCGCGATCGGAGCTGAGGATCACATCCGACAAGATGTTCTTCGCGGTTCCACGGGTGTAGATATAAATATCATCCTTGATCGAATTCACCGGATACCCCAGGTTCACCGGGTCACTCCATTTACCAATGGTGCCTTTGCTCTGGAAGAAATCATATCCCCCCATGCCAATGCGACCGTTGGAAGAAAAGATCAGGGATCCGCTGGCTGCATGATAAAATGGCGCTTGTTCGTCGTCGGCCGTGTTGATAGCGGGACCAAGATTCTGGGCCGTTCCGGGCTGTCCGTTCTCGATCGCAGCTACCCATAGATCATAGCCGCCCTTACCACCGGGACGATTACTGGAAAAATACATATAGCGACCATCCCCCGTCAGATGCGGTTGCTGATTGTTGCTGCCGGGTGCATTGATGGTGGGACCCAGTGCCACCGGGTTGGTCCACTCCCCGTCCTCTTTCCGCGAGGTATATATAACGGTGGACTTTTGATCGCCTTTCAGTGACCAGCCCGTGAAGTACATCGTTTTTCCATCAGGCGTAAGGGCGATGGCCGCCTGATGCATTTCGCCGGCTTGCGGCAGGTAAACGGGACGAATGAGCGCCGTATCTTTTTGATATACGGCCTGGAAAACTCGATTCACATATTGTTTTCCTTTCGCATCCGGATCTACGGAGCGGGTGGAGGTGAACAATAAGGTGTTGTTATCCATCCACACGGGCGCATAATTGGCACCTTGCTTGTTCAGGCGATAGCGAGATTTGGTCAGCGTATAATACTGCAATCCTTTTTTCTTCATCTCGCTTTCGACGAAGGAGAGGCTTTTCACCTCGCGGTTGGCACTTTTGCGATAAGCATCATCCACCTGGTAATCGAGCAGGAACTGCTTTAGTTCCTGTCCCGCCGCCGGATATTGCCCCAGGGCACGAAGTTGCTGTGCATAGTAATAGCGGGCCAGGGGGTAGGATTTGGTCTTGGTATCGATCACCTTTTTATATAACGGTGCGGCCTTCGACGGATAATTGAGGTTGCGATAGCATTCCGCCAAGCGATACGTTACCTCCAGGGGATTGGCAGCCGTCTTGGAAATTTTGCTTTTGGGTTTTTGCGGGGCATAGGGATTATAGTCCTCTAACTGATCCGAACCCGTGCCGGCCAGATATTTCTCATAATACTCGACCGCGGAGGCGTAATCACCCTTTCGGTAATACTCGTTGGCACCATTCAAATAATCGACTACGAATTGAGCCGAGGCCGATAGCATCACGCTCATCGCACCGAATAACAAGAAGATTCTTTTCATATGCAGGGTTTGCAGGAGATGAATAGGGTTAGAGACGGGGACAAACAAATTCCACTTCCGGTGTTTTGGTCGATTTCCGTCCGATGATCGACAGCGAGATCTCGAAACTGTTGGCACCATTCACAAGTTTGCCGAGATCGGAGGTATTGATGTCGTAGCTCGCGCCCAACATCATGTTCCGATACGTGAATCCGAAGAACGGCGCCACCGCATCCTCAAAGCGATAATTGGCCCCGATGAGGACACTGACATCGCCGGTGGCTTTATACTGCCCATAGGCTCCGAGCATTTTCTCCGTGGCCGTTCCCTGTTTAAGAAAAAGCAGGTTGGGCGTGAGGCTGAATTGATCGTTGATGGCGATGCGGACCCCACCATGAAACGTATAGCGCATCGGAAAGCGAGCCTCCCCGGTAGCACCGAACTTATCATCGGGTTGGGTCAGATGAGACGCCGAGAGACCAGCATAGAGATTTGCTTTTTGTCCGGGTTTTGCATCAAAATACAACACCCCCGCACCGATGTCGAAGGCAGAGGCGGCCGTCCGGCTCAACACCTCTGTTGAAGGCGTACCGGGATTGTAGCCAAACACGGGATTCCACTGATCGCCGAAAGTCATTTTACTCCGGTCGAACCGACGTTGGATCATACCGGCCTGTAACCCGAACACCATTCGTTTGGTTAGCCCCGGACCGAACTTCACCCCGGTATAGGAAACGTTTCCGTATGCGGTGGTATAACCATAGCCACCATCGCCGGCAGATTGCTTGAGGATACTCACGCCAACATTGATGTTCTTGTCAGTAGTGATCTCACCGGTTGCCCCATAGGTCGTGAAGGGCGTGGTGATCGACCCCCATTGATTCCGGTATACACCGGATACGCGGTATTGTCCGTCGAACACCCCCGTCAGGGCCGGATTCAACCAAGATGGATACACATAGTACTGAGAAAAATGCGGATCGACCTGTGCCCGGGAAGAGGTGGCAACGAATAGTGCCAACAAGGGCAAGAGGGCGCGGGGAATACGAAGTCTCATCGATGAAGTTTTGGTCATATAAATAGTTGATCCCGGCTTATCGGAGAATGGTCACCGATCCGCTGAGGGGTTTAAATCCATTTTTAAGTTGAACGATATAATAATACGTACCCACGGGTAAGGGCTGTCCGTTGCGGGTGCCATCCCACGGGCGCGTATAACCGATCGCGTAAAATACCTGCTGTCCGTACCGATTGAATACTTCCACGGTGGCGCCCGGATAATCGGACAGGTTCGGAATATTCCAGAGGTCGTGGATGCCATCACCGTTCGGCGAGAATACGTTGGGTACCGTGACCAGCTTGAGGATCTTCACGGTCATCTGATCCGTCGCCCGACAACCAAAGTTTCCAATGGCCGTGAGCGTGTAGGTTTGATCCTGCACAGCCGTCAGCACCGGATTCAGTACCGACGGATCGCTTAAACCGATCGGGGGCGACCATTGGAAAGTCAGCGTTGGGGAATTGGCGGTCGCGGCGAGGGTTAGCTGAGTGCCTTGCTGCACCACATAGTTGATGCCGGCATCGATCACCGGTTGCAGGTGAACCACTACCGGTATCACAAAGGGATCGCTTACACAACCGGCGGTATTGGTCACCACCAACGTAACATTATAATTACCCGGCAAGGTGTATCGCTTCGTGGGATTGGCCGTTGCCGATGTGGTGCCATCTCCAAAACTCCAATTCCAGTTTTGCAGCGTACCGTTGAAGGGCAAGCTGCGGTCGGTGAATTGATTGTCGGCACCCTGACAGAGTTCAGCCGGACTCACCGTAAAGGCCGCAGTCGGTTTGCGAACAAAATTGCTCATGCTCTTCACCACTTGCGCCACACAGCCAGACGCTGAAGTAACTACGAGCGTTACGGTATAATTACCAATGCTGTTGTAGGTATGCGTCGGATTGGTCTGCGTAGAGTTATTGCCATCCCCGAAAGTCCATTGATACGTGAGCGGTGCCCCTCCGGGTATAGTGCTTTGGTTCGTGAAGGAAACCGTACCGCCCGGCATACAGACCGCGGTGGTCGGCAGTGTGAAGTCGGCCACCGGCAAAGCATTGACATTAACCGTTTGGTTAGACGGTAGGCTGATGCAACCATTGTTGCTGGTCGTGGTAAGTTGTACGGTATAAGAACCGGCCGGCGTATAATTCACCGAGAAGGGATTGCCGTTGGTATTCGAAGGCGTTTGGCCATTCCCCAAATTCCAGTTCCATTGTGTGATGCTTCCGGAGGAAACGGTGGCCGTGGGTGTGATCGTTACATCCTGACCCAAACAAACCCCTCCGCTTCCGGATAAAGTGAACGTGGAAGTAGGTCTGGGATAAACTTGAATGGAAGAAGTGGCGGAAGCCACGCAACCACCGGTGCTGGTGAAGGTGTAGTTGATGGTATGCGTACCCGGTCCCGCTACACCCGGATCGAATTGTCCCGCTGCATTCGTTCCCGATCCGCTATACACCCCTGTTCCCGTTACCCCATTGCTCACCGTGGCAGAAGCAATGGAGAAAGCAGCTACGTTTTGGCAGACCGGTGTGAGTGCCGCATACGTGAGTGCCGGGGTTACTTTGAAAGTAGCTTGTATGGAGGTGTCCTTGAAACAGCCGTTGGCCGTGGTGGCTTCGAGCTTGATGGTGAAGGTTCCCTCGCCATAATTATGCGTCGGGTTTTGCAGGGTAGAAGTATTCGGGTTGGATCCATTGGCATTGGGATCACCGAAATTCCATAACCAGGTGGCGGTTTGTCCGTCAGGAATATTCGTCGTATTCGTAAAGGAAACCAATCCGCTGGTGGGCAAGCAACCGGCAGCGGGAAGGGTGAAATTGGTACGGGGACGGGCATGCACCAAAATGGTTTGCGTAATGGAATCAGCACAACCGGCTCCCGAGGTAAATACGTATTTGATGGTATGCGTACCAAATCCGGCTTGGGCGGGATTGAATTGTCCGGCCGCGGTGGTACCCGGACCGCTATACACACCATTTCCCGTAACCCCGTTGGTCACGTTCGCACTTGCGATAGAAAAGGCCGGTGCATTTTCACAAACGGCGTTCAGGGCCGGATAGGTCAATGCGGGTTTGAGATTGAAGGTCAGGTTTTGCGTAGTGGTATCGACACAGCCATTGGAAGTGGTGACCCAGAACTTAATGGTATAGGTTCCTTGTTGATAACTATGAGCAGGATTTTGCAAGTTGGATGTATTCGGATTGGATCCGCTGGCATTGGGGTCGCCGAAATTCCAATTGTAATTGGAGAAGGTTTGTCCGTCAGGCGTACTCGCCGTACCGGTGAACTGCACAATGCCGGCAGGCGACAAGCAGCCCGAAGCATTATTGGTGAAGTTGACCGTAGGTTTATGGAAAACCGTTACGGTGCGGGTGACCGTATCGGAAATACAAGTGGCGCTGGATTTGGTCACGTGCTTGATCACATAGGTACCGGCGACAGGGTACGTGTAGGTGACGGTAGGACCGGTGGTTACCGTTTGCGTGACGCCATTGCCAAAATCCCAATACCAGGTATTGACGGCAATGGAAGCGCTCGACGTATCGGTGGCCGTGAAAGAGGTTCCGACGCAAAGCTGGTTGGGGTTGACCCTGAATTCAGCCGGCGGACGATCGTAAACGATGATCTGTTTGAGCGTATCCGAGGCACAGCCATCGGCAGTAACCACCGACAAGCGCACATCGTTGGTGCCGGGGGGCAGGGTGCGGGTCTGGTTTTGTCCGCTCAACGAAACATTCCCCGGGAAAGTCCAATTGAACGTTTGCACCGTATAGCCATTCGGCGTGGGGGAACTGCCCGTAAAACTGACCGGATCCAGCGTACAGCCTGAATGCAAGTATGTAAAATCCGCTTGGGGTTTTGCTTTTACAATGATGGCGATGGATAGATCCTCGCGATTGTAACAGTTTTCGATGGTGGGGTGAAAAGCTTTGACCGGAATGATGAACGTATCTACGCCGTTGAATACGTAGGTGCCCGGCAATTCATATTTATAATATGGGACGCCGTTCACCGAGGTAGTACCACTCGATACCGGATTGTTCAGGACAACATCGGTGTTGGGCGTAATGTTAGCACCCAATGAACTTAGCAATACATCCAGCTTGGTGGGCTGATAGGCCATGAGCACCGAGAGTTTCACCGGTGTGCCCTGACAGGTGAAAAGATGAATCGGCGTGGCCGGATCGGGTGTGTTCTGTAATTGACTGAGGGCGCTGAGGTTATTGATAAGTGTGCCGGCATTGTATCCGTAGCTCTCTACCGATCCTAAACCATACGTAATGGCCGTGAAGGCAGAATCGCTGAAGGCAATGGCTTGCGACTGTGCCGCAGTCCACCTTTTGACCACAATGGTATACCGGCTGTCTTGCGGATGAACATAACTGTGATCGAATGTGGTACTGCCATCGATGCGCAGAGACGATACACCCGGGGTCGGTATGATCAGGGTGAGATAATTGACTTGTATGGACTCTCGGGTGTTTCGATAAAACCCGACACGTTTGATGCCTTGTTCAACCGGACTAATAAAGATCATTTCCGGATCGCCGAGTCCACCCCCCAAGCAGTTTCCACCCGTCATGAATTGGGCAACCATCACGGGCTTATCCGCCTCGATCACATCGGCCGTACCGCTTTCAAAGAAATAGAAGCTATTCTGTTGCAGCGTGGCGGCACTGAGGATAACGCCGTTGCGCTTGACCACCGTGGTGGGGTCTTTGACCAGCACCCGGTACGAGTTGGTCATGAACGTATTGGCCGTACCCGAGCGAGAGGTAGGGGCCGTGAGATATTTTTTACCCCAGGCCTGGATCGGGAAGAGTTGTTGGTTATCGTTATCGCCGCCGCCACTTCCGCAACTGATGGGGTTGGTGGTACGGCTGCTCCCCGAGAAGGCAGCGATGGGATAGCAATCGCCCTGAGCATTGGCGATGGATTTGAATTTGGTTCCGGACACTTCGAGAGAAGAAGCCCCTCCGGTGGGATTGGCCCCGATGATCTGATAGATCTGTCCTTTATTTAAACTGACCGTAAAAGGCACGCCGGCAGGCCGATTCAATCGCGATTGCACCGAAGGGATCACTTCTACGACAGTATTGTCATGCGTAGCGATCACATAGGCCCAGGAGAAACAATTAGACGCATAGTTCTGCCGGCTGTTGACGGAGATATATCCATATCCATAGGTCTCCACCGGCATCAGCATCGTAGCGCCGGAGGATGCCGAACCGAACGTGTGCGCATACGCGACAATGGGAACATCACTTTGGATCTGAATCGATACGCCAAAGACGCCCTCTCCTCCATTGCCCCCAAAACTGGGTGGTACATCATAGAGTCGGCAATCGAGTGCGCCGGACTTAGGCATAAAATTGGAAGGGATGACCGAACCGGCAGGAACCACATAGTTGGTGATCTGCTGAGCTGTTCTTCCGCGAACGGTGACTGTCACGTTCGCGGTTTGTTCGGCGCTGAAATACAGCACCATTTCCTGGGAGTTGCCCTGTCCGGGTTCCATGAACTGATGATGCCCATAGCCCACCCAGAATTCCTTTCCTCGGTTGGAAAGATTTCCTTGGGCATGGGACCGCCCGCTGGCGGCCAGCAGGGTGCCGACCGCCAGTACGAGGATCCTCGCACGTTTCCAGTTCACGTTACAAATCATATTATATCATCATCGTGCCAGGTTCACGGAGCCTTTGCGTTGAACGCGTTCTCCGTTACGCAGCAAGATGTCACATACATAGATATAGACACCGGAAGGTTGTGGTTGCCCTTTGTGGGTACCATCCCAAGCCAATGCCTGATTGGTCGATTCAAAAATCTTCTCCCCCCACTGATTGTACACTGTAAACCGCAAGCTGCGGATCACATTACTGTACACTTTCAGTACATCGTTCAGCCCGTCGTTATTGGGCGTGAAGCTATTGGGGATATAGATCTGGTCGGTTACGGTTTGTCCGGTTACCGGTGCCGAGATAGCCGGGATACAACCTCCGTTCGCACGAACCCGCAAGGTTACCGAAGTACCCAAGGGCAAGCCGGTGACAGTGTGGGTAAGGCCCAGACTGCCCGAGGATGGCGTATTCCAGGTGGCGCCGTTATCGGTCGATACCTGATAAGAGGCGGCACCGGCTACTGCATTCCAACGCCAAGTGATGCTGTTGGTGCTGACAGAATCCACGACGGCGATCGGTGCCACGAGGTTCGGAAGAATGTTGGCATAGGCGCGGTCGCGCGTAGCACTCGGACATCCATTGATCACCGCTTCGGCCCAAACGGAAGTGAGTGCGGTCACGTTGTTCAATACGAACGTGGTGCCGGTACCCAACAGCGTTCCGCCGGTAGCCGCGTTGTACCAATTGTACACACCTCCGGCTACGGGGTTCTGGATGGTGAACGTAGCGTTGGCGCCGATACATACATAGACGGTATCCTGTACGATCGAGACGACCGGTCGGGGATTGACCGTAACGGGCTTCGTGGTATCGCCGATACATCCGTCTGAAGCCACTGCCCGCAGGCGTACATTATAGGTGCCCGGTGCGGCGAAGGTGTACTGCGGATTTTGCAGGATAGAGGTACCATTCGTAGGCGGATCATTGAAGTTCCACTGCCAGGAGGTGACCGATATGTTGTTGCTCGGCACACAGGTTCCGTTGAATTGGAGCGGCGTACCCAAACAGCCATTGCCACTGACCGTAAAGTTGGTGAGCGGAGCCGCGATCACATTGATGTTCAGATTGACTTCGACCGATCCATCGCAACCCTCTAGACTCGGGTCATAGACCTTGATCGGGATGGAGTACGTGCCGGTCTGATTGAATGTATACTGCTGCGGCAAGGCATAGATATAGAATTTGCGTCCATTGATCACCACCGAATCAATCGGTACAGGGTTATTCTGCGTCACGTTTGCGTTGGGCGACAGATTCGGAATGCCACTGAGTTGCCATTCGAGTTTCGTGGGACGAAGCGTGATCTGAATGGTCATTCTAAACGGCGTTCCCTTACACGTATACGAACTGGTAGCCCCGGTATTGAATACGTTGTTGAACCCGGGCAAGGCACTCAGGTTCTTGACCAGCGTACCCGCATTGTATCCATAACTCTCCACCGATCCCAATCCGTACGTGATCGCATTGAAGGCGCTATCGCACTGAATGATGTGCTGGGCCGCTGTTCCGCCCAAGTTGTGCCGAACACAACTGTAGCCCGGCAGACCCGGATGGGCAAACACATCCGTAAAGGTGCTGACACCATCAATGGTGAGCGAGCTGAGTCCGGCTGTCGGCAACACTACGTTGATATAATTGGCCACAATGTTGAACTCATCTGTCGAGTAGAACACGGCACGTTTGATACCTTGTTCGATGGGACTGATATACATGACCTCGGGGTCGCCGTTTCCGGCGGGACCCGCCAATCCCGGACACTCATTCGCGCTCGAAGAGATCATATACTGCGCCATCATCACCGGTTTGTCGGATTCAATGTAACTGGCCGTGCTGGGTCCGGTTCCTCCGGTGATACCAAACTCATAATAATTACCCGGAACGACCAGGGTAGCCGGATTGATGATCACACCATTACGACGAACGACGGTCGTCGGATCCTTGACCATCACACGCCACTTGTTGGAATAGTATTGCGTGTTGGAGGTGGAATTGGCTGTACCAAAGGTCAGGTACTTCGTTCCCCAGGCCTGGTTCGGGAATACTTGTTGAATAAAGTTGTCGCCATTGGAGAAATAACAGATCGCGGTACGGCTACTGCCGGAGAAGACACCGATCGGATAACACTTGCCACTGGCGTTGGGGATGGATTTGACACGGCTGCCCGACATGTCGGTACCGGCCGATCCGGTTACAGTACCCATCACTTGATACACTTGTCCGCGGTTCAGATATACCTGGAAGGGAACACCCGCGGGGCGTCCGCCTTTGGTCGCCACAGCCGGCGTGATCTCCACGAGCGTACTGTCGCGATCGGCCACGACCATGAACCAGGAGTATGAGTTGGAGGAATAATACTGACTGGAGTTGAGCGTCGTGTACTCATAACCCCAGGCGCCGGTGGGCAAGAGCAACCCGGCACCCGACGTGGCTCCATCCAAAATATGTGCATAGGCCACGATCGGTTTATCACTCTCAATGCTGATGCCTCGGTTGAATAACCCTTCGTCGGGGAGACGTGCATCCACCAAACCGCTCTCGGGCATGAGATCGCTCACGCGTACGGTATTGGCCGGGATCGCATAATTACGAACCCAGTTGGTACCATTCACCTTAACAGTTACGTTGGCAGAATCTTCCGCGCTGAGGTAGAGTACCATCGATTGGGAGTTCGAGAAATCGAAACTGTAATGGTGTCCGTATCCGACCCAGAAACGACGGCCTCGGTTCGACGTATCGAGCGAGAAGACCGGCGGTGCGGGAGGAGGCGGGGCCTGTCCGTCGGTCATGCCCGTAAACTTACCGAGGTAACTCAGGTTGCCCTCCGTGATCACATTCATCAGATCATCTACGGTGCTGTTCGAGGACACAAACCAAGTACCGGCCGCAACGGTGCGTCCCATCTTAACGGTGTTCTCCTGCGGGATGTTGCGCATCCAGGGATCGATATAATACTGACGATTCGTGAAAGCAGTCGGCGTGCTACCCGTGATCGCCACATCGGTATAATAATACATGGACGCCTGTCCGGTGGCCAGTCCCGGCGGTATCACACCCGAATAACGGCGCACATTCACCGCACTCGGAACCGTAGTTCCCCAAGTGATCTTCTGCACGGTATCGGTACCGAACATGTAATGCTGCGTGATGCCCGGAGCCGGAGCGGCCGGTGTGGCCGGAAGAACTGGCGGCGTGACAGAGGGTAAGAACTCATAGGCGCCCAGATCGGGAACGCCGCTGGTGAGGGTGGTGGGACGAGCCGCACCATTGATATCCGATGCATTGTCAGAGATCTGTTCGCCTCGACCATGCATCGCCCAAACATCCGGATTGTTCACGTCGGGTTGTAGTTCATCGCTCGTTGTGAACGCAGGGGTATACACGATGGAATTATAATCCCAGTTCTGTGCATTGCGCCAATCTTGCAACGTCGCATACCCGGTGGTACCGAAATTGATCAGGGTTGCCCCGTTCGACTTGAACATGTTGTAATCCGAGTAGATCGCAGACACGTTCGTATAGTAAGCCGCCCGTCCCGCACCGGTGTTATAGAAAATGTTGTTGCGAATGTTCGAGACACCGGCGGTCGTGGAACTGTGACTGAAATAACCGGCCACATTCGTGGTACCGGCACCGGTACCGCTGTTCTGAACGGTGTTGTTGTAATACTTGATGCCGCCATAGCCCCCGGTGCCATACAGGCCGTACGAGGTAGCTCCGATGGTAGCAACATTGATCACGTTGTTGCGCGTGAAGTTGCCCTGCATGGTCAACAAGTACATACCATAGACCGTACCGGCCTGTGTATTCTTCAGGATCACTTTATTGTTGGAAACACTTCCGGTGTATTGATTCGATCCGCAACCGGTTGCATAGATACCATAAGAGGTTTGGGTGGTAGCGCCGCCCATGACCTTGTTCCCATTGATCTGATAGGATGAATCGAGGTTGTTGGCATAAACGCCGTAACCGATGCCCGTACGGGTGTCCAGCAATGTCACTTCGTTTTTGCTGACGGAGGTGAAGTTGCTATTAGCGACATAGACTCCATTATTGTTAAAGCCGGTAACAAAATTGCTGTCGATGGCATTGTTCGAGGTGACCAAGGTGGCAGAGGTGCCACTGAAGTGGATGCCCTGCGTTCCGCCGGCGACCGTATTGCCCTTGATGGTGTTGTTGGTACCTACCAGACTTCCGAAGATACCGGTCACATTGGTGGTAGTTCCGGTTCCGGCGGGAACGATCACCCGACAATTGAGTACGCTGTCGTACGAAGCAATCCCAGCAAAGTCAATGGCACGGCCATTGGTAGTATTGATCGCCGTTACCGTCATCCCGCGGAAAGTGATGTACTGGGCACTATCCAGCTTCAACACATAGTTGCTGGCAGCAACGGTGGCATCATAGGTGAGGTTTACAGAAGTGGGGTTGCCGTTCGCACTTTGGAAGGTAACGCGGCTGGTGGGCGAAGTACCGGTAATACGACGGATGCGCACTTGTTCGGTGTAGGTGCCCGGGGCTACGTTGAAGGTAACCGGACCACCGATACCGCAATCCATGACGGCGACCGCTTCTACGAATGAGTTGAAGTTTACGCCCGTCGGATAATTGGTGGGCTGTCCATTATTAATGGTATATACACCCGGCGGGAATGCCGGGTTCATGGTAACCTGTGCGGGGGTGGAGGTATCGGATTGTCCGCTACACGTCACCACGCAACGATACCAAAGATTACCGGCTGCCTGAATGACCGTGTCGGCAAAGAGCAGCGGTCCGCCGAGGTTTGTCCACGGCCCCGCAGCAGAAGTTGCAAACTGCCATTGGAAGGTTTGTCCGGCACCCGCTGTATTGGCACTCAAATCCAAGCGGATCGGCGTACCGATACACATACCTGTATTGGGCGTTGCGTTGGCGTTGCCGGCTGTCGGCGGTGCAATACAGTTCGGTACCGAAAATTCCCAAGCACCAATATCGGGTGTGGTAGTGCTGCGGGAAGCGTTTATGATGTCGGTCGTGATACCCACAGAGGTTCCCTTATTATCCATCGCCACACTACGAGGCTTGAAGTCGCCTGTAGGCGGATCGGTATAGAACGGATTGAAGGTACTCGAGTTGGCATCCTGCGTACTGGCCGCTTGCCAGGCGGCAAGGGTAGTGCGATTGACGCCGTTGTATCCGACATGCGACTGCGGACCGGTGAGATAGAAGTTGTTGTGGTTGGATGTAAAGGTAGTACCAGTGGTGGCGAAGTATAAACCGAACTTGGTTCCCTGGCCGCCACGGGCAATGGAAATGAGGTTGTTCTTGAATTCCAATCCGGCAGCCGTGGTTACCTGATAGAAAGCGAAAGCGCTGCTGGTGGTGTTGGCCGCTGCATCATCGAAGCTGATCGTATTGTGATAACACCAGGCATTATCGGAACTGCTATTGTACACGCCGTAGATCGCACCCGCCGAGCGAATGTCGTAGATGGCATTGTTGCTGATCACATTTTCCAATCCGCCCAAGGCATCCACCCCGGTCAGGTAGACTCCATAGAAAGAAGTCGTAGCACCCGGATCCGCGCCAAAGGGATTGAAAATCCGGTTCTTGTTGATGTTGACCTTTACGTTGAGTGACGTAAGGTAAACTCCATAGAAGGTGGTTGGCGTGGCGCGGGTGGGACGAGTAAAACGATTCGATTCGATCTGGGTATTGAAGTTGCCCAGCAAATACATACCATAGAGATAGAAATCGCGAATGGTATTATCGATGACTTTATTATTCCCCACGGCGTTGGTGGTACTGCCCACCAGGGTGATGCCGTAGTAGCCGCCGGTGATGGTATTTTTCTCAAAGATGTTTCCATCGCTTTCGTTGAGTCCGGACGTGGTGGGCGTATCGCCGGCACTGTTCACGATTCCCGCGAAGTTGGTGGAGGTAGAGGTCGTGTTCAGGGTGATAGTACACTTGCGGACGATGTTGGAGTCGGCGCCGTTGGTCAAGTGGAAACCGTATCCGAATTCAGTGGTTGCACTACCCTGGGGCACCACATTCAAGCTGTCGAAGATGAAATAATCGGTTCCGCTGAGTTTGAAGACGGCACGCTGAGAAGTATTGGTAGAGAGGAAGGTGACGGTCTCCCCGTTACCATTGAACGTAACGGTATTGGTCGCGGAGGTTCCTTGCACGTAGGACATGTTCACTTGTTCGTTATAGGGACCAGAGCCGGATACCACGTTGAATACGATCGGGCCGGCAATACCACAACGCAAGGCCGCATAGGCTGCATTGAAACTATTGTAGTTGGTTCCGGCTGTAGGCTGTAAACGGTTGATGGTATACGTACCGGCGGGGAACAAGGCATTCACCAATACTTGTACCGGCGTGGAGAAAGTGGTACTGCCGGAGCAGGTGACGGCACAGCGGTAGTAGAGGGTGGTCGTGGGATTGAGGTTGTAGTTCGGATTGTTTTGAGAGGATCCGATGTTGGTCCACGGTCCGGCCAAACTGGTTGCGGATTGCCACTGATAGGTTTGTCCCGTTCCGTAGGAGTTATTATTCAATCCCAACGAAACCGGTTCATTCGGACAGATCGGTGCACTCACACTGGAGGTGGCATCACCCGGCGTGGGTGGCGTCGTACAAGCCGGCACGGCAAACTCCCAAGCACCGATATCTGGTGTAGTGGCACTGCGGGAGGCGCCCACTACGTCGGTAGTTACGCCTACCGGTACGCCGAGGTCATTTAGTGCAGGTGCCGTGGGCTTCAGGTTGCCAATGGCAAAGTTGAGATACGAGGGATCGATCGTTACGGAGTTGGCATCTTGCGTTGAGGCCGCTTGCCAGTTGGCCAGTGTGGCTTGATTGGCTGTACCCCAGATACCGAAGTTGACGTTGGCGGCGGGCGTGAAATAAATGTCGTTGTTATTCGAGGCGATCACACTGGCCGTTGCCGCGAGGTGGATACCGGCACGAGCGGTACCACCTGCGCGAGTCAGGGTGATCAGGTTGTTCTTGAATTCAATACCGGCGGCTACCGTGGTTTGATAGAATCCGCGGGTCAGTTCGGCTGCGGCAGCGGCACTGCTGGCATCGTCAAAGGAGATGGTATTGTGGTAATAGAACACGTTGTCGGAGCTCAGGTTGGCGATACCATAGAGGGATCCATTGCTCTTGATGTCGTAGATGACGTTGTTGGTGACGCGGTTTTCCAATCCGGCCAAGGCATCCACCGAGGTAAAGTAGATACCATAGGCATCGTTGGTGGTGGTGATCGCGGCGTCGTAGAGACTGTGAATGTAGTTACCGTTGATCTTGGCATTGGTGCTGAGTCCGGTGAGGTAGATGGCATACACCGAGGTGTTGCTGTTGGTACGGGTGGGGCGACTCAGGTCGTTTGCGTCGATCCATGAATTGAAGGTTCCGTTCATATAGAATCCGGAGAAATAGAATTCTTGAACCTTGTTTCGAAGGAATTTATTGTTCTGGTTGGCCACCGTGCTGCTGCCCACGTTGGTAACGGAGTAGTAGCCGCCGATGATGGTGTTATCGCTGAAGGTGTTTCCGTCGCAATTTGAACTACCGGTCGCCGTGGCCGAGGAAGCGTTGGAGTTGATGACCACGGGCACGAAGTTGGTGCTGGTGGATAAAGCATTAGCCTCGATCGTACACTTACGGAAGGTATTGGAGTCGGCATCATTGATCAAATGCACGGTAAAGCCGTAGTCGGTGGCGGCCGAACCGGTAGCGGTGATCTGCAAGCTGTCGAATACAAAATGATCGGCCCCGTTCAATTTGATCACGGCGCGCTCACCGGTGTTGGTGGAGGTGAAGCGAAGTTGACGACCATTCCCGTTAAAGGTGATGGTATTGGTGGCGGAGGCCCCAAAAATGGGGGTGATGATGAGTTGTTCGGTATAGGGACCGGAGGTGGGGTTCACGTTGAAGACAACGGGACCATTGATACCACACTTGATATAGTTATACGCATCGGTGAAACTGGTGAAGTTGGTACCGCCGGTGGGCTGAGCACTGTTGATGGTAAAGGTTCCGGAAACCAATCCGGGTGTTGTTACCAAAACCGAGGCGCTGTTGGCAGACTGGCTGCTGTTGGAGCAACTGATCACGCAACGATAGTAAGTGGTTACGGTTTGAGTGGCGGTATAGAAAGAGGAAGTAGCGCCGGTGATGTTGGTCCAGTTTGTATTGTCGGGCGACGATTGCCATTGATACGTAATGCCGCTGGCAATGGTTTGTCCGCTCAGGGTCAGGCTGATGTTTTGTCCCGCGCACGCGAAAATGGGACTGGCCGCGGCACTACCGGCTGTGGGCGCTCCGGAACAAGCAGTGGCGGGCGTCCAAGCGAACGTGATATTGGGGCGAGTAGTAGCAGTTCCATTCTCCCCGGAGGTAGTTGTTCCGCAAAGGCTATTGAGATCATCGGCCCGGTAGGTATGAGAACCATTGAAAGTTAAACCCGTTGTCCAGGGAATGACTGGGTTCTCCGTCCAAAATGTGGCAGTTGTAGAAGCCGGATCGCCGTTACACACTTCCACCAAAATGTTATCGGATCCATTCCAGTTGAAAGCTGCCGGTAATACGAAAGTGTTCATGCCCGTGACTGGCTGATAGTTCGTTGCAACTGTTGCCGCGGTGGCGCCGGAGAAGGCATCCCAGCCGGCCGCACCGGCCAATAACGTGGTAGACGTCGTATGACCGATCCGGATCTGTAAGCCCTCTACCACACCGGTTGTTCCAACCGAGATGACATTGAATTTGATGGCTGTGATCAGTCCGGGTCCCATACCCGCCGCAGTCAGCTCCGATGCCCGATATAAATACTGGGCACGCTGACCTTCATAAAAATCCTGAAGTGGGCATGGATACGTCGTCGTTCCGTTTCCGACCGTGCCGGTGCCAATGTTAATATCCAATTGTGCCAGCGACTGCTTGGGTACGCTGATTGCCATCATCAATGCGATCATACTGGCAACGAATGGAATGAACCTTCTCATAATATCGGTTTTGGTTTTGCTATAACAATTATTGCTCCCGACCATATGGCCGGATTGAAAAAGGAGTTTCGGTTGGTAATAAAGCAGTCGTGTTCACCCGACGGCGACCATGAACGAGTAAAAGTCTGGGCGGAACCGGTCCGAAGACTTCCCACGAAAAACAGTCAACTTTGGGCTGATTTACTGAATGTTAAATGTAATTTTTTTTCGGTCTTTTCCCGGAAAAAATCAGGCTTAAGCCCGGCTAAACTCTAGCACCAGCGTACATCGACTCAATTTATGGTACTAACAATTGTTAGCTTTTGTACCTTTTCGTCGCATTCAGATATACAATCAACTGTTTATCAACCATTTGCTATTCAGACTGAATGACAGGCCGGGGTGGATTGGGGCGGAGGGACTGGATCACTTCGTGGTCTGTTACGGCGGGGAAGGATCGGTAGAAGCGGCCGACGCCGATAAAGGGTTCTGGTTGGTGGAGGCAGAGGAATCGGTCGACCAGGGGTTGGATGCGTTTGGCGGCCTCGGGGGCGGAGAGCGGTACGGCTACCCAGATGGCTTGGGGTTGGTGTTGGCGGATCAGTTGGATGGCATGCAGGAGGGTGCGACCGGTGGCGATGCCGTCATCGACCAGGATCACGGTTTTTTGATGCAGGTTGGGAAAAGGTTTTTGTTGGCGATATAATTTGTCGCGGGTCCGCAGCAACGCACGGGTTTCTTCGATCGCTTGATTCAAGGCCCGATCGGATAAATGACTTCGCTCATCGATCCAGGTTTGATCGAGACTGACGGCACCGATAGCGTACTCAGGATTTGTGGGGGAGGTGAGTTTGCGGATCAGTAATATGTCCACCGGTACATGAAGGACCTTGGCGATCTGAGCAGCCATTGGCACTCCTCCTCTGGGTATACCCAGCATGATCGTATGGGCCGGATCGATGGGCGGAATGATCTTGATCAGGGCATCCGTGGCGGCTTTGCGGTCTTCGAACAAGATTGCATCCATTTCCGAAATCTCCGAATCTGGCGAGATCAAAAAAAGAACCAGAATCAGGTTTAGGGAACAGGGTTTAGGGTTTAAGGTGTAGTATAAAATCTCTGAGCTGCGCGTGAATACCCTTTTGTGCTAAACGCTAAACCCTGCTCTCTAAACGCCCAACGCCTTCACCCTTCATCCTTCACCATAATCTCCCGTATGGCTACGGATGCACACACGGCTCCGAACACGGCGGGGAGATAGGAAATCGTACCGTAAGCGGATTTCTTGAAATTTTTACCGTCGGTGAGCATGAGGCTTTTCTTGATGGGCTCTTCGGGTGAGAAAACGACTTTCAACCCTTGACGGATGCCATAGCGGGATTTAAGTTGTTTTCGAATCTGTTGGGCGAAGGGGCAGTTGTATGTTTCGGAGATATCGACCACTTGCAATCGGGTGGGATCCAATTTGGCACCGGCGCCCATGCTGCTCACGAGAGGGATCTTTCTTTCCAAGGCGGTTTTGATGAACGTGATCTTGGGCGTGATGCTGTCGATGGCATCGATCAGGTAGTTGGGGGCGGCGGCCAGGGAATCCAGCACGTGCTCGGGGCGGATGAAGGCATCGATGACATTTAGTTCCAGCTCCGGATTGATGGCTTGCAGGCGCTCGGCCATGACGGTGGCTTTGGGCAAACCATGGTTGGTGGCCAAGGCGGGCAGTTGTCGATTTCGGTTGGTGGGATCCACCACATCCCCGTCGATGATGGTCATTTTCCCAATGCCGGCACGGGCGATGAACTCGGCGGCATAGGAGCCGACACCGCCCAGTCCCACGACACAAACATGTGCCTTCGCCAATTGGCGGAGTGCCGTTTCCCCAATGAGCAACTGGGTTCGGGAGAGCCAGGATAGGTCGGTGGTCATGGTTTGCGTTCGACTGCAAATGAACAAAATCCTTCCCGTTTCCGAGGAGATATCGGGGTCGGGTGGATTCTTTTCTCTCGGAAAAAATATTTTTCTCTCTTGGAAGAGAAAGGATTTCTCATATATTTGTTTGCGGTTTGCAAATCAAACCCATTTAAATTCTAAAACCTTTAACCATGGCAACAAAAAAGAAAGCCGCCAAGAAAGCAGCCAAGAAGCCTGCTAAGAAAGCGGCAAAGAAACCCGCCAAGAAAGCTGTGAAGAAAGCAGCGAAAAAACCAGCTAAGAAAGCTGTGAAAAAAGCAGTTAAGAAGAAGAAATCCGCCCGCAAACCTTCTGCTGCCTTCATGAAGCCCCTCACCCCCAGCGCAAACCTGGCTGCGGTAGTAGGAAGCAAGGCTATCCCCCGCACCGAAGTGGTGAAGAAGATCTGGGGTTACATCAAAGCCAACAAGCTGCAGGACAAAACCAACAAGCGCATGATCAATGCGGATGCCAAGCTCAAAGCCGTTTTCGGTGGAAAGAGCCAGGTATCCATGTTTGACATGGCGAAGCATTTGGCCAAGAACCTGAGCTAAACCCTGCTTTGCTCAACTGAATGAAGGCACCTCCGGGTGCCTTTTTTCATGCCGTCTCTTTTGCATACATGGGTTGCACGGAGCGCATCGTCCATTGAAACGACTCCCAGGTGACCGGGGTGAGCAGGCAACTCCGTGCGCGCGTTCCCCGAAAACGACGGCAATCGTGTGGATCGCCGGCCAGCAGAATGACGGAAGCGCCGGGTGCGATCTGATTCAAGGCTTCCGGGGAGGGAATGATGCGCGGGTCTAAAAAGATCAATTCACTGCGGGCGGCCGCGCCCAATGTCTCCGCCCAAGTATCGACCCGGCGGATGCCGGCGATGGCGGGGTGGTTCTGGGCAAAGAATTGAAGCGCGAGCTGCGCCTCTGGGTCGGGTGTGCAGATCAATGCGTGGAGGGGGATCGTGACTTGCATACAGCAAACCTATAGGTAGGGAAGCCGCTCGTGGATGAGATTGATCAGGGAAAGCGAGTTTTTTAGTTTGAGTTTTTTCAGGATCCGGGCCCGATGGGTATCGACCGTGCGGGGAGAAAGGGATAGTTTTTCAGAGATCTGCTCGGTGGTACAACCCTCCTTGAGCAGTTTGATGACATCCAGCTCACGGTCGGTGAGAGAATTGAGTCGGGCAGACGCCTCATCCTCGATCAGAATATTTTGTGTGATCCGGTCCTTTATCTCTGAGCAGATATAGGTGCGCCCGTCCATCACTTCATTGATCGCCTTGTACATCTCGGCCTTGGGTGAGTTCTTGGTAACATAGCCCATGGCGCCGTTGGAGATCATCCGCTTAGCAAAGGAGGGTTGGTTGTGCATGGAGACCCCGATGGTACGGGAATCGGGCGATTTTTCGCGGATCAGTTTCACGGCATCCAGTCCGCTGATGGGCGCGATATTGATATCCAGGATAATGATCTGCGGCTGTAGCGTGGCCACCTCGTCCAGCAGGGCTTGCGTGTTGTTATACACCTTGATCACTTCATAACCGGGATCGAGGTTGATCAGCGTGGCCCAGGTCTCAGCGATCAGAACATGGTCGTCGGCGATAACGATCTTGATTTTCGTAGACATGATTAGTCGATTGGCAGTTGGATGATGGTTTCGGTTCCTTTTCCGGGCGTGGATTGGATCTCAATGCTTCCCTTGTAAAACGCAATGCGGGAACGCATGCTGTCGAGTCCCACGCCCTTTTTTATATTATTGATGTCAAATCCCTTTCCATCATCTCTATAATCCAGGTGGAAAAACCCATTCTGGAAATACAGGTGAATGAAAATGGTATCGGCATTGGCATACTTGAACGTATTGTTCAGTAGTTCCTGCAGCACGCGGAAGACCACGATCTTTTTGTCGAGGTTGATCCGCTTGTCGTCGGACTGCGGATACACCTTCAGCTTGAATACCGGTCGGGTCAGGATCCCGTAGCTATCGATCAGTTCCACCACGGAGTCGCGCAGACCCAGATCGCGGATCGCCGGCGGGGCCAGGGTGCGGGCCAGGGTGCGCACTTGCTCCAGTGTTTGGGCAACGGTTTTGCCCAGCCGATCGATATCCTCCGGATCATACGCGGCTTTCTCTTTCATCATGTTCAACAACAAGGACATGTACGCGAGCATTTGACCTACCCCGTCGTGCAGGTCTCTTCCGATCTGTGATCGCTGATCTTCTTCGGCCTGCAATTTAGCCTCCAGAATATATTTTTCCTGATTGATCCGGTCTTCGATCAGTTGTCGTTCCATCGATCGGATCCGGGTTACATCCCAGTGAATACCGACGGACCCACGAATTTTTCCACTCCAATCAATCACCGGTGCACCGCTGATAATCATATTCGCGACCTCGCCGGATTTGCGTATGATATTCACCTCGTAAACCGATTCTTTGCCTTTTTCCCGAATTCGTTTCTGGCTCTTGACCATTTTCACGTCCTCCGGCTTTGACAAAAAAAGTTGGGCTGCCACCTGTCCTTGCATCTCGGCGAGTGTATACCCGGAGATCTTTTCAAAAGCTTGGTTGGCATAGAGGATCCGGTCTTCGTTGTCGACCTCCAAGACACCCAAGTCCATGTTTTCGAATAGTGTACGAAATTTTTCCTCGCTCGACTGTAGGGCCTGTTTAGCCAATTGCTGTTCGTGCACATCCCGAATATGAAAGATCAGGTTCTGATGCTTGTCGGTCGGCGCCTCCACGACTTGCGCCGCTGTTTCGACCCAAAGAAGCTCCTGGTTCTTGCGCACCAATTGAAAAGAAAGGTTTTTGATCGCTGCGGGCGGAAATTCTTTTTTGGAAAGCTGAGTCTGAATACTCCTTTGATACCCCGCACCGATATGATCATAGAGATTTCCGCCATTCATTTCCTCGGGCTGATAGCCCAACAATCGATACACCCCCGGAGAGATGTAGGAGATGACACCCTTCCAGTTGGTAATTACGGTGACGTCGCTGGAATTCATCGCAATGAGATCGAACTGTTGTTTATCGGCCTCCAGCTCCTTTTGATACTGATACTCTTTGGTCTGATCGAAGTAGGCACCAATATACCCGACGAATTTTCCGCTATCCAAAAAACGCGGCACGGCTACCTCGTGGAGGTAGTGGTACAAGCCATCCGCACTTTTGACCATGAAGACATCATCGATCGGTTCCTGCCGCTGCAGTTTTTTCCCCCATTCCTGGATGGCTTTCTTACGGTGATCCGGATGTACCAGAGGGGCAAAATCGAACTGCCCTTTCATGTCTTCGAGTGAAACGCCAAAAAACTCCTTGGTCTTATCATTGGTGTATGTGACGATATGATTTTGATCGGACACCCAAACCATTACCGGTAGGGCGTCGGTCACTCGTTTGAACCGTTTTTCACTCTCCAGGATGTATTCGCGGTAATACTCCACCCCGCTGATATCCTGAATGCGTCCGGTCAGCACCTCATCCTCCAGAAAAGGATCGTATTTTTTCTTGATCTCCTCCTCCAGCCAGAGTTGTTTGTGATTCTTGGCATTCTCCACCTGGTACTTGATGGTGGTTTGCCCATTGAAATCCAATTTTTGCATGGCCTCGCGGTAAGCCACCTGCGAAGAGGCAAGGATCCATTTCTGTCGCTCCGTCAACGGATCACAGAAATTCGTGGGATTGAATCCGAACAGCAAGGGCCAGCGGGACGTGAAAAAGTTTTTCTCAGGATGATTCTTGTAGAGAATGTAGTGGACCGAATCGGTCGACTCCAGAAACGTGTTCAGCCGGTAGAATTGGTCGTAGGCTTTTTCCTGCTCGGTGGCGAGGGACTTCTCCAGTGATTTTTTCTCCTGTTCCAAGTCCTGAAACTGCTGGTTGGCTTCCTTCAATACCTCCATCAGCTCTTGGGGCAATTCGGGCATGGCCCTCCCCTCCGTTTCCCATTTCTTCAAAAATTGCTGGAGGCGACGTTGAGACATGGGGCTATCTTATAAAAGATATGAGTATATGACGGGGCAGCAGCAAAAACCCCAACAAATGTCGGGGTTTTTATATATGATCAGCGCCGATGGGAGCGAAACAATTTACTGCGAACCAGATCGAATAGGAATCTTCCTACCGGCCCCCAGATTAGGTTCTCCGGCTGGCCGGATGAAAGGGTTTCCACTTGTTTTCGGACCCAATCTCCGTTTTCCTGCCAAGAGCGACGAAGGGAATGCCAATCTTCCGTCATCCGCTGCTCCTGCTCCAACCGTCGGCGTTGCAGCTGCAACCGATAACCCTCAAAATCCTCCCAGGGTTTTGACTTATTCATGTTTTTTCTCCTCTTCAAACAAGACCCGTAGCAAAGCATTTCGGATGGGCCGACGGATCCAACGCTCCCGTCTCGACCAAACCCAGCCCGCCAACAACAAGGTTAACAAGGCCATGAGCAGAAATCCCAGTCCCCGACTGCCCAACCAATCCCCCAGAAAAAAAGCACCGGCCACCGCGATCAAGACAAAGAATAAAAAGAAGACGGCCGCGGTCAGAAAAACGGAGATGGTCAGCGACAACAACCGTGCTGATTTGTCGGCTGCCGATAGTTTCAGTTGGTCAAGGCGCGTCTGCAGATACTGCTTCCCTTCATCGATCAGGGATTCGATTTTCCGGAGTTCATCAAACATGTACGGAAGATACGATATTTAATCGCCGACCGCCTCGTCCACCCGCTCGGCTACTTTTGATAAAATATCCTGGCTGGTCCGCACGCCCCGATCAATCCGCTCTCGCCATTTTTTTCGCTGCCGCTGAAATTTTTCTCGGGTATCCGCCCCCTTCGCCGGTGCGTACAAAACACCCAATACACTGCCAACCACCAAGCCCACACCCAATGCCACCGCAACTTTTGTTGATGTTTTCATATCCTTGTTTTAATGGCAATATCGATTGGCACAACCGCCAAAGGAGTGATGATCCTCCGCCCCGCAGCTGTCTTCGGTCATTTACCGGCCAATCCGCCGAAATCCCTAATTTGAAGGGAATTTCAGACCATGCACAATACGATTGACCAAAATCGCCTCCGACAGATCGTCTTTTTATTGCTCATCGCGGGATTGGGCATCCTGCTATTCATAGAATTATATGCCTTCGTCCCCGCCGCCCTGGGTGCCGCCACCCTCTACATCCTGCTGCGCAAATCCATGTTCTACCTGGTCGAAAAAAGAAAATGGCGATCCGGTGCCGCTGCCAGTCTGCTGATGTTCGTTTCACTGATCCTCATTCTACTGCCGCTCTGGATGCTGGTCGACATGCTCTACGACAAGGTCACCTACGCCGTCTCCCATGCCAACGAATGGATCGCCGCCATCCATGAAACCATCGCCTCCTTCGAAGCCCGATATGATATTGAATTGCTGAGCGACGAAAACATTGCCCGCATCGGCAATACCGTCAGCACCGCCGTGCCGAAGATCCTGGGGGCAACGTTCAACGGACTCACCGCGATCTTCTTCATGTATTTCATTCTCTACTTCATGTTCGTCAGCGGAAGAGAAATGGAAAAAATGCTGTACGAGTACATTCCCCTCCAAGATCACAACGTTGAAAAACTCGAAAAAGAGATCCACACCATGGTGGTGTCTAATGCCGTGGGCATTCCCGTCGTAGCCGTGGCACAAGGCATCGTTGGCGTAGTGGGTTATTGGCTGATCGGGGTCGATGAACCTCTTTTCTGGTTCGGTATAACCTGCATTGCCGGTATGATTCCCGTGATCGGTGCCGCCCTCGCGTACATCCCGCTCACCGTGATGTTTCTGGCCGATGGCGCCATCGGACAAGGCATCGCCATGGCCATCTTCGGATTCGGCATCATTGGAACGGTCGACAACCTCCTGCGCTTTTCCCTGCTGCGAAAGATCGGCGATGTACACCCGCTCACCACCGTATTCGGTGTGATCATCGGACTCAATCTTTTCGGATTCATCGGACTGATTTTCGGTCCCCTGCTGATCTCCCTATTCAACCTCCTGTTGCGCATCTACTCCAGCGAATTCCTCGCCCGCCAACGCGACCATGGCCGTCAATGAAGCATCCGCAGGGTCATCCCACTCAAACCCGCCAGCAGAAGGACCACCACCCACCCCATCGCGTATAAAAAAAATGCCAGCCCCGATTCGCGGGGATCGGGTACCGCTACACTGATCAATAAAATAGCCAATGCAAAAGGCAAGATCAACCCATTCACCGCACCCGCCAGCAACAACAATTGAGCCGGATTACCCAGCCAAACAAAAACGAGCAACGATAAACAAATAAATACAACCCGAACCAGTGGCTCCTGACGACGAACCACCGCCGATAAACTTCGCCAAAAAGAAACCGATGTATACGTGGCTCCCACCACCGACGTGATGCCGGCCGACCATAATACCACCCCAAAGAAATAATACCCGAACGAACCCGCGGCCGACTGAAACACGGCCGCCGCCGGATTGCCCTTCGCTAACTCCACACCACCCGACACCACACCGAAGGCCGCCAAAAACAAAACAAACCGCATGAAACTCGTGAGCAAGATTCCCTGCACCGCACTGCGGGCCACAGCTTTTCGGTTTGCCTCTCCAACCATCCCCGCATCCAATAACCGTTGCGCCCCCGCAAAAGAAATATATCCGCCCACCGTACCGCCCACCAATACCAACACCGCCTCCCAATCGATCCGGTCGGGCCAAAACGTTTGAACGACCACCTGTTTCAGGGGAGGATTCGAGGTGAACGCCACATACCCCGTCAGCCCGATCATCATCAATCCCAACCCCTTCACAAACCGATCCATCTGTACACCCGCCTCCCGATTGTATAAAATGAACAAGGCGATCGCCCCACTCAACACCGCGCCGTATACCATGGGTAATCCCGTCAATATCTCTACCCCCAATCCACAACCGGCCAAATTGCCAATATTAAAAACCCATCCGCCAAAAGAAACCATACCAGCCAACACCTGCCCGGAACCCCGGAGTTTTGCATTCGCAAGATCCTGCGCCGGCTTCCCGGCATCCGTCACGATCCGCCAGATATTCCACTGCGCCCCAATGTCAATGAGCATCGACAACAAAATCACAAATCCAAAAGCCGCACCCAAGCGAGCGGTGTAGACCGCCGTGTTGTTCAAGAAACCCGGACCAATGGCTGAGGTCGCCATCAAAAAAGCAGCACCCGCCAGCGGACCATTTAGCCAACTTCCAACATTTGATTTATGCATCCGACCGACCCTTTAAATACGTACGCAACGCCCGTGCGATCGATACCGCCTGCTCCGAATCACCATGCACACAAACCACCTCCGCCGCCAGCGAAACGAAATCTCCGTGCACCGATCGCAATCCCCCACCCTCTACCAAACTCTTGACTTGCTCCACCGCCTCCTCCGACGTATTCAATAACGCCCGCGGATCGGTACGGGAACAAAGCGCCGTAGCCGACTCATATCGCCGGTCGGCAAAGGCCTCCGATAAAGTGGACAAACCCACCGCTTTCGCCTCCGAAACAGATACCGAGCCGGCCAATCCAACCAAGGCCCAACCCGGATCGATCGAATAAATCGTTTCTGCAACGACTCGGGCAACGACCCGATCACGAGCCGATAAATTATACAAGGCCCCATGCGGTTTTACAAATTGAACCCGGGCTCCCATGGAATTTGCCCATTGCTGAAACAGATCGAGCTGGCCAAGCAACAGATCGCGCAACCCGTCGGCGGAAAGAATTTGCTCGGAGCGACCAAAATTGGATCGATCTTCAAAAGAAGGATGTGCCCCGATCTTCACGCCATACGCGACACAACGTTGTATCGTTTGAGAGATCGTTGCCTCGTCACCCGCATGTGCACCACAAGAGATCGCCCCCGCATCGAGTAAGGGGATCAGCGATTCTTCGTCCCCTACACCTTCTCCCAAATCCGCTAACAAAAGCATATCAAGAAAGATACGATTGAATCCGTTGCCGAACACGGTCGCGGGTCAGCCGATTCTCCCGGACCAGCTGCGCATTCTTTTCCATCGCCGCCACCAATTCCATTCGTTGAAACCGGAAGGAAGTCCCCGCCGAAAGCTGCGCCAGCTTTCCCCACTCATAATAAGGTACCTGCAGGATACGAGGATACCCGCCGGTGGTGGGATGATCGGCCAGCAGTACGATCCACTCCCCATTGGGCAACAACTGAACCGTTCCAAACAACACAGCCGAAGAGATCATGGGGTTCGTTTGAATAAGAAGAGGATCCGCGGCGCGTAACCGAAGGCCCATCCGATCGCTTTCGCGCCCCACCTGAAATTGCTTTTCCAACAGATGATCAATATCTGCAGCGCCCACCCGCTCGTATTCCGGCCCGGCTAAACATTCTACCACAATCGTTTCTGTCGGATCCGGCAGCTCGTTAGTAGAAGTCGACTCCGTTGGGAGTTTCTGAAGACGACTCGGTCGATGCAGGGGAATACAATCACCGGGTTGCAGGGCACGCCCCTTCCATCCGCCGGTCTTGGCTGATAGATCGGTTGATGCACTGCCCAGCCAAGCAGGAATATCCAATCCGCCCATCACGGCGAGATAGGTTCTGGCGCCCCGGTTCGGTCGCTCAAATGAAAGCAGTGACCCTTTCGGAAGAAAGAGCGGTTGATTCATTTGTACCGGGGATCCATTGACCTGTGGTTGAAAATCGGCTCCGGTGAGTGCGATCACGGCATCCGAATGAAATAAAAAAGAACCTGCTGGAAAATGCAATTCCAATGCAGCAGTGTTATCGTCGTTGCCCACCAGGGCGTTGGAGAGAAAAAAAGATTCGCGGTCCACCGCCCCGCAGGGATGAATGCCCCTTGCCGCCTGTCCGAACCGGCCGGCATCTTGTACCGTGGTCAACAATCCTTTTTTGATCACTTCGATCATACCCATCCTCCTTTTTCCCGCAGGGCCGTTAATGAATCGTGCGTAATCTGCGATTGTATCTTGGTAAAACTTGCCGGATCGATGGAATGGAAATGGACCTGGTCGCCGGGCTCAAACAATGTGACTCGCTCCTCGGTTGCACTGAACAAGGGAAGCGGCGTGCGGCCCAGACGCCACCAGCCACCCGGACTATCCGCCGGATAGATTCCGGTTTGGGCGGCCGCTATCGCTACCGTACCGGCAACCATGGGTTCCGGTTTGGATTTTCTGGACAGTTGAAGCGGCTCAGGCAAGATGCCGAGGTAAGGAAAGCCTGGTAAGAATCCGAGCATATAAACCCGATAGGGTTGAGCCGTGTGCAATTGAATGATCTCAGGGATAGACAAGTGCAGTTGCTCACTCAGGAGTGAGAGATCCGTGGCCCCGGCCTCATCATAGCAAACCGGAATATGGATCGTTGGATACGAGGTACGCGAATGGATTTCCGAAGCGGGAAGCGAATCGGAAAGCGTGGGGATAAGGTCGGTCAAGGCACCCGGACCGACCCGGTAGGGATCGAAGCGCAGCGTAACCCGGTTATAGGAGGGGATGATATCGGACAATCCCTCCGGGGGATGGCGCTTGAAATGCTGCGCAAGTGACAGTACCCGTTCCAGCACGGTGGGGTCGATCCCTTCGCCCAGCCGGATCTCCAGCGCGGTATCGCCGAGAAGGTGAAAAGAATAATAATGATCAAATCGCGGCATGCCTGAACAAGATACCACGTTCCGATTTACCTTTAGCACATGAGTGGATGGAACGGATCGGATGCACGAAATTTCATTTCTAAATTGACGGTTCGACGCGTGGGGAATGCTGCTCTGCTGTGGGCGAGCTATCAGTTCAGTCGGTTGATCCGTCGCCCGATCCACTGGGGCAATCCTTATTCCCTTTCCATTGAGCCCACGACCTCCTGCAACCTTCGTTGTCCGGAATGTCCGAGCGGGCTGAGGGCTTTTACCCGTCCCACCGGCATGCTCCAAACCGATTTTTTCCGTCGTACGATCGATCAGCTCTACAAAGACCTCACCTATCTGGTATTTTATTTTCAGGGAGAACCCTACCTGAATCCGGATTTTCTAAATATGGTTCGGTATGCGGCGGATAAAAACATCTACACGGCCACGTCGACCAATGCCCATTACCTGACGGATGAAAATGCGCGGCGTACGATCGAAAGCGGGTTGGACCGACTGATCATTTCCATCGACGGCACCACGCAAGACGTATACCAACAATACCGGGTAGGCGGCAAATTGGAAAAAGTGATCGAGGGAGCCAAGAACATCGTACGGTGGAAAAAAGAATTAAAAAGTAAAACGCCCTTTATCATCTTTCAGTTTCTGGTGGTGAAGCCCAACGAGCACCAGATCGAAGACGTACAGCATCTGGGACAAGAAATCGGCGTGGATGCGGTTTGGCTGAAAACCGCCCAGGTCTATGATTACGAAAACGACCCGAACGGATTGATCCCAACGATCGGAAAATACAGCCGGTATGAGAAAACCGGCGAAGGCATGCGGTTCAAAGGGAAGATCGCCAATCATTGCTGGAGGCTCTGGCAGGATCCGGTGATCACGTGGGACGGACTGGTAGCGCCCTGCTGTTTTGACAAGGATGCCCAGCACCGGTTGGGCGACCTGAAAGCCCAATCCTTCCAAGAAATCTGGCGCTCCCCCGCCTACCGGGCCTTTCGTAGCAAACTTTGGTCGGGCCGCCGAAACATCGACATCTGTGCCAATTGCAGCGAGGGGACGAAGGTCTGGGGATAAACACGGAATAGTAATAATGAATAAACATGTCACTAGAAAAAGACATACACCAGAAGAAATTTCGCAATGAGTTTCAAAAGGCGACAGTGAATCTCCTGTATACGGCTGGTTGGTTGAAGGATCAGACCAAATCGATCTTCGATCAGGAGGAGATCACGCACCAGCAATTCAATATTCTTCGGATCCTGCGGGGAAGTTTTCCGCATCCGATCTCGACACAGACCATTCGGGAGCGAATGCTGGAAAAAATGAGCGATGTCAGCCGGATCGTGGATCGGCTGGTCGTCAAAGGCCTGGTAAAAAAAGTTACCAGTGCGCGGGACCGTCGCCTGGTGGATGTGCTGATCACCGACAAGGGACGTAAATTATTGGAGCGGTTGGATCGGAGAGAAGCGGATATGGATGGGGTATTAAAAAGTCTTAACGAAAAAGAAGCGGCCCAGTTGAATCAGCTGCTCGACAAACTCCGCCAAGAGAGAGAATGACGTAGTTTTGCATCATGCTACTGAAACACGCTACCCTTTTTTCTTTTTTTCTTTTGTTAAGCTGGTGTGGTCGGGGACAAGCCCGAGCTGAATTCCGGGGCGTATGGATCGCCACGGTCAGTAATATCGACTGGCCGCTATCGCGCAACAACGACCCCGCCAAACAAAAAGCCGATTTCATTCGGCTGGCCGATCTGCACAAACAAAACGGAATGAATGTGCTGGTGGTACAGATTCGTCCCGCTGCCGACGCCTTCTATCCCTCCTCGTTGGAGCCTTGGAGCGAATTTCTGACCGGAAAACAAGGAGAGGCCCCGAATCCGTACTACGATCCCCTGCAATTCATGATCGAGGAAACGCACCGGCGGGGCATGGAATTTCATGCCTGGCTGAATCCATATCGGGCCGTATTCAACATTAATGCCTCGTCGATCGCTCCCGATCATGTGACCAAAAGACAACCGGACTGGTTCCTCACCTACGGAGATAAGCGATACTTCGACCCGGGAAATAAGAAAGCACAGGCATTCGTGGTCAGTGTCGTGCGCGACATCGTCAAGCGCTATGCGGTGGATGCGATCCACATGGACGATTATTTCTACCCCTACAAAATACCCGGAAAAGAATTTCCGGATGACGCGGGGTACCGATCGTCCGGCACCTCGCTGGCGAAGGACGATTGGCGTCGCAGCAATTGCGACTCGATCATTGTAGCCATTCATCGGGTGATTCGGGAGGAAAGACCGGCTTGTCGCTTTGGCATTTCGCCCTTCAGTGTTTGGCGCAATCAATCAACAGATCCGCAGGGAAGCGATAGCCAGGCGGGGGTGACCAACTACGATGACCTCTATGCCGATATTCTCCTTTGGTTGAGGAAGGGATGGATCGATTATGTCACCCCTCAACTATACCTGGAGATCGGTCACAGTAAGATCGCGTATGAAAAGTTGCTCGATTGGTGGTCGAAGCACAGCTATGGAAAACATGTGTACATCGGTCATGGTATTTATCGGGCGGGGGAAGCCAATTCCCTGAAGTGGAAAAACCCAAATGAATTACCCAACCAGATCAAGTTATTGAGAGAGACCCCGAACGTACAGGGCAGTGTTTATTTCAGCAGTAAATCGTTCGAGAAAAATTATAATGGATGGAACGATAGTCTCCGCAACAACTATTACCGTGAACCGGCGCTGGTGCCCGCCACTCCCTGGCTCAGCAAGGGAAAACCGACCATCCCGCAAGCCACCGTAACGACGTCGGGAAAAAACCAAGCTTCCATCGAGATCCAGTCCGACCCCAAAAAATCGGCCAGCCTGAAATACTATGTGATCTATAAGGGAACCCTCGAGACCAAAAAGATCGCCGCCATCTTACCGGTTTCTCAACCCCTGAAATGGACCGATGTATTGAACGATCAGGAACCGTCAGTCCGCTACTGGATCACCGCCGTCAACCAAGCCAACGAAGAAAGCACTCCGGTCGAAAAAAAGCTGACTCGAACAGCCCAAACCTGGACCATCCAATAGCCAAACTCTTCAAACTTTTCAAACTGTTTATATGCCTGGATACGAACGCTGGAGCGACCTGGAACGAAAAGAACTGATGGACGTGATCGACAGCGGCATTCTGATGCGCTATGGATTTGACGTTGCCCGAAAAGGACATTGGAAATCAAAAGAACTGGAAGCAGCCGTTTGTGAAACCTTTGGTTGTGCCCATGCACAGCTGACTTCGAGCGGAACCGCGGCGCTGACCACGGCCCTCAGTGCGTTGGGCGTAGGATATGGCGATGAAGTGATCATGCCCAGTTTCACGTTCGTGGCTTCTTTCGAGGCAATACTCAGCGTCGGTGCCGTACCGGTGTTGGCGGATATCGATGACACGCTCACGTTAGATCCGGCATCGGTTCGTCGCAAGATCACCCCGCGCACCAAAGCCGTGATGCCCGTACACATGTGTGGCAGCATGGCCGACATGGATGCCCTGCAGGCGATCTGTCGGGAACATCATCTTTGGTTGCTGGAAGATGCCTGTCAGAGTATTGGCGGAACATACAAAGGAAAAAAATTAGGCACGATCGGGGATGCCGGTACCTTTTCGTTCGACTTTGTGAAGACAATGACCTGTGGGGAAGGAGGGGTGGTGATGACCAACCACCGGGATGTTTACGTGAAATGCGATGGGTACACCGATCACGGACATGACCACCTGGGCGTGGATCGCGGGGCGGACTTGCATCCCTTCGTTGGATATAATTTTCGGATCTCGGAATTGCATTCGGCGGTGGGACTGGCCCAGATCCGTCGCCTGCCCGAATTCCTTGAGACACAACAAAAGCATCATACGGCCCTGAAGGCCTACTTGGCGGAGATCCCGGGTATTTCATTTCGTCGGGTACCGGATCCGGCGGGGGACAGCCACAGTTTCATCAGCTGGTTCTTGCCCACGGCCGAGCAAACGCAACGGGCGGTAGAGGCCTTGCGGGAAGCCGGGTTATTGGCCGGAAGCTTTTATTGGTACAACAACAACTGGCACTATATCCGCAAATGGGATCACCTGAAAAGGGCGCTGACCTTGAATAGTTTGTCGCCGGAGGTGAAATCCCGCCTCGAGGCGGAAACCAATCAGGATTTTTCGGCCAGCGATGCCATCATGAGTCGATGTGTATCAACTTCCATCAGTTTGCTGTGGACCGAAGAGCAGCTCCGCGAAAAAGGAATGCGGATGAGTGAGGTGATTCGGGGCAGCCTCTGATCGGCCGACCGAGAACGTTCACGTAATTTTGTAGGGCCATGGCGCTCGGACAACGGCTGCAACAAAAACTGCAGCAGAAACTTTCTCCCCAGCAGATTCAACTGATGAAACTGCTGCAGATCCCTACGGCCAATCTCGAAACCCGCATCAAGGATGAGCTGGAAGAGAATCCTGCACTCGAGTGGGAAATGACAGAACCGGCAGAAGTGGCTCCTTCAACGGAAGACTATGCCGAAGGATCGGAGGAAGTTGCCTCCGATACGGTATCCGATATTTATAATGACATCGATGTCAGTGCCTATTTACAAGATGGCGAGGATGAGATCCCCGAGTATCGCTTACAGGCGGGCAATGGCATTCCGGAAATGGAGGACCGCTCTTTTCAGGATGCCTCCACCGTCAGTTTCTATGATTCGTTGCTGGACCAGATACATTGGCTGGAACTGAAGGAGACGGAGCAACAGGTGGCCGAGCAATTGATCGGCAGCTTGGATGAGGATGGATATTTGCGGCGCGACATTCAGGCCATTGTAGATGACCTCGCGTTTCGGCAAAATATATACGTAGCGGCCTCATTGGTGGAGGCCGTTTTAAAGCGAGTACAGGAATTGGATCCGCCGGGCATTGCCGCCCGCGACCTACAGGAATGTTTGTTGTTGCAGGTCGATCGGCTATCGGCCGAAGGCAAAGACTTTGCCTTGGCCCGACAGATCCTGTCCGATCATTTTGAAGAGTTCACCCGCAAGAATTTTGACAAGTTGCAGCGCGATTTGCAACTGACCGATTCGGATCTGCGGGACGTATTGCAGCAGATCACGAAACTGAATCCGAAGCCGGGGGGACTTTCCGAGGGAAGCGAACAACAACAATATGTGATCCCGGATTTTTTCGTGATCAACCATCAGGGTCGGCTGGAATTGACGCTCAACAGCCGCAATGCACCGGAATTGCGGGTCAGTCAAGAGTACCGCGACATGCTCAAGCAATACGATGCCGGCAGCAAAAAGAATCGCTCGGAGAAAGAAGCCGTCCTGTTCATCAAACAAAAGATCGATTCGGCCAAATGGTTTATCGATGCCATTCAGCAGCGGCAACAAACCCTGACCAAAGTGATGCAGTGTTTGCTGGAGCACCAACAGTCCTTCTTTTTGAGCGGGGACGAGACCGAATTGCGCCCGATGATCCTGAAAGACATTGCCGGGAAGACCGGGCTGGACATTTCCACCGTCAGCCGGGTGGCCAACAGCAAGTTCGTACAAACCGAATTCGGAACCTATCGATTGAAATTCTTCTTCAGCGAAGCAGTGCAAACGGAAAGCGGCGAGGAGGCCTCAACCCGAGAAGTGAAAAAGATCCTATCCGAATTGGTGGAGGGAGAAGACAAAAAGAATCCACTGAGCGATGATCAGCTAACGGAGATCCTGACGCAGCGAGGCTACCAGGTGGCCAGAAGAACCGTTGCGAAATACCGGGAACAGTTGAACATTTCCGTCGCTCGGCTGAGAAAGGAGTTTTAAAACTGCAGGTAGATCGGCATCACGGGTTCGGCCGACTTGAACGCACCATAGAGCAGCACAAATCCGACGAAAACAAGTAGGTAGGCGATCAGCGGTAAGCGAGCGAAGCGTTCGATACGTGTAGGCATCCAATCGTCCGGAATGGCATGAAGCAGAAACGCCACGACCATCATCCAAACGACGGTTTTATAATTTTCAAAGAAGGCGGGCCATACCGAGAAAGAAAAATCGTTCGTAATCTGATGCAACATGGAGCCGGCGATCTCCAGGTTATCGGCCTTAAAGAAGACCCACCCCAGGCAGACGAAATGAAACGTGAGCAATAGCATGACGCTGCGATAGAAAAGACCATTACGTTGCGTTTCGGCGATCCGGTTACCGGTCGCCAACAGCCAGAGCTTGTGCAGGGCGAGGCCAAATCCATGCCAGGCACCCCAGATCAGAAAATTAAAACTGGCCCCGTGCCAAAATCCCCCGAGCAGCATGGTCGTAAACAGGTTCATCCCCGTAAAAGCAGTTTGTTTGTTTCGCTGAATCAGTGCGGGAATCAGAAAGAGCGAAAGCAGGGCCAGGGCGATGAGGAGGGAATAGAGAAGTGCGAGTCCGAATAGCACGTGGGTCGACCAGATCAGGGCCCCGAAGAACCCCGCCGGAAACAACAGACTGGCAACCGAACGGCCCCGGTTACCGCCGAGCGGGATGTAGAGATAATCGCGCAGCCAGGAAGAGAGGGAAATGTGCCAACGTCGCCAAAATTCCGTGATGTTGTTGCTCTGGTAGGGCGAGCGAAAATTCACGGGAAGGGAAAAGCCCAGCCAGCGGGCGATACCCAGTGCCACGTCGCTATAGCCACTGAAATCACAATAGATGACGAGTGCATACCCGTATACAGCCAGGAGATTTTCGAGTCCGCTGTAGCGAGCCGGATCATCGAATACATAGTCGACAAAGTTCAGGGTGAGGTAATCGGAGAGGATCAGTTTTTTGAAGAGTCCGGAGAAAATGAGATAAAATCCGTGGGCAAAATCCGATTCGCGCAAGGTCCATGGACGATTGATCTGCGGCACGAAATCGTGGGCACGGACGATGGGTCCCATGACCAGCTTGGGGAAAAAAGAAAGAAACAGCAGATAGTCGCTGAATTTACGGGCGGGTTCGAGTTGGCCGCGGTACACATCGATGGTGTAGCTCAGGTTCTCGAATGTATAAAAGGAGATGCCCACGGGTAGCAGCAGGTTCAGGGGTTGGAATCCGGTTTGGAAAAGGGTGTTGGAGAGTTCCAAAAAGAAATCGGTGTATTTGAAATAGAAGAGTAGTCCCAAGTTGAACACCACGCTTCCGAGCAGGAGTGCTTTGCGGTAGCCGGGATGGGTTTGTCGGTAAATGGCGTTGGATAAATAATAATCGACGACGGCGGAGAGGATGACGAGTGCCACGAAGGATCCGCTGGCCTTGTAAAAAAAATAGAGGGAGAAGAAGCAGAATACATAGCGGCGGGCGGCGAGGCGGTGGCCCAATAAATAATACAGGATCAGAAAGGCTGCGAAGAAAAACACAAAGAAGCCGTTGTTGAACAGCAGCGGATTCTTGGGATCGTACAGGAATTGTTCCCCCAGGGCTTGTATGTCGAATCGAGTCAAGGGTTAGAAGGTGCCGGTGGTGCAGAAGGTTTCAAGGTTCGAACGTAGCGTTGATATTCACGCTGGAGGGCTCGATAGAGGGATTCACCCAACCAGGCTGCGCCGCGGGCATTGGGGTGAACGTAATCTTTTCCGGCCCAGGGCGGTGTTCGTTTGGCCCAGTCGACGATGCTGTTGGTCCCGCCCATGGTGGCGAATTGATTGAAAAAAGCGGTTTCGGATTGAAAGGCGATCGTGGCCTGAACCCGCACCAGCGAATCGATTCCGATGGCGGAGGAATAATTTCCCTGATAGCGAAACGCGCGATCGGCGGTGCTGACCACGAGTACGTCGGCGGTGGGAAAGGCTTGTTTGAATTTTTTAACCACGGGTTGCATCGCGCGGCCGTACCAACGAAAGTCTTTGTCCATGGGACGAAACAACAAATTCACGCCGTACTGAAATACGATCAGATCGTACGGTTGCGTTTCATGGGTCGCTTGTAACAAACCGGCGGAAAGTTTAGCCAGTTCAATGCCGGTGATCCCCCGAAAAGAAAAATTATCTACGATAACGCCGTTGGGTGATTCAAAAGAGACACCGAAGAGTGGTGGAGTGTTGGGGGTGGCGGTGAGGGCGAGTGTGCGGTTGGCATCGGCACTCAAAAGGACTCGGTTAAAGGGGGCGATGCCGGAAAAGAATTTCTCTTGTTGGTTGAGCTGAATGCTGGCATTGGTGTCGGGACCGCAGAGCAGGTATTTCTCGAGCCGAGTCGAGCTGTCGCCCATGGTTCGGTCGGTGAACCGGGCCCAGTCGGCTGTACTGACAAAAGCATGTCCCGATAAGTACAACGGAGTAGCACCGGGATTTTGTTTGAAGCTGCGGTCGGTCCACCCCCCACTATATTCTGCCCGCACCGTTTGTCGAAAACCGGATACGATCGAGGTGATGGGCACATATCCGACTCCTGCGCCACCGTAGGCTGTTTGTAAAAGTTGCCGAAGGGTTTGGGTCATCAGATCGCCTTCGATCATGCTGTCGCCGAAATACGCGATGCGGACCTTTCCTTTTCGGGTGGTTCGCAGGGCATGCAGCTTTGCGAGAAAGCGGGGCAGAGAAGGTTGGGTGGTATCGGTCTGAAATCCGATGATACGGGCAGGAAGTTGATAGTGCTCCAGGGTTCGGCGGGGAGACGGAGCCGGTTGGGAGGAATCGATCTTGGCGGCAGGAGTGGGCATCCGTTGTATTGTATCGGTGACCAGCAGGTCGCTGATCAGGTTGATCCGATCGAAGGGTGTCCAGGAAATTCCGAGCGTGGAGGAGAGGACCGACGCCAACAACAGCAGGATGGTGCTCCAGGATACAAAACCAACTACTCGACGAGGCTCGTTCATGAAGAAAAAAGGATTATCAGAGACGATTCTTACGGATGGTACTCAAGACGCGCTGTTGCCAAAGGACCGGTGCCTCGGAATAACCGCTGGCGGCGATGGATTGAATCCAATGTTGTGGCTGAGGATTTCCTTTCAGGGATGCATAAAATTTTTTTCGGGTCAGCAGCCGACAAAAATCGATGAAGGAGTCCGTATCGGAAGCGTATTGCTTGTATCGGGTGCGGATGCCATGTGTTTTTAGCAGATTGTTTCGTCCCACGATCCCAAAATAGTTTTTCAAGAGTCGGGCATTGCGGCTGGTACCGGCTCCGGATTCAAGCATCGAGACCCCCAGGATCACGGCGGCCGGAATACCATAGGCGGCCGAGAGCGAATCAGCCAGCGGTCGATAGGTGGAGATGAATTTTTGGGTCGACGCTTGGGCCGAAAGCAACTGGGGTAAACAACAGATCAGGAACCCGACCAAACGGAGCGAACGAAAACCGATCGGTGCAGAAAGAAGCATGATGATAAAGATACCTATGTATTCCGGATTGACCAATTCAGTACCTTGCCCCTCCGATGGAAGCAACGCATACGCACAGGCGATCCGGCAAGATTTTTTTTCAATTCCTCTCCTGGGTCTTTCATCCCGTGTTCATACCGGTGATGGGGATCGGCTTTATCTTATTCAGCGAAACCTCGACGGCTTTCCTGGGGTTTCGGGAAGCGCAACGCTGGTTGATCCTCGGACAAGCCTTTACACTTTACACGTTCTTTCCATTGGTGACCGTGGGGTTACTAAAAGCCGTGGGATTTCTGGAGTCGGTCCACCTGCGCACCCAGCGCGAACGGGTCATTCCCCTGATCGCCACCGGCATCTGGTATTTTTGGATCTGGTATGTCTGGAAAAATCTGCCGGACTATCCGGTGGAATTGGTGCGACTGGCACTGGCGACGTGGACGGCCTCCTGGGTAACCCTGATGATCAATGTACGCATGAAAATCAGTTTGCATACGATCGCGGCGGGACTGATGCTGACCTTTCTCTGTCTTTGGTCGATCAAACACCCCTACGGAGCCGGGATCTATCTGCCTATTGTTAGTTTACTGGCCGGTGCCATCGGTGCCGCACGGCTGGAGGTTTCCGATCATACCCCCACAGAGGTCTATACCGGATATGGCGTGGGGATGGGTTGCCTGTTGATCATCCACTTGATTTATTCTTAACTGTTTAGGGAACAGGGTTTAGGCTTTAGCACATAACCTAACACTTGTAAAGTATTATCATTCAGGCCAAAACCCTAAACCCTGCTCTCTAAACCCTAAACCCTGTTCTCTAAACTCTCTTCCCGTTGTTTTTCCCCAAAAAATTCCGCAAAAAACTCCAAAAATATTAGTTTTATTTTGCTAAATCCCTTAGTTTTGCCCTATTAACCATTCAGCCAACTGGCTACGACCTTTAAAAAACAACTTATGGCAAAGACAGAAAAAGCCCCCGAAACCGCCCCGAACGCAGAGAAGTTCAAGGCCCTCAAACTGACCATGGACAAGATCGAGAAAGACTATGGAAAGGGAAGTGTTATGATGATGAACGAACGAGGAGAGATGCAGCAAGAAGTGATCTCGACCGGCTCCATCGGTTTGGATGCGGCGCTGGGTATCGGCGGACTTCCTCGCGGACGTGTCGTAGAGATCTACGGCCCTGAATCCTCTGGTAAAACCACCATCGCCACCCATGTGATCGCGGAAGCACAGAAAAAAGGAGGCATGTGTGCCATCATTGATGCCGAACACGCCTTTGATAGTTCATACGCTAAGAAATTAGGTGTAGATGTCGATAACCTGTTGATCTCTCAACCCGACTATGGAGAGCAGGCTCTGGAGATCGCTGATCGGCTGATCCTTTCCGGTGCACTCGATGTATTGGTGATCGACTCGGTCGCGGCCCTGGTTCCGAAAAGTGAATTGGAAGGAGAAATGGGTGACAGTAAAATGGGTTTGCATGCGCGCTTGATGAGTCAGGCCCTTCGTAAGCTCACGGCCACCGTCTCCAAGACGAACACCATCTT
>SXXL01000015.1 GCA_005789565.1 Bacteroidota bacterium | reverse complement strand
TGTCCGCCAACGAGTCCGGGCGTAAACTTCAAAAAATTCCATTTGGTGCCCGCTGCCTCCAAAACCTCGAACGTATTGATGTTCATCTGATCAAAAATGATCGAGAGTTCGTTCATGAGGGCAATGTTGAGGTCACGCTGGGTATTCTCGATGATCTTGGCCGCCTCCGCCACTTTGATGCTGGAGGCCCGGTGTATCCCGGCATCCACCACCAATTCATAGGTGCGGGCGATCTGATCCAACGATTCAGCGTCGCAACCCGATACCACTTTGATGATCCGGGAAAGAGTGTGTTCCAGATCACCCGGATTGATTCGCTCCGGCGAATACCCCAATTTGAAATCAACACCTACTTTCAATCCGGAGATCTTTTCGAGGATAGGTAAACAATCCTCCTCCGTACAACCCGGATAGACGGTCGATTCGAAGACAACGTAATCCCCTTTTTTGAGCACCTTTCCAACCGTCTCGGAAGCCCGTAATAGTGGGTTGAGGTCGGGTGCATGCTGCACATCCACCGGCGTGGGCACGGCCACGATATAGAAACTGGCTTGCCGCAGTGTATCCAATGAATCCGTGTACTCAATATCACATGCTTCAAATGCTTCAGGCGAAATTTCCTTACTGGGATCGATACCTTTTTTCATCAACTCCACCCGATCCCGATTGATATCGAATCCAATGACCGAGATCTTTCGAGCAAAGGCCAGGGCAATGGGTAGTCCCACGTAGCCCAGCCCGATCAAGGCCAGCTTTTTTTCTTTTTTTACCAGTGCGTCGTACATATAGATCAACTCAGGTACTCCATCACAGCGTCGGAGATGTATTGCAGCTGATCGTTGTCCATTTCTGTGTGGATCGGCAGGGAGATCACACAGTCGGTCAGTGCATCCGTGATCGGGAGTGTCACCTTCGCGGTACCAAACGCAGCAAACATGGCTTGGCGGTGGCCGGGCACTGGATAATAAATCATCGAGGGGATGGACCGATCCGATAAAAATTTCACTAACCCGTCACGGTCAACGCCCGGCGCCAATTTGATGGTGTATTGATGAAACACGTGGGTGGAATAAGAAGCTTGATACGGCGTGGTGATCTTTGGATGGGCCGAAAATACCCGATCATAATGGCTGGCGACGTTGCGGCGGGACTGATTGTAATCATCCAAATGCCGCAGCTTGATGCGCAAGATGGCAGCCTGTACGGAATCCAGCCGGCTGTTGCAACCCACGATCTCGTGATAGTATCGGGTGCGCTGCCCATGGTTGGCGATCATTTTCAATTGTTCCGCCAAGGCCGCGTCGTTGGTAAAAATGGCGCCGCCATCGCCAAAGGCACCCAGATTTTTAGAAGGATAAAACGACGTGCAACCAATATGACCCAGTGTACCGGTCTTGGCCGTGCGGCCATCTGAGAACCGATACTCGCATCCAATGGCCTGGGCATTGTCCTCGATCACAAACAAGCCGTGTTCCTGGGCGATCTGCAAGATGGGTTCCATGGGTGCGGCTTGGCCGTACAAATGAACCGGCACGATGGCTTTGGTCCGGGGTGTAATAGCCTTTCGAAGCGACTCCGGATCCATACAAAACGTTTGGGGGTCGACCTCCACAAACACCGGTGTGAGCTGTAGCAAAGCGATGACCTCCGTCGTGGCGATATAGGTAAACGACGGTGTGATGACCTCGTCGCCAGGTTTGAGTCCCAGCGCCATCATCGCGATCTGCAAGGCATCCGTACCGTTGGCACAGGGAATGACGTGCGATACATTCAAATACGCACCCAATTCGGTAGCCAGGTCTTGCACCGGTTTGCCTTGGATAAAAGCGGAGCTCTCCAGCACATCAAGGACCGCCTGATCCACCTCGGATTTGATCCGGTGATACTGGCTTCGGGTGTCTACCATCTGAATAGGTCGCATAACGTTGATTGACGGGGGCAAAAATAACTGAAAACCCCGGGGTAATGGGCATTGAATTACTTTTGTCCCCGGTACCAAAAACACTGGGTTGAGTCAATTCTTCTATCAACTTTTCTGCTGGACCTATCCCCTGCTCCTGCGTTTGGCAGCTCCTTTTCATCCCAAGGCCAGGGCTTGGGTAGAGGGTCGACGTGGCATTTTCGATCGGTTGGAAGTTCTCCGGGGAAAGGGGCCCCTGGTCTGGATGCATTGTGCGTCGCTGGGTGAATTCGAGCAAGGAAGACCCCTCTTGGAGTCGATCCGAAAAAACTACCCGTCCTATCGTATTTTACTGACCTTCTTCTCCCCTTCCGGCTACGAACATCAGAAACATTTTGTCGGGGCGGATCAGGTGGAGTACCTGCCGATGGACGGCCCCCGAAACGCCAAACGCTTCTTGGAGATTGTGGAGCCCAAGCTGGTGATCTTCGTGAAATACGAGTTCTGGTTCTTCTACTTGAAAAAGATCTTCTATCGAAATATTCCACTGCTGTTAGTATCGGCCTATTTCCGCCCCTCCATGTCTTTTTTCAGATGGTATGGTCGTCTCTCCCGAAAAATGCTGACCCGCTTTCATCACATTTTTGTCCAGGATGAATTATCGAAAAAACTTTTGGAACAGATCGGGATCGGACAAAACGTAGAGATCGGAGGCGATACCCGATTCGATCGGGTAAGGACCCTGGCGCAGCTGCCGGCAACCGGATCAACCGCGCATCGGTTATTATCCGGCCGCAAAGCCGTCATCGTCGGAAGCAGTTGGCCGGCCGATGAAGCCCTCTGGTCGGCCGTTCAGCCCTGGTTGCAAGCACGCGGCATAGCATTGGTTTTGGTGCCCCATGAAGTCGACAGCAACCACCTGCAAGCCTTGCAAAAACAATTCCCCACAGCCGTGCGGTATTCGGAAATCGCGGCACAAAAGAACTGGGATACGGAGGTACTGTTGATCGATCGCATCGGACTCCTCGCCGAGTTGTATCGATATGGATGGGTCAATTATGTGGGCGGCGGGCTGACCCATGGAGGCGTGCACAACGTATTGGAAGCAGCGGTCTATGCCCGTCCGGTGATCACCGGACCGCGCATCGAAAAATACCGCGAAGCCGTGGAGCTGGCCCGCACGAACGGATCGTATACCCTACCAACTGAAAAAACATCGGAACAGCTGCAACGGCAACTGGAAGCATGGCTGGAAGATCCTCTGCAGGCCGATGCCATGGGGGAAAGGGCGGGCCGGTTTGTACAAGCGCGCACGGGGGCTGTAGACCGCGTGTTGCGTTACATTCAGGAAAATCGTCTTTTGACCAATTGATCGAAAAGCTTGACCAAGGGGTGATCGATCGGCCAACCGAGTTTTGTTTTGAGTTCGCGATTGATCCAAAGATCTGCTTCCGGAAAGACCTGAAACTGATTGATGGTCTTGATGCTCCGTTCGTACATCGCCTCATCACTCCGGAACAGTTCCCGAATGAACTGGAACCGCTCATTGATACCGATGGCTTTTCGCAGGTCGGCGACGGGTCCTGCTTGCAACCTATCGTGCTGAACCGAAACGGGCACGTTCAATTGATCGTTCACCGAAGGAATTTCAGTCAGCAGCTGTTCGTTCAACTCGGCGTTTCGGTGCATGTATAAGGTGGGAACTTCTTCCATCACATTGTACTCGGCCACGCTAGTCTCGGGTGCGGAAACCATCGGTGCGGTAAGCTGCTCCACAACAAACTCTTCATCAAAAAGTACGCGCGGGGCGGGGGAAGTCGTTGGGGTGTCGAGGTCGGGGGAACGCTCGAGGCTGACGGCGGGAGTGGGCAACACCACGGCTACCTTGGCCGTTCCCAACGAACGGGTAGTGGAACCCGTCTGCCGATCCACCTCGAACTGCAGCAAGGCCAATGTTTGACGGAGCAGCTCCGGGCTGGCTCCCGCCTGTACTTGCTGATTCAATTCCTCCACTAACTGCCTGAATCGTTCCATTCCGTTATTTTTGAATTCGGCTACCCACCTAAAAATAGGAATAAATCACATGTTCATCGAACCCAATACCAGCGGACTCCGTCGAGGCAGCATCGAAGTGATCTGTGGATCCATGTTCAGCGGCAAGACGGAAGAATTAATTCGACGACTGAAGCGGGTCAAGATCGCCAACCAGAAAGCTGCGATCTTCAAACCCGCCCTGGATACACGCTACGACAAGCAACAGATCGTATCGCACGATACCAATGCCGTCGATTCCAGACCCGTCGAACATTCCCGCATGATCCTGGAGCTGACGGGAGATGCTGCCGTGATCGGCATTGACGAAGCACAATTTTTTGACAGTGATCTGGCCGATGTTTGTGATGAACTGGCCAAAAAAGGAATTCGAGTGATCGTAGCGGGCTTGGATATGGACTACCTGGGAAAACCTTTCGGTCAAATGCCCAACCTGTTGGCCAAAGCCGATTTCGTAACCAAGCTGCACGCGATCTGTGTGCAATGCGGTCATATTGCCAATTACTCTTACCGAAAAGTCGGAAACGACCAACAAGTATTGTTGGGTGCCAACGACTCCTACGAGCCCCGCTGCCGAAGCTGTTACGATAACCCTTAAACCGGCTGACCGCTCATGACCCGAGCCATCTGGACGCTATTTAAAAAAGACCTCTTGTTGGAGGTTCGACAGCAATACAGCTTTTACGGGATCCTTTTGTACGCTGTGTCGACCCTGTTTGTGTTGTATTTATCGATGGACACCCCGGAACCGCGGGTCTGGAACGGACTTTTTTGGATCATTCAATTATTTATCTGCACCAATGCCGTAGCCAAAGGATTTTTGCAGGAGAGCCGCGGACGTTGGCTTTATTATTACACGCTGGCGCATCCCATCACCATTGTACTGGCCAAACTGCTTTTTAATGTCTTGCTGATGGCTGCGATGAGTTTGATCAGCCTGGTCCTCTTTCGTCTTTTCTTAGGTGCTCCGTACTTGCATGCCATGGGCTTTTTGGGTATTGTGCTGTTGGGTGGGATCAGCCTTAGCCTGGTCTTCACATTTTTAGCCGCCATTGCGGCGAAAGCCCAGCAAAATGCCGCCATTCTGGCCATTTTGGGATTTCCATTGATCCTCCCGCAGCTGATCTTGTTGCAACAGATCGCCGATACCCAATTCCGGGTGGGCAGCGGCGTGGACTGGGTGACGGTGGGACTACTCCTGGCCCTCGACGGGCTGGTGGTCATTTTGGCGACCGTTCTATTCCCCTTTATCTGGAAAGAGTAAAAATTTAACGACCCGAACGTACGATAGGTTCTCCGGTCACACCTTACTTTTGCAGCACCGTCCTTCATCGGACCCCGTTCATGCCCGCAGTACCTCGCTATATGTATCGTTCCTGGTGGAAAATCACCGGAATTATTCTCCTGACCTACACCTTTACGGCCGGCCTGCTGGGTCCCGTCCCCAAACTCCCCCTGCTACAGGAAACCATCCGCAACCTTTATTTCCATGTTTGCATGTGGTTTGGCATGATGATCCTCTTCACCGTCTCCGTGGTACAGGCCATACGCTACCTCAACAGTATGGACCGTAGACACGACCTGGCCAGCCGTCATTTTGCCGGCGTGGGCATGCTGTTTGGCTTGCTGGGATACGCAACCGGAGCGATCTGGGCAGCCTATACCTGGGCCGACCCGAATGTTTCCTTTGCCGACTCCTTCAGCACCATCGCCCGCGACCCCAAGCTGATCGGAGCCGCCATCTCCCTGCTTGTCTATTTTGCCTACCTGGTGCTCCGCGATTCCATCCCCGACATCGACCGACGTGCCCGCATCAGCGCGGTGTACAACATCTTTGCATACGTGATCCTTTTCCCCGCGATCTGGATCTTGCCAAGGGTATTGGAAAGTTTGCACCCCGGACAAGACGGCAACCCCGCCTTGGATGTGAAAAATGACATCAGCTCCGACATGCGGCTGGTTTTTTATCCGGCCGTGATCGGGTGGACCCTCCTGGGCGTGTGGATCGCCACGTTGCGGATCCGAATGGAATCGATCAAAGAAAAACAACTTGCCTCATGAACCAAGTACTCGCCGGCAGCCTCCACCTCTTACAATCCGTCGCCAAACCTAGCGTGACCATGGCCGACCAATTTCGCAGCGACGGACGTATCTATGTGGTGATCGCGGTGATGTTGACCATCTTACTGGGGATCACGATTTACCTGGTCCGATTGGATAAAAAGATCACCCGGCTCGAAAAACGTCCCTGAACCAACTTCATCTCTTCCGTAAACGATTGCTCAACCATAAAACCTCCCGCATGTCGAACAAACCCTACAGCTTTTTTGGCGCCGTCGAACGCAGCTTCGACAAAGCGACCGCATTCACTACTTGGGACAAAGGAATCCTCAACCAGATCAAGGAATGCAACGCCGTGTATCAAATGCGTTTCCCCGTCAAGCGCGACGATGGATCCATCGAAGTGATCGAAGCCTACCGGGTACAACACTCCCATCACAAAACCCCTTGCAAAGGTGGTATCCGTTTTGCCGCGGAGGTCAACCAGGACGAAGTGATGGCGCTGGCAGCTCTGATGACCTACAAATGCGCCATCGTCAATGTTCCCTTCGGCGGGGGCAAGGGCGGCATCAAGATCAATCCAAAAAAATACTCCACTTACGAACTGGAAAAGATCACCCGCCGCTACACCGCGGAACTGATCAAGAAGAACTTTATTGGTCCGGGTACCGACGTACCCGCGCCCGATTATGGAACCGGCGAAAGAGAAATGGCCTGGATCCTGGATACCTATGCTGCCATGCACCCGGGCGAGATCGATGCCGCCGGTTGCGTCACCGGTAAACCCATCACCCAAGGCGGGGTGCGCGGACGTCGGGAAGCGACCGGACTCGGTGTATTCTATGGCGTACGGGAAGTTTGCAACATGCCCGACATCATGCAGAAACTGGGGTTGAACACGGGACTGGAAGGAAAACGTGTCATCGTACAAGGACTTGGCAACGTGGGTTATCACTCCGCTAAATTCTTCCAACAAGCCGGTGCCAAGATCGTGGCCCTGGCCGAATACGAAGGTGCCATTGAATCCGATGCCGGATTGGATGTGGATGCCGTTTTTCAACATCGCAAATCCACCGGATCGATCCTGAACTTTCCCGGAGCTAAGAACTTTGCAAAAAGCTCAGAAGCACTCGAAAAAGAATGTGACATCCTGATCCCGGCCGCACTGGAAAACGTGATCGATGGCGAAAACGCTCCTCGCATAAAAGCAAAGCTGATCGGCGAGGCGGCCAATGGTCCCCTTACCCCCGAAGCCGATGAGATCCTCGCGAAAAAAGGAACCATTGTTATACCCGACATGTACCTGAACGCCGGAGGCGTAACCGTCTCCTATTTCGAGTGGCTCAAAAACCTCAGCCATGTACGCTACGGACGGCTGGAAAAACGATTTACCGAAAACCAGAACGCACATATACTCGGACAAATGGAGGCCCTGTCCGGAAAGAAAGTAGGACAGACCGAACGCGAATCCATTTTGCATGGTCCGGATGAAGTAGACCTGGTTTACAGCGGACTGGAAGAGACCATGATCACCGCCACACACGAGATCATGAATACCTGGAAAGCCAATCCCACCATCCCCGACATGCGCACCGCCGCCTATGTCGTGGCCATCAACAAAGTGGGCACCAGTTATGCAGAGTTGGGGATCTTCCCGTAATATTTTTTCAATCGACCGTATCAAAAGGGGCTTCGGCCCCTTTTTTTGTTGGATCAACGAGTAGCCGCATCCACATTTAATCTGCCCCAGCCAAAACTGAGCGATCGCCGGGGGTAGCTACTGCTGTGCCGCTGCAACTGACTCAAGACTTGATCCCGACTCAACCGCGGAAACCTCGACCAAACCAAGGCCGCCATCCCCGCCATGCTGGCGGTGGCTACCGAGGAACCCCCGACGGTAGAAGGCCAATCACCCGCATCGGCCAGGGAAAGCGGATACATACCATCGGTACTGTTTTCCATGGTCACTACAAAATCAACCTCGGGACCTTTGTGACAAACCTTGCAGGCAACCAAAGCAGCGGTACTCTTCACGCCGGTTACTGCCTGAACCTCCGGAAGGGAAGCCGGGAAAATTACGCCGGTCCACCCGGCCGTCCACTGAAACGACGTACCCGCCGCAGCAAAAATCAATTTTCCCTTTCCGTGCGCATACCGGATCGCATCGGTCAGATACGAACTGCTGGTGATCCGTCCCATACTCATGCTGATGATCCGCACCTCCCTTCGATTGGCCGCATGGGTAAAGGCATCCACCACCCCCTTCAGTTCGCGCGGCTCATCCAAAAAAACATCACTGGCTGCCCGACAAGTGATCAGGTCGCAATTGTAGGCAATGCCCACAGCATTGCCATCCACTCCCCTCGGAGCACCCACCACACCGGCCATCGACGTACCATGTCCACAACCATCGTGCGAGCTTTCCGGCAATCCCACCGGAATACCCAATACCGTGTTTTGAGGAAGTGTCACGATCCGCTCCAACGAGCGACCGGCAGAAGCCCCCGAGTTGAACGTAACCCCCAGATTCTCTTGCCCCCAGGAACAACCCGTATCGATCACGAAAACTTTTATTCCTTTTCCGCTGCTCCTGTTCCACGCCTGCGGAATGCCAGGCGGGATGTAATTCCAAGATTGCTTGGCATCCGGAGCAATGTTGGTGTAATGAACCCCCGACCGAATATCCCAATTGGGCGTGTTGCTGCCACAACCACTGGAGGATTCGGTCTGGTTGACCAACGACCCCAGATTAGGATCGTAACTCAGGGGCTCCACATAGCGCACAAAAGGGGAATGACGCAATCGATTCAGGTCCGCTATACCTGATATCCGAAACAGCAGCACCGGCAAGAATCGCTCCGGCCAAATATCCATCAACCGTCCGCCGCCAGATAAGGTCTCTGCCACAACTTGCTCTTTGGCATGTCGCCAAGCACTGCCTGACAGATCGATCTCGCTCAACCAACCCGGATACGATTGAAAATACCGGGGTTGATACCCCACCGCCACGATAGAATCGGAATGAGCGATGGCCGACCATAACAAGTGCGCGTCCACAGCCGACCATTCCATTTTTCCTTTTTCCCGGCAAGCGGCATACACCCGTTCATTGATCTGCTCCACCGAGTACAATACCGGTTGCTCGACGGTGGAGAGCTGATAATTTTTTTTACAGGCGGATAAAAATCCCAGTAACGAAAGAACCATCCATACACGCATAATGAAGATTGAGCGTGCAAAATAGCGGGTGGTGCGGGCCAACTCCAAGTGAAAAAGACGGAAATCAAACTGTTATTTTCCGAAAGATGGCCACTCGCGGCATTCCTCCAAGTCACCGTTCGATCGCTTCCAACATCGGATCTCGTTTCCGTTGGCCAGGAGAAGGAACGGAACAGGCAGTCGTATGTGATAGCGCAAAAGTTGTTCCATGGCGGCTGCGTTCAACGACACCTCGGGTGCTTTGCACTCCACCAGTATTTGCGGGGTACCGGACGCATCGTGCACCAATACATCGTATCGTTTGCGAAGTCCGTTCAGGTCGATCTCTTTCTCTACGGCGATCCAGCCGGCCGGAATATGCAGCACCTCGATGAATTGCTGCAGGAGTCGCTGACGGGTCCATTCCTCCGGCGTGAGGGCCACCCATTTACGTCGACACGGATCAAAGATCTCCTCCCGCCCCGCTACCACGCGCATAGGGGGCACCGAGAGATCAGCAGAGAGCGATAGCATGCTTCAAAACTAAATGATTAATTTCGAGTGCATGAAGTCAAAAGAAGAGATCGTCAAAAACTGGCTGCCGAGGTATACGGGACAAACCCTGGATAAGTTTGGCAAGTACATTCTGCTCACCAACTTCAGCCATTATCTGAACCTATTTGCCAAGTGGAACAACGTGCCGATCGTCGGAGCCGATCGTCCTATGCCCTGCGCCACGGCCAATGACATCACCCTCATCAATTTTGGCATGGGCTCGCCCACGGCCGCGACGGTCATGGACCTGCTCACCGCCATCGAGCCGGAAGCGGTGTTGTTTTTGGGGAAATGCGGTGGACTCAAAAAACGAAATAAATTGGGCGACCTGATCCTGCCCATCGCCGCCATTCGAGGCGAAGGAACCTCCAACGATTATTTCCCCGCTGAAGTACCCGCCCTGCCCGCCTTCGCACTGCAAAAAGCCGTCTCCACCACGATCCGTGATTACGAAGTGGATTATTGGACCGGCACCGTCTACTCCACCAATCGCCGCGTGTGGGAGCACGACGAGCCTTTCAAAGAATACCTCCAACAGATCCGGGCCTACGCGATCGACATGGAGACCGCCACCATTTTTACCGTCGGCTTCTTCAATAAAATCCCCACCGGCGCGTTGTTGCTGGTGAGCGACCAACCCATGATCCCCGAAGGGGTAAAAACAGAGGAGAGCGACAAACAAATCACTTCTCAATTCGTCGAAAACCACCTCAAGATCGGAATCGACTCGCTCAAACAATTGATCCACGGGGGACAAACCGTTCGCCACCTGAAATTCTAACCAATGCCTGCCCTGATCCTGCTTTTATCCTGGTGGCTGCTCAATATTATCGGTTGCCAAAAAACTGAAAGTGGCCCGATCTACCAAGGCCGTGTGGAGATCATTGGCATTTGCGACAATTACACCTTGAGCGTATTGAATGGCGGATTGGATACAACGCAGGTTGCAGCGAGCTGGACCGACCCCACCACCAACATAACATACACAAATGCCTTCGGACTCAATAATTCCTGCGAATTCCCGGATGCGCTGCGCGTAGGAGACACGTTCTCCTATCGGATCGTATCCAACCGAAACAGCAATTGTGTACAGTGTCTGGCCTATTATCCCATACCCCCCAAGACGCTTACCATTCAGGTTGTTCAACCCTGATGCCGCCCCTGCTCGCCATAGAAAATCTCCACGTACGCTTTTCCTCGGAGGCTACGACTGCTCCGGCGATTCAATCCCTCGACTTGAATATTGAACCTGGCGAGTTCCTCGGACTGGTCGGTGAATCAGGCTCCGGAAAATCGGTTACCGCCCTCTCCATCTTGCAACTGCTGCCGCCCGGCTCGGCACCGCCCACCGGACGAATCATGTTTCAGGCACCGAAGCAAAAAATGATCGACCTGCTGCGATTGTCTTCCAAACAAATGAATACCCTGCGCGGTAAACACATCAGCATGGTGTTTCAAGAACCCATGACCGCGCTGAATCCGCTGCTGACCGTGGGTGAACAGATCGCAGAGGTGCTGCAAAAACATCAATCTCTCAACCGAAGCAACGCTGCACAAGAAACCTTGCGATGGATGGCGCGGGTGCAACTGCCCGATCCGGCCTCGATGTACCATCGATATCCGCATCAGCTCAGTGGGGGACAAAAACAACGGATCCTGATCGCAGCTGCGATCTGTTGTGGTCCCGACTTGCTGATCTGCGATGAACCCACCACCGCCCTCGATGTAACCGTACAAAAAGAAATCCTGGAATTGATCAAGGATGAACAGAAACGTAGCGGGATGGCCGTGCTGTTCATCAGCCACGACCTGGCGCTGGTGAGTCAGTATGCCGATCGCGTAGCCGTGCTTTATAAGGGAGCCTTGATGGAGCAGGGCAACAATCCGGCCATCTTCCGAAATCCCAAACATCCTTACACGAAAGCCCTGATCGCCTGCCGACCCGCCGCTCATCCAAAAGGAAAGCGCCTACCGCTGGTCAGTGATTTTTTACAGCCGCTGCCCACAGGCCAAACAGCTTCACCGCAGGCTGCCCCACCAACACTTTCCGCCGAAACCTTTATACGGGCAGAAGCCTTGGAGATCGGCTATCCGACCCAACAGCACTGGCTGACTTCCAAAGCAACATTCACCTCGGTCGTTCGGTCGGTCAGTTTTGATATCCGACGAGGAGAGATGATGGGACTGGTGGGAGAATCCGGCTCCGGCAAATCGACTCTGGGCCGTGCGATGCTCGGACTGCTCAAGCCCCTGGCCGGTTCCATCTGGTTCCACCAAACCGACCTGGCCAAGATCGATCCGACTGCATGGCCCTTGAAACGACATCAGTTGCAGCTGGTCTTCCAAGACCCGTATTCCTCGCTCAATCCCCGAATGACCATCGGCGAGGCGATCGGGGAGCCGCTGCGGGTGCATGGGAAGGTCAGCGGCCGGTCGGACGAAAAAAACCAGGTACAAAACTGGCTCGAAAGGGTGCAGTTGAAGCGGGAGCATTACGACCGCTATCCGCATGAGTTCAGCGGCGGTCAGCGGCAACGGATCGTGATCGCCCGGGCCCTGGCCTTGGAACCGGATTTTTTGGTTTGCGATGAATCGGTCTCCGCCCTCGACGTCAGCATCCAGGCCCAAGTGCTGAACCTGTTGAACGATCTGCGCCGGGATCTGGGATTTACCTGCCTGTTCATCTCGCATGACTTGGGGGTGGTTCGCTACCTATGTGACCGGATGATCGTCCTCAAACAAGGTCAGCTCGTGGAAGCCGGTGACACCGAACAGGTCTGCCAATCGCCCCAAGACTCCTACACCCGTCATCTTCTGGCCTCCATTCCCAAACTAGAATCAGTCGTGTAAAAGGTGACGAAAGTCAGCCGAATCCCTTAATTTTGCACACTTTTCATTCACGAAGACCCCACCGGCGCCGTAAGGCCGGCAGGATCTCGGACCGGTCGTTTGCCCGTGAGGTGTCGTGAACCCGCTTCAACGCTCAAACCATGAAATTATCTCAATTCCGGTTCGACCTACCCCTGAACCTCATCGCCCAAACCCCGGCTAAAAAACGGGAGGACGCCCGCCTCATGGTCGTCCATCGCCACACCGGTGTGATCGAAAACAAACATTTTCGGGACATCCTGGAATATTTCGACGACAAGGATTGCTTCGTCGTGAACAATACCAAGGTATTCCCTGCCCGGATGTATGGCCGTAAAGAAAAGACCGGGGCCAAGATCGAAGTATTCCTGCTGCGCGAGCTTAATCGTCCGAATCGTCTTTGGGACGTGATCGTCGACCCCGCCCGAAAGATCCGCGTGGGCAACAAACTTTATTTTGGCGACAACGAGGACCTGGTCGCCGAGGTCATCGACAATACCACCAGCCGCGGCCGAACCATCCGGTTCCTCTGGGAAGATTCCGAGGAGTCCTTCCGGGCCCAACTGGAAAAACTGGGCGAAACCCCGCTTCCCAAATACATCAAGCGCAAGCCCGATGAAGAGGACAAAGAGCGCTATCAAACCGTTTATGCCAAGCATGAAGGCGCCGTAGCGGCTCCGACAGCGGGACTGCATTTCAGCAAAGAGCTGATCAAGCGACTCGAGATCAAAGGGGTTCGTTTCGCCGAGGTCACCTTACACACGGGATTGGGCACGTTCCGTCCCATCGAAGTAGAAGACCTGAGCAAACACAAAATGGATGCAGAGTACTATCACATCGACGAATCCGCTTGCGCCATCGTGAACCGGGCCAAAGAATACGGACACCGCATCTGCTCCATCGGCACCACCACCATGCGGGCCATGGAGTCTTCCTTCACGGCTCAGAAATTGATGAAGCCTTCGGAAGGATGGACCAACACTTTCATCCACCCGCCCTACGATTTCAATATCGCCGATGCCCTGGTCACCAATTTTCATCTGCCCAAAACCAGTCTGCTGATCATGGCCTGTGCCTTTGCCGGGTATGAGCTGACCATGGAGGCTTATAAAAAAGCGATCAAGGATAAGTACCGTTTCTTCAGTTACGGTGATGCGATGCTGGTGATCTGATCGATCAGTCCAGTCGGGTAATATTCAACCGATCCGCCAACTCCTGCAAATCCCGGATAACGGTTTCCATCAGCGGTATGCCCTTTTCCAGACGCTGTGCCTGTGCCACACGTTCCGGATCACCCGGTACGAGAACCGGTTGATCGGCCCGAATGGGCTGGGCCGCACGAAAACCCCGGATCCATTGATCCATGTGTGATTTGTAATCTTCAACGGGGCGAAAAGCATCCACGCGCATCGCTCCCATAAAATGTCCGATACCTTTCCCGGGTTGTTGCGCCGGCATGGGCACATAGGCCGGAAAGGGAGGAACCCAAGGCGCATAGTTGGCCCCGCTCAACAACGCCGAGAACAGATCTACAATCGCCCCCAACGCATAACCTTTGTGCGATCCGTGATCTCGATCGCCGCCCAGCGGCAACAAGGCTCCGCCGGATTTTAAAATATTTGGATCGGTAGACGGATTGCCCGCTTCATCCTGTACCCATCCGGATGGGGCTTCGGTATTTTTTCGCTGCAGAATCTCCAACTTACCATTGGCAGCCGTCGTGGTGGCCAGATCCGCCACAAAGGGTGGCTCTTCTCCGGCGGGCGCAGCCACACAAATGGGGTTGGTACCCAGCAGACGGTCTTTTGAAAAGGTGGGTGCTACCAGGGGACTGGCATTGGTCATCGCCCAACCGATCATATCATCTTCCAATGCCTGCATCGCATGAAAAGCAGCAATGCCAAAATGATTGCTGTTTTGTACACTCACCCATCCGGTACCAACTTGTTTGGCTTTTTCTCGAGCGATGTCCATAGCCCGCGAGGCCACGATCAAGCCTAAACCCCGGTCGCCGTCGACCACCGCGGTGGAAGGCGTCTCGTGTATCACCCGAATGTGGGGCCTGGCATTCACCCGCCCCACTTCCCAGAGGCGAATGTATCCGCTTAAGCGAGCCACCCCATGCGAATCAATGCCACGCAGATCGGCCGACAGTAAGGCGCGGGTGGCCAGGGCAGCCTCCTCGGAGCTGCATCCAATGTGACTGAACACCGATCGGGTGAAATCCGATAAGCGATCGTAGGGGATCAGGCGTTCCTGCATGTCGCAAAATTAACCGGATGGCAGCAGGTTCACCCACTAAAAACAAAAAAGCCCCCAAGGGGGCTTTCAAGTGATATGAGTTTCGCTCAGAAGGGAAGATCATCCATCTGATCGTTGGCAGCGGGCGCGGGCGCGGCACTCATCGAAGCGGCGGGGGCTTGACCTGCTGCAGCGGAGGATCCTTCGGGGCGTCCGCCTAACAATTGCACCTCGCGAACACGAAGCGATAAGGAAGCGCCGGGGGTGCCGTCGTTGCGTTGGAAGGAACGGGCCTCGGGTTGGCCTTCCACATAAACTTGCTTGCCTTTGGTGAGATACTGGGAGATGTTGGTGCGGTCGGTCCAATACGCACAATCCACCCAAATGGTCTTTTCCTGCTGGTTACCTTGGCTATCCCGGAAACGTTCCGTATGCGCCACGGTAAAATTGATGACATTTTTTCCATTGACCGCGTTGACCACACAGTCTTTTCCCAGGTTTCCGATGACTTGCATTTTGATCATAGTACTCTGTTTTAGTTCGTAAATAAAAATTAGGACGACGAATATAGGGTTTTTCTGCGCAAGCAGTTTGCGTTATTCCTCCGTGCGAGCACTACCCGACTCGATCAGTCTTCCGAAGAAAACGGCGTTCATAAAAAGTTTGCTGCCACCCAGCCAATAGGCCCGTAAATGGGGATTGTCGGCAATGTGGATGATACGGCCCTGGCCTTGGACCGTCACTTGCACGGCGGCACCACCCCGAACAGCCTCCAGGTTTTCGGCACTCATCCAGCCGCTTTGCAGGGGATTGGCCGTATAGACATAGGGCGTGCCAAATGGATTACGGCTTTTCTCCAGAAATACCCGGTTGGCCTTGAATATACTCACGGTGGGCGTGGTGTAGCCAAAACTCAGCGGATGGGTGGGATCGATCTTGGCCTCCAGGATCGCCCCCCGCATCGCCTGAGCCCCTTCATATTGCTCGCGGCTGGCATACGACAACCATTGGGTGCTGTCGACACCGCTTCGGGGACGTTTGAATTTCAGATCGGATAAGCCCTGCTGTTGTGCCCACTGATTGGCCTCCTCGGTCAACACCAAGGTGCCGCCGGCTTGTACCCAAGCTTTCATTTTATCCTTATTCAAGTCAGTATAGCTCCCGCCTACCATGATCAACGTATTGTACTTGCTGACATCGACTCGATTGAACTGTGCGATCTCCAGCAAGGTCAGCCGCATACCCATGCGCTGATCCATCAGGTGCCAGACCTCTCCGGCGTCGGTGGCATTGACCCCTGGCCCCACCAGGAGGGCCACGGAGGGACGTTGGACCGTCACCCAACGACTGCTTCCCAAGTCGGAACCCGCCTCCGCATAACCCGTATTGGCCGCCTGCACCGTTATGCCAAACTGTTTAACCCAGCTGCTCAGTTGATCAAAAATCTTTTCGGCGGTGACGGATTGCAAGCGAACGGGCAGCATCAAGGTGCCGGCTTCGTAAGAACGCCCCCCCAGGGTAAAGGGAGTGGTGGAGACCTTGACCAACCAGCCGGCCCGCAACATTTCATTCAAGACCGCGGGGGCTTGCAGGTCCGTCCACCGAATGAGATACGCATAATCGGAACGACCTCCCTCAACGGTCATTGGTTGCATCGGCATTTTCATGTCCACCGTACCCGGCATCCCGTTGAGCTCCTGATACGGAATACCAAAGGCCAGCGGCATGGTCCAGGCCGTGATGTCGTAGAACAAACTATCTCGGTAATTCCGATTTTTCTCGAAGAAGGTTCGGATCAACGTATGCTGCGGTTGATTGAGCGAGACCACATACGATCCCGACAGGGAAAACTCCGGACAAGTCTTGTTATCCGCCAAAGATCGAACCTCGATCTGGTGACGATTCAACATCTCCAGAAAGATCTTGACCTTGGCAGGGTCGGCAGGACTTCCGAAAACATAGGACTTCACCGGATACGCCGCCGCGCGGGCTGCCGCCTCCTGATAAAATTTTCGTTGGTACTCGAGCAACTCGGTGCGTAAGCGCAAACTTCCCTCCAGCGTCGATAACGCCGTGACGAATTGATTGCGGATCGTAAAGGGAAAGGTCAGCAGCCCGTTCGTGGTTTGCTGCCCATGCCCACGCGAAGAGGCCTGCTCGAACAGAATACCAATGGAACCATTGATGTCGGGATAGGTGGATCCTTTTCCGTAATAGAAATCGTCGTAATTCTCCTTGGTGAAATAAAGCGACCCGATTTTGTCCAAGGCGGCCGCATGAAAAGTCGCCAACTGCGCAGTCAACACCTGGTTGGAACCAGGTGTGAGGGGATTGACGCGGGAGGGCACTCCCGGCTGAAAAAAGAAACTGGCATCGCTACCTTGTTCATGATGATCGGTTAGCACGTTGGGCTTCCATCGGTGGAACCATTTAAGCCGGTTCTGACTTTCTACATGTTGCGCCGGCAACCAATCGCGGTTCAGGTCGAACCAATAGTGATTGAACCGCCCTCCCGGCCATACTTCATTGTACTCGCGGGCATTGGGATCGGAAACTAAATTTTTGCTTTTGTGCTGATTGGCCCAAGTGGAAAAGCGTTGCAATCCATCCGGATTGAACGAAGGGTCAAGCAAGATCACCAAGCTATCCAGCATCGACTCGATGGCCGGCCCCTGTGCCGCCGCCAAATGATAGGCGGTCAATAACGAAGCATTGGCCCCGCTGGGCTCGTTTCCGTGAATGGAGTGCCCGATCCAAACGACGGCCGGCATCTCCCGAATATTCAACGGAGCGGAACCAGCCGGATCCGTGAGCTGCACATGTTGGGAACGAATCTGTTCCAACCGGGCATGGTTACGAGGTGAGGTGATGACCAGCAACACCTGGGGGCGATCTTCATAAGTGCGCCCCATATCCACCAGCTGAATGCGCTGCGGAACCGCCTTCGACAGAATCTGCATGTACATGACCAACCGATCATGCGTAATGTGCCAGGCCCCCACCTCATGATAAATGACATCAGCTGGCTTGGGAACCGCAGGATCATAGGTTACCCCCGCCGGGAGATAATAAGGGAGGTCCTGCGACCAGACCGGGAAGCTTAACAGACAAAACAACAGCCGTAAAATGATGGATCTCATAACATAGATTGAGGCATGGAAGTTAGCCAAATAGAGGGCAATCCGCTCGTATCTTTGCTCCGCGTTTATACACACCCAACATGAGTAAACAAGGAAAAGTGCTGGTAGCGATGAGTGGGGGGATCGATAGTACGGTCACCGCCCTGATGCTGCACGCGCAAGGCTATGAGGTGGTGGGGATCACGATGAAAACCTGGGACTATGCCGCCAGCGGGGGCAGCAAAAAGGAGACCGGCTGCTGCAACCTCGATTCATTTAACGATGCCCGCCAAGCCGCCGTGGAGCATGGCTTCGCCCACTACATCCTGGATATCCGTGACGAATTCGGGGATTTTGTGATCGATAATTTCGTGGAGGAATACCTGGCCGGACGCACCCCCAACCCCTGTGTGCTCTGCAACACGCACATCAAATGGCGGGCCCTGCTCAAACGGGCCGATGCGCTCGACTGCGACTTCATCGCCACCGGCCACTACGCCAAGATCAAACAACACGAGAACGGACGCTACGGGATCTCCAAAGCCATCGATCATACCAAGGACCAGAGCTATGTGCTGTGGGGATTGCAACAAGATCTGCTTAGCCGCACCCTGCTGCCCCTGGGGCCCTATAAAAAAACCGAGATCCGACAAATGGCACATGATTTTGGTTACCCGGAACTGGCCAAGAAAAACGAGAGCTACGAGATCTGCTTTGTACCCGATAACGATTACCGCGGCTTTCTGAAAAGAAATGTAACCGGACTGGAAGCGCAGGTCGACGGTGGAAACTTCATCGATAAATCCGGGAAGGTCTTGGGTAAACACCAAGGCTATCCATTCTACACGATCGGACAACGAAAAGGACTGATCGCACTGGGCAAACCAGTATTCGTCACGCACATCGACCCCGTACAGAACACCGTGACATTGGGCGACGAATCCGACCTGGATGCCAGCGAGATGACCGTTGCTAAAATAAATTGGATCAAATACGAAGAGGCCCCCGATCAGGCCATCGTAACCACCAAGATCCGATACAAAGATGCCGGAGCCCTCTCCGTGCTTTCCGCCCAAGCCCACCAAGTTGGCGTTCGGTTCTTTCACCCGGTGAAAGGGATCGCACCCGGACAAAGCGCCGTCTTCTACGAAGAAGATGATGTAATAGGTGGCGGCATCATCCAGCGCACAGACAATCCCTGAGCAACATCGATCCCGCACACTTTCGTAACTTCATACTCGGATTGATTCCGGATTCCATGAAAACCACCCGTTATCTCATCCTTCTGATGGTTGGCCTGCTGGCCCTGATCCCGTCCTGCTCGGATAAAACCGAATCACTCACCTTTTCTCCCCTCTCCGATTATGCACCGCTGACCGTGGGCAAATACATCACCTATCGGGTCGACTCATTGGTCTTCCCCAATTTTGGCAGAAACATCGAGATCCGCAAATACCAGGTCAAACATGTGATCGATGCCGTTTTTACCGACGGCATGGGCCGCCCCTCCTATCGCATCCTACGCTATCAAACCGATTCTACCGCCAGCCGACCCTGGCTGCCAGACGGCACCTACTACCTCACACCGGCAAGTGATCAACTGGAAGTGGTGGAAGACAATCGCCGCATCATCAAATTACACCAGCCCCTTCGGGCCGAATACAGCTGGAAAGGAAATCGCTTCCTGCCAACCGACCCCTACGAACCACTGTACAACTTCAGCAACGACGATGACATGACCAATTGGGTTTTTCGAATCGACGGAACACCGGCGCCTTTCACCTACCGGGGACGCACCTACAACGACGTACTCACCGTGGAAGCCGCCAACGATATCCTGAATGTGCCCATCACCAACACCAACGCATTTGCCTCCTACACGCGCTCGGTAGAAAAATTCGCCAAGAATATCGGACTGGTCTACCGACAACACGAACTCTGGGAACATCAACCCAATACCGGCGGCAGCGGCGGCCCCTACAAGACCGGCTTTGGCATCACGCAGTGGATGATCGATCACAACTAATCCCACATGCCCGCTCGCATTTACCTATTGCTGCTGATCACGATCCTCGGTATATTCCCGTTGCCAGGCAATACCCAATTCTCCCGCTACATCATTCGACTCAAACACAAAGGCGGCTCCACTTTCTCCCTGGCCAATCCCTCCGCCTTTCTCTCCCCCCGGGCCCTGAGCAAACGCTCCCGACATAACATTCCGGTCGATAGTCTGGACCTTCCCGTTAGCACCACTCAACTCAACCAACTGACCGCTATTCCGAACCTCACGCTGCTGAATCAATCCAAATGGCTCAATGCCGTCACCATTCAAACCACCGACCCCAATGTCATCAATGTGGTCAATGCCCTTCCGTTCGTGCAGTCGGTCACGGGACTGGCCGCCCGCACCACCGCCGAGCCGGGTAAAAACAAATTTGAGGCAGAAGAACAAGTAATGATTGAGCCCTCTCCTCAGCGTACGCAAGGCGACTACTTCAATTACGGAACGGCTTCGGGTAATGAGATCCGTTTGCATCAAGGCGATTTTTTGCACAACATCGGATTACGAGGACAAGGCATGCACATCGCGCTGCTGGATGGCGGATTTTACAATTACACCACGCTAAAAGCATTTGACAGCATCAACGCGAACAATCAAGTATTGAGTACTTGGGATTTTGTTGCCCGAAACAACAGCGTAACGGAAGATCACCCGCACGGGATGCAGTGTTTATCGACTATCGCAGCCAATATACCCGGACAATTCATTGGCAAAGCACCCAAGGCCTCTTTTCACTTGTACCGCACGGAGGATGTTGCCACCGAATATCCGATCGAAGAATTCAATTGGGTCTGCGGTGCCGAACGAGCCGACAGTGCCGGAGCCGACCTGATCTCCTCCTCCGTGGGTTATTATGATTTCGATAACCCGATCTTCAATTACACCTATGCGCAGATGAATGGCAATACGACGATGTCGGCCATTGGAGCCGATATCGGTGCTAAAAAAGGTCTGCTGATCCTAAACTCCGCTGGCAATGAAGGGGGCAATGGTTGGAAATATATCATCACGCCGGCCGATGCCGATAGCATCCTCTGTGTGGGTGCCGTGAATACTGCCGGGGTGGTCGGTTCGTTTTCGAGTTATGGTCCCAGCGCCGACGGTCAGATCAAACCCGATCTTGTATCGGTGGGCGTTGCCGCGCTGGTTCAATCCTCGGGCAACAATATTGCCACGGCAAACGGAACATCCTTTTCCTGTCCGAATATGGCCGGACTCGCCGCCTGCCTGTGGCAAGGATTTCCGGAAGTGAACAACCTGCGGATCATACGAGTACTTCGTGAATCCTCCGATCGATTCAACAACCCCAACGATCGGAGTGGATACGGCATCCCCAATATGAAAACAGCTTTCGGAAAACTATTGATCGAGTATGCGACGGGGTCCGCCTCGCGGAGCAATTGCCAGGTAACCATCCAATGGAACAGCAAAGACATCGGCGCCATGCGCTATGAGATCGAACAAAAAGGATCCGGCGAAACCAACTTCAGCAAGATCGGCGAGCTGGCGGCAAAACCCGGCACCCTGCTCAGCAACCAATCGTATCAGTTTGCGCATTCACTTGCCACGGCTACACCCGGAGGCATCCAGTTTCGCATCCGACAGATCATTGATACCGCTACCGCGACGTTCACCGCACTCTATATCGATACCCTGAATTTGAATCTTCCGCCCAATTGCAATAGCAGCGGAGGAACGAATCCGACCGGAAAACTGATTGCCTACCTGGCACCTAATCCCGCTGCACAAGGCCCGACCTTTCTGGTCATCGAAAACCCGGAAGCGCTGGGATCCATTCGGATCGACTGGTTCGACCTGCATGGCAGCCGGGTAAAAACAATGAACGTCGATAAACAAACAGGGAAACAATCCTTTCTTCTGCCGGGAGAAGGTCTTCCCTATGGACAATACCAACTGCGCTTATCTCGAAATAACGAATGGATACATACGCTTCGCTGGATGCATTTACGCTGAGCGTTGAAACAAGGCTGCGAACAGCGTGTCGGCCCGCTGCGTATAACCGGAATACAAGTTTTTCTGAATCAATTGGATCGGATGATGCTCGGTGAGCCAGGCCACTGGATCGGCATTTTCCTTCTCAAAAACAGAGCAGGTTAGATACAGTAAAAATCCCCCCGGAGCAAGCGAGGGAATAAGATTGGACAGGATCTGACGCTGTCGACCTTGATACGCATCGATGGAAGTGATCGCAAAGCTGGAGAGCTGCTCGGGGGTGCGCGACCAGGTACCGCTACCCGTACAGGGAACATCGGCCACGATCAGATCGAATAAACCAAGCTCGGACCGATCTTTTTTTATTGTGAGGTCGTCGGATTGGATCCGAACCACCGGCACTTGGGCGCGGCCAAGTCGCTTGGATAGATTATTCAGAATCGCGGGACGAACATCGGTACAGGTCAATTCGATGTTTGGTAAATGATCGAACAGTAGCATGGATTTTCCGCCACTGGCAGCACAGGCATCCCAGACTTTCCAGTCCGACCGCTCTGGAAGAAGCGAAAACATTTCGGCCACTCGTTGCGAACTGAGGTCCTGCACCACCACCTCTTCATCGATCTTAAATCGGGTTTCCAACGAAGTGGCATTACCCAAGGCGATCGAATCGTTTCCAATTCGTCGATAGGATAGCTGGTCATCTTCAAGTCGCTGTATGACTTTATCGCCCGCACCCGGACGGATCCGAATGAACAGATCGGGTTGCGTAAGATGGGAAAGTGCAAAAGCGGATGCATCCACACCGGCAGATAATTCATGACTATGAGGAAAGATCGATTCAGCGGATAGGCTCATCCCCAGATCCGATGCCCGGATCAGCGGATCGAGGCTTGTGGGTGGCGGCCAATGGGGACGAAGCGCTTGCAGAAATGCCAGGGGTTCGGGATGCACGAGATAATAAGCGCACAGAATTCGCTCTTCGATATCCAACTCCTTCCAACTGTGACCGATTCGAAAAAAAGCATAGCAGAGATCCCGAAGCGTGCGGCGGTCGGTAGATCCATGCTGCCGATTGACCGAAAAATAGTGCTTGAGATAAAGATGAAAGGGCTCTTGAAACGAATACCGCTCCAGCAGGCGCCGGGCGGTGTTCAATTGATTTTGGGAACGGCTCAAGCGCTGCCCAATTCGTTATTGATAAAAGAATTTGGAGGTCGTCAACTGTCCCCCTTGAAGACTGAACAAGCTATCGGGCTTATTGGAAGCGTTGTAACGATAGGTATTGTCGACCGTGAAATTTTGCGTCGGGTTGGCGGTGCTGGCAAATTGATTCGTGAGCACGTTATTGGCATTGTACCAATCGGCACGATTCAGAATGATCGCTTCGTTCAGTAAGATGAGGGGATTGACCTTTGCATCGTGCGTGTAGGTTTGATTGGAAACGGGCGAAAGGGGTCCGCCTGGCGTACTCGGCGCCGATTGCTCTTGCTTGGTCAGATTCTTTCCATCGGCCGAATAGGTGTACACATTCTTTAGGATCGGAATGGGAATGGGCAGAGGCAACAAGGTTGATTTGAGCAAATGCTGATCGCTGATGATGCGTTCATTGGCATCGTAGGTATACAATGTACTGTCGGTGAACGTGATCCCCTGTAAGCTGAGGGTAAAGGCACCGCTGGTGTATCGATTGTTGCTGTAATTGTATCGAGTCACCAAACTATCGATACCGGTGGCGGCCAGGTCGGGCGATTTCAGCACCGAACTGGTAATGACCCCGGTGCTGTTTCGGTTGATCAAAAATTCGGTTTGCAGGGAATTCCCGCCGGTAACGGCGATCACTACTTCTCGGATCAATCGACGCTGGGCGTCGTAGGTATAGGTGGTCACCGTTGAATCCGCGGTGCCGGACTTGGCCACCACTTTGACCAGCAATTGGTTGGTCAGATTACCCGTTCCCCAGTCGATCTCTTTCTGACAGGCGCTGAGTCCGATCAGTGCGAGCGAAACAACCAGTAAAATGATTCGTGTGAGTTTCATATTAAAAAGAATGAGTTAGACTGAAATCGATTCGAGGGGTTTAATCAGATCTCCAGCAGGGTTTTGACGGGATCTCTACCCATCAGCAGCAGGGCGGGATTTTCCAACAGCTCCTTGACGCGCACCAGGAATCCGACGGATTCCCTTCCATCGATGATCCGGTGATCATAACTCAGGGCCAGGTACATCATCGGTCGCGCCACGATCGCGCCATCGATCACCACGGGTCGTTCTTGGATCTTGTGCATCCCCAGAATCGCACTTTGGGGGATATTGATGATGGGCGTACTCATCAGTGATCCGAATAC
>SXXL01000014.1 GCA_005789565.1 Bacteroidota bacterium | reverse complement strand
CCGAAACAGCCTTGGCATGTACCGTTCCGTTGGTGATGGCCGTAACTAAGCCGCTGGCACTGATCGAAGCGGTTCCTGTTCCGGGAACGATGCTCCAGGTCACGTTTTGATTGGTGGCGTTTGCGGGAGAAATGGTCGCCACCATTTGCAACGTACCGGCGTTGGTAGTGATGTTGGCGGCTACGTTTCCTTGGGTGGTAACGGTTAGTCCCGTTACGGCAACCACCTGATTGGTTATCGTAATTAATACAGAATCTTTCGCATTGGCATTTGCCACCGAAACAGCCTTGGCATGTACCGTTCCGTTGGTGATGGCCGTAACTAAGCCGCTGGCACTGATCGAAGCGGTTCCTGTCCCGGGAACGATGCTCCAGGTCACGTTTTGATTGGTGGCGTTCGTCGGAGAAATAGTTGCCACCATTTGCAACGTACCGGCGTTGGTAGTGATGTTGGCAGGCACATTACCTTGGGTGGTAACGGTGAGGGAGGTGACGGGTACGGAGGGACCTTGTCCCGATAACGTCAGTTGCAATGAGTCCCGAACGGTATTATCCTGCACGGCAATTGCTTTAGCCCATACGGTGCCGTTGCCGGTGGCGGTCACCAGTCCTGATGTTGATATGGTAGCCGTACCGCTACCCGGCACAATGCTCCACGTAACCGCTTGGTTCGCGGAGGTGGGGGCAACGGTAGCCACCATTTGCAGGGTGCCGCCAGTGGTGCTGATGGTGGCGGGTACATTTCCTTGAGTTGTTACATCCAGGCCGAATAGTCCGCCCGGCGTAATGTTTTGCGCATAGGCTTTTTCTACGCCGCCTCTTGTTTCGGTCCATATAGCCACGGCTTGCGTGTTGCTCAGAGCTGTAAATCCGAATCGTCCTTTTGGGGTACTGCCGCCCGCGGTGGTGGAGCTCAGTTCAATTCGGTTGGGGGTCCATACAAATCCACCGTTGCCATCGAGCCGGGTGGCGTAAATCTTATAGTTCGCATCGTAGCTCATGAAGACGGGCGCGTCGTTGACTAGGGAAACATTTCCTGCCTGTGTATCAAAGCTGGAGCTGATGGGATAGATATTCAAGGCGCCATCCCCTAAAAGCCGGGCGCCGGTAGATTTTAGAAATTTCTGGACGAATACGCCGTATTGACTTTGGCTGGTGTTGCTGAAACTGCAAAGTGACCATACGAAGGGTGAGCCTGGATCCAGGGCGATGTTGGTCATCTGCTGATACGGATCGCCTCCACCAGTTGCCATGCTGAAATTTGCGCCGTTGGTGCCGAAGGGTGTGGTGCCATCGGGGTTGATGCGTTGCAACCAGGAATTGAATCGGCTGCCGGCGGCACTGTAATATCCAAAATAGGTGGTGTCGGCCTCGGCGGCGATCGAGTAATAGCGGGCACCGGAGGTGGTTTCCGTGGAGAGTTGGATGGGATTAGTCCAAGCCCCGGTTCCATCGGTATTATATCGCTGCGCAAAAAGGGTGGTAGAAATACCAAAGCCTCTTCGTTGAAAGACCATGGTGAATTTTCCGTTCAGGTTGGAAATGATCTGTCCGCGGGTGGTCTTGCTGGTGCCGATCTGTACGGAAACGGGACTGGCCCATACGGTCGATCCCGTCGCCGAAATCTTTTGAATATTAAGAGTATTGCTGACGGCTTCATTCCAGGCGATGGCGGTTTCTCCATTGCTCAGGCTGGCGGGATAGGGGGCCAATCCCTCGCCCAGCACCACCCCGTTGGCACCCCAGAGATGCGTGCCGGCGGGAGAGATCTTGTAGGCGACGGCACTAAGGTTGCCGTTGCGCTGATCTTGGTACGCCACCACCAGATTATCGTTGGCGTCTTTGCAGATGCTGAATACATAGGTGGCCGAACCGGAGGGTTTGTTGTCGACCAGCATGCCATTGGGCCCGAGTAATTTGGTGCCGTCGGTATCCAGCAGTTGGGCTCGCATGTCGTAATTGCCGCTGTTGATGTGATAGAAAGCCACCCAGGTCTTGCCCGAGCTGGTGGTCAGCGATTGCATGTCCGCTACCGGTACCGTGGCCACTTCCAGGTTTACGGAGGTATTGGGATTCCACTGGGCTTGTATGGTGTGGACCAGCAGCAGGAGTGATAACAGCAGGGAGAACTTTCTCATCAGCGTTGTTTAATTATTATGCTTTTGGGGTGCGAATAATTTCGACAGACGAATCTACTCATTTTACCCAGCAGGCATAAAAAAACCCCCTCGAAAGGGGGTTTAGGATTTTTTGCTGGACAATCAGAATTTGAATCCAATACGAAGGAACAAACGGCGTCCGTTGCCACCCATTTGAACGGCATCGAAAGGTCCGCCGGTCTCGTTGTTATACGCCCAATCTTCTGCACCTTTCACGGCACCGAGGTCGGGGTGAACGTTCAGTACGTTATCTACGCCCAGGGAAACGGTGTAGCGCTTCCAGAAGGGCATGCTGGCATAGATGTCGGTTACTACTTTTCCGGCGTAGATATATTGATCGGGCACATCGCCGGAACCATTGTTCAGGGGAACGGTGGGGTTGATACCCAGACCGTCTTGTCCGTAACCATACAAGCTAACCTCTCCGAAATACGTGGCACGAGCACCTACGGTGAGGGTCTTGCGGGTGTATTCGAGGTTGAGGGCACCTTTCATATTGGGGGCGGAGGCGAGGATGAAGGCCTGCTCGCGATCGCTCAGGAAGGTCTGACGCAGGAACTCCGATCCGCTAAGTCCTTTCGGTACATTGATCTTGTCGATGCTCATGTGCTGGTAGTTACCGGCAAAAACGAATTTCAGGCGATTCTCGCCGATCTTCTTGGTGTAATCGATGATCACATCCACGCCGGCGTTGGTCGTATTCACGGCATTGGCAAAGAACTGTGCGTAGCTAACATTCAAAGCGGCCATTTGTGCCCGCAGGGTAGAGCTCAGGGCGGGGTCGCTGCCATCGAATTGTCCGCTCAGCACTACGCGATCGTTGATTCGGGTGAGGTAACCGTCGATCGTAATGTTCAGGTTGCTGCGGGGGCTCCAGATCAATCCGGCTGCTCCGCTCAAGCTTTTCTCTTGCTTCAGCTCAGGAATACCGGCGGCAGCGGCAAGTGAACTATAGTTCGGGGCGATCTTCACTTCGGCGATGTTACCACCTTGAACGGTCGTGAACGTAGAGCTGAAATTCATTTGCTGCAGGGAGGGGGCCCGGAAGCCGGTGCTTACCGATCCGCGCAGTTTTACTTTCTTGCTAGCCTCGTAGCGAGTGGCGAACTTATAGTTGTGTGTGAATCCGAAATCGCTGTAATTCTCGAGACGAACCGCGAGGTCCATCATCCACTTGGAATTCACGTCAAATTCCAGATCACCATACACACCCAATACGTTGCGTTTGGCCTTTACTTCATCGGCCGGCTGATAACCGGGGAAGCCTTGAGAGCCGGTGGCTTTGGTGTCATCATAGTTGCGGTAAGAAGCTTCTTCTCCGGCCATGATCTGGTAGTTCTCGTAGCGGTACTCGGCACCCAAGCCTAAGCTCAGATTCTTGGCGAAGTTCCGGCTGAAATTCAGGTTGGTCGTATTCTGCAGATAAGCGAATCCGCCGTCGTCGAAGTTGCGCTGGGCATCTCCCTGAGAGGCGTTGAATGTATTTTTTCCGAAGAAATGGAAATTATTCCGTCCGGTGGTGTTGCTCAGGTCCCACCCCCAAGATCCGAAGGCTACGCCTCTGGCGCCGGCGGTGGCAGATACATCGTTGATGTGTGTCTGAATACGCGGGTTGTACCAAACATCTCCGCCCGAAGAGCGCATGATACCGCTGACGAAGATCAGGTTACCATTGTTGTCGGTGGGGAAGCGGTCGGGACGAGCTGAGAAGTTGCGGGTGAATGCGTAAGCGTCGGTGCGACGGGAGCTTTGACTTCCGAAAGAATAAAGGGTCATTTTGCCTTTGGTGGGCAGTTCAAAATTGTAAAAGGTGCTGAAGCTGTTCAGTTCAGCATCGCCATGTCCGCGGCGGTAGATATTCACGGGCAAGGTTCCGCTCAAGTCCTGGCGGTAGGTTCTTCCGGTCATATTTCCTTCAAAGGTCAGGTTCAGGTAACCGCCTTTATTGCCCATGGGTACTCCGAAGTTTACATTGGCCAGGTAAGCACGGCCATCGACTCGCTTGGTACCGCGAGAGCGAATGGGTGTTCCGGAACCTCCACGGAAATACTCATACTCTGCTTTCAAACCGGTTTCGTCGAATACAGGGTTGAAGGCAGGATCGTAATACCCGCTTCCGCCAATGGAACCGGTGATTTGGTTGACTGATTTTTTGGTGATGATGTTGATCACGCCGGCGATCGCATCGGATCCGTATTGAGCCGAAGCACCATCGCGCAGGATCTCCACACGATCGATTGCAAAGATCGGTATGGCATTCAGGTCGGTTCCGGAGTTACCGCGACCGCGGGTTCCGAATACCGCTACGAAAGCGGTTTGGTGGCGGCGCTTACCGTTTACCAACACCAGTGTTTGGTCGGGACCCAGCCCGCGCAGTGTAGCCAGATCGATGTGATCGGCTCCGTCGCTTCCGGTTTGTTTATTGAAATTGAAAGAGGGCGCCAGATAGTTCAGGGTGGCGGTCAGGTCCATCCGACCGGTGGAGGTCATAGCCTGACTCACATTGATTACGTCCACGGGGACGGGCGTCTCGGTCTTCACCCGGCCGGCACGGCGGGTACCCACCATTACGACTTCTCCCATCGTTTCCACAGCGGTGGCCATTTTCATGGCAACGGTGGCAGATTTTGCGGAGACGGTTTGTTTCTGATATCCGATGGAGGTGATCTCCAACATGTCATCCTCGTTCGCAGCCAGACTGAAGGAACCATCGGCCCCGGTGAGGGCGACTTTTCCGGATTTCTGTGCTTTGATGGTTACACCCGACAGGGGCATACCGTTAGCGTCAAGGATTTTTCCGGTGACCATGCGCTGAGCCATGACGGTCAGGGTGGTGCACACAAAAAGAGCGGCCAAAAGGAGCGCCTTTCTCATAAAGCGTTAGTTTGGTGAAATAATGGACTTAAAAGTAGGATAAATTATCGGTTTACCCCCAATAATTTAAGCGGTCCGTCCCGGATAGCACTCCAGCGCCTTTTCCAGACAATCCATCGCGCGGTCCAGATCGGTCAAATTCAGCACATAGGCCAGCCGCACCTCGTGCTTTCCCAAGCCCTCCGTCCCGTAAAATCCGGTGGCCGGCGCCAGCATCAAGGTTTGTTTTTCATGCCGAAATTCCTCGAGCAGCCATTGGCAAAACCGGTCCGAATCGTCAATGGGTAGCCGGGCCATGGCATAAAAAGCTCCACCGGGGTTAGGGCAAAAACCCCCCGGCATGGCATTGAGCCTTGCTACCAGTCGGTCGCGGCGCCGGAGATACTCGGCCTTTGGTTCATCAAAATAATCAGCGGGCAGGTCCACGGCCGCCTCGCCCAGCACCTGGGCCAGTCCGGGCGGACTCAACCTCGCCTGCGCGAATTTCATCACGGTCTGATAAACCTCCTTGTTGCGGGTCACCAAGGCCCCGATCCTCGCCCCGCAAGCACTGTATCGTTTGGAGATCGTATCCATCACGATGGCATGCTGTTCCAGTCCGGCTAACTGCAACGCACTCACAAATTCCCCGCCATAACAAAACTCCCGGTACGCTTCATCACTGAACAGATACAGGTCGTGTTTCAGACAGAGATCCCGCAGGGCCTCCAACTCCGCGCGACTGTATAGGTATCCGGTGGGATTATTCGGATTGCAGATCACGATCGCCCGGGTACGTTCAGTGATTCGCTGCTCAAAGGCAGCAATGGGCGGCAGGGCAAATCCGGTTTCAATCTTCGAAGTGATGGGCACTACTTGAACCCCGGCGGCACAGGCAAATCCATTGTAATTCGCATAGAAAGGTTCGGGGATGATCACTTCATCGCCCGGATTCAGACAGGCCAGAAAGGCAAATTGAATCGCTTCGCTGCCTCCGGTGGTGATCATGATCTCATGATGCGTGAGCTCGATGCCGACGCGGTGATAATACGCAACCAATTTTTTTCGATACGATTCATTTCCCGCACTGTGGCTGTACTCCAAGACCCGGATGTCGGCGTTGCGGACCGCATCCAAAATGGCCGGGGGCGTTTCAATGTCGGGCTGACCAATATTCAGGTGATAGACCTTGACCCCTTCGCGCTTGGCGGCTTCGGCATAAGGAACCAGTTTTCGGATCGGAGAGGCGGGCATCTGCTCGCCGCGGGTAGAGATCTGTGGCATGGGGCAAAGGTACTCGCTAAAAAGACAAAGCCCCCGCAAGCGGAGGCTTTGTGTAAAAGTTGGGGCGTGATTATTGTTTATTGCCTTGCTTCTTGTAAGTATCGTAGGCTTCGGCACTGAGCACTTCGCCGGTGATCTTAACGGTCTTGGTCTGATCGATGCCGGCAAACTTCACATATACATCCTTGGTAAAGGGTGCCACGGCAGCGGCATTGTATTGCACTTTCAATTTGGCAGAAGCACCGGGCAGGATGGGTTCAGCGATCTTTTCGGGCGTCGTACAGCCACAACTCGCCCAGCTGTTCTCAACCACCAGGGGCTTATTGCCGATGTTCTTGATCTCGAAAGAATACGTTACAGGTTCTCCCTGTTTGATCTTGCCAAAATCATGGGCTTCAACATTCATTTTGACGGTCTCTTCCAGTTTTACCTGGGCCATGGAGGCGATCGATACGAACAGGGCAGTGGTCAGGATCCAGATCTTTTTCATGATGCTTGTTTTATTAAAGGGTTTGTTTTTTGAGTAATTCAACGGAGCCGTTCTTGGGAGCCGGTCCCTCCGGAGCCCGCCACACGGTTCCGGCAATGGTGAACTGTTTGGTCCGATCGCCATAATAAAGAGTGACCGGTTTTTCGAATGCACCCTCGGCTGCGGCATTGTAACCGACTCGAATGGTAGCCGTGCCGCCGGGGACGATCTCCTCCCGACTCCATTCGGGTGTGGTGCAACCGCAAGCGGCTTGTACATTATCGAGCTTGAGCGCGGTCTTGCCCGTGTTCTTCAGGATAAAGTTGTGGTAAACGGGTTTGCCCTGAGGGATCTTTCCAAAATCATATTTCATCTCGGTCAGCAACAAGGGATCCTCCCCGGCTGGTTTGACCGTGGATGTCTTGGCGTGATCATGCCCGTCGTGCTCGGTATGCGACTGAGCCTGCATCCCGAAGGCGCAAAGGGTAAAAAGGGTCATGAGGGCAGTCCGGGTGAACATGGCAACAAATGTACAAAAAGATGAAGATTGGGTCGGTTGGGTTGCATCCCCCTCCGGGAATTTATCAGCGGCTATTCAATTGCCCTATTTTTGCCCTATGTCCGACCAACTGACCGCCGAACAAGCCAATGCCCTGAATTTTGAGACCTTTCGGTCAACCGTGATCTCGGATTACCGCCTGGCACGTCTGAGCCGGGAGGCCAGCTTGCTCGGTCGCCGCGAAGTACTGGGTGGCAAGGCCAAATTCGGCATCTTCGGCGACGGCAAAGAAGTGGCCCAGGTGGCCATGGCCAAATATTTTCAGCCCGGCGATTTTCGCAGCGGCTATTACCGCGATCAGACCTTTATGCTGGCAGCCGGACTCACCACGGTCCGCGAACTATTCGCCCAACTCTATGCCGATCCCGATCCCGCCCACGAACCGGCCAGCTCCGGTCGGCAAATGAACGCCCATTTCGCCACCCCCTTTCTGAACGATCAAGGCGATTGGCTTCCGCTTACTCAATTCAAAAACGTTTCTGCCGATAGCTCGCCCACGTCCAGTCAAATGACCCGCGCACTGGGACTAGCCTTCGCCTCCAAATCCTTCCGCGAAATACCCGCGCTTCATTCGCTCACCGATCTTTCCAACAAAGGAAACGAAGTGTGTTTCGCCACCATTGGGGATGCTTCTACCAGTGAAGGACCCTTTTGGGAAACCATCAATGCCGCTGGTGTGTTGCAAGTACCCCTGGCGGTTTTTGTGTGGGACGATGGCTACGGCATCTCCGTTCCCAAAAAATATCAAACCACCAAAGGTTCCATCTCCGAAGCCCTCGCCGGGATGCAGGCCGATGCCGATAAGAGCGGACTCCGCATCTACACCGTGAAGGGCTGGGATTATGCCGCCTGTTGCGAAGTATTCGAAGAAGGCATTCGCATGGCCCGTCAATACCACGTGCCGGTGCTGTTTCATGTGGAAGAAATGACACAGCCGCAAGGACATTCCACTTCCGGTAGTCACGAACGATATAAATCTGCCGAACGACTACAGTGGGAAGAACGGTGGGATGGCCTTCGCAAAATGCGCGAGTGGATCGTGACAAACGGACTGGCCACTGAACCCGAACTGAGCGCCATCGATCAGGAAACGGCCGATCTGGTGAAGCGCGAACGCACCGAGGCCTGGGAGCAGTTCAATGCCCCCATCCGCTTACAAGTAGATAAAGCCGCGGAGTTGCTCGAATCTTTGGCAAAGGCTTGTCCCGATCAAGGCAACACCATTCAATCCCTCGCCACCGAGCTTCGCTCCAACCGCACGCCCCTTCGCCGCGATGTGATGAAAGCCTTACACCGAGGCTTGGATCTGGCCGGCCATAACGAGTCCGGATTTTGGACCCGTCAATATTTTCAAGAGTTACAGGCCGCGAATGCCGGATTGTTCAATACGCATTTATTGAATGAAAAAGGAAAGTCCGCTTTGCAAGTACCGGAAGTGAAAGCGGTGGTGGCGGCCGATGCGCCGGTGGTGAACGGATTTGAGGTGCTGAATGCCTATTTCGATCAGTTGTTTTCTCGGGATCCGCGGGTGATCGCCTTTGGTGAGGACCTCGGACACATCGGTGATGTGAATCAGGGATTCATGGGATTGCAGGAGAAATATGGTGTGCAGCGGATTTTCGATACCGGTATTCGGGAGAATACAATCATTGGTCAGGGTATCGGTCTGGCGATGCGCGGCCTTCGTCCCATCGCCGAGATGCAGTACCTCGATTACTTGTTATTCGGATTGCAGCCGCTAAGTGATGATGTAGCTACGCTTCACTACCGCACGGGCGGAAAACAATCTTGTCCGTTGATCGTCCGCACCCGCGGTCACCGCCTCGAGGGCATCTGGCACAGCGGTTCTCCGATGGGCATGATCATTCATTCGCTTCGGGGCATCCATGTTTGTGTGCCGAGGAACATGACACAAGCGGCCGGCATGTATAATACCTTGTTACAGTCCAACGACCCCGGCCTGGTGATCGAGTGCCTGAACGGCTATCGTTTGAAGGAATCTTTACCGGCAAACCTGGATACGTTCACCGTGCCTTTGGGAATGCCTGAAGTGATTCGCGAAGGAGAGGATATTACCCTCGTATCTTATGGATCCACCTTGCGGATCCTTCAGGAGGCAGCGCAGTATTTATCGGAGCAGGGGATCTCTTGTGAGATCGTGGATGTGCAGACCTTGTTGCCTTTTGATCTTTCGCATCGGATCGTAGCGTCGCTGAAAAAAACCAATCGCATTCTTTTTGTGGATGAAGATGTTCCCGGCGGTGCGTCGGCTTATATGTTCACCGAGGTGATGGAGAAGCAGGGCGGGTATCGCCATTTGGATGTGGCGCCGCGCACCCTCACGGCACAGCCGCATCGTCCGGGTTATGGCAGCGATGGAGATTACTTCAGCAAACCGAATACCGAGCAGGTTATCGAGACGGTGAAGTCGATGATGTCCGAGTGATCAATCCAGAAATCTTTCTTTCCACTCCGGTTTAGGCATCCAACAGGATTCGGATCGACCGAACCATTTGTATCGGTTTCGGGCGATGATATTGTACACGCCGTTTCGGAAGGGCGGGGGGATCAGCATCAAAATATATAGCAGGGGCCAGGCGCCGCAGAGTTTACGGGCTACGCGGAGGGCGGCGGTGGAGCGGGCATAGATCTTTCCGTTCTCATAGAGCACGATCGAATCGGGCACGGGAGTGTTACGTGGTTTTTTCAGTAATTGATCAGCGGTGGCACCGTCAATGGGTGCATATGTAAAATATCCACGCGGGTCGCGGCGAAGGATGAATTGCACAGAGCCGCAGCAAAGGTGGCAATGGCCATCAAAGAATATGATCGCCAGAGGGGTTTGCATCAGCCCATGTTATGGAATACTTTTTGGACGTCATCGTCTTGTTCCAGTTTTTCGATGAGTTTGCTCACGTCGGCGGCTTGTTCATCGTTCACGGGAACGGTGACGGTGGGGATCCATTCGGTCTCTGCGCTGATGGGCGTAATGTTTTTATCCTCCAGGGCTTTTTGCATGTTTCCAAAATCGGTGAAGCCGCAGCGAACGACCAAGATCTCATCTCCATTTTCGCCGGTGCTTTCGCCCAGTTCTTCCAATCCGAAATCGATCAATTCCAATTCCAGGTCTTCGGCGTTCAGTCCCTCGGGCTTTAGTTTGAACACCCCCATCTTCTTGAATTGGAACGCAACGCTGCCGCTGTTTCCGAGGGCGCCGCCGCCTTTGTTGAAATGGGATTTGACGTTGGCCACGGTGCGCACATGGTTATCGGTGGCGGTTTCCACCAGCAGGGCTACGCCGTGCGGGGCATATCCCTCGTAGAGGATCTCATCATAATTGATCATTTCCTTGCCCAGAGCGCGTTTGATGGCAGCTTCTACGCGGTCTTTGGGCATGCCCACGCTGCGGGCGTTTTGGTAGCAGCGACGGAGTGCGGCGTTGGTGCCGGGATCGGACCCGCCGGCCTTGACGGCAATGATGATCTCTTTGCCGATGCGGGTGAATTGCTTGGCCATGCGGTCCCAGCGGGCGAACATGGTCGATTTTCTTACTTCAAATATGCGTCCCATGAAATGATTTAGATGGATGGCAAAAGTACGTCAATCCCTAAAATGAAAACGTCCCGGTTGGGTACCGGGACGTTCACGTATCAGACCAGGTCGATCAGGTGTTTTTCAATTTGCTATGGTGTCGGCTGTAGGCGAAGTAGACAACCAGTCCCACGGCCATCCACCCAAAGGCCACTTTGAGGGTCTGTGCATCGAGTCCCACGATCATCGCCAAACAGATCAGGGCACCCAGTGTACTTACGACCGGAACCAGAGGAGCTTTGAAGGGCCGTTCCAGGTTGGGGGATTTCACGCGCAGGATCCAGACGCCGATGCTGACGAGTACGAAGGCGAACAGGGTACCGAAGCTGGTAAGGTCACCGGCTACGTGTCCGGGTACGAACGCTGCAAAAGCACCTACAAATAAAAACAACAGCCAATTGGCTTTGTAGGGTGTTTGGTATTTGGGGTGCAATTCGCCGAATACTTTTGGAATGAGTCCGTCGTTACTCATCGTATAGAAAATGCGGCTCTGTCCCATCAGCATCACCAGAATCACCGAGGAGAATCCGGCTAAGATCGCCAGGGTAACGGCTTGCGACAGCCATTCGTATCCGGGCATGAAATTGCTGATGGCATAGGCCACAGAAGCTTCGCGTCCTTTTTCCGGATCCACAAAATCTTGCCACGGGGCTACGCCGGTGAGCACGTGGCCAAAAAGGATATATAAGATGGTACATACCACCAGTGATCCTAGGATTCCGATGGGCATGTCGCGTTTGGGATTTTTGGCTTCCTGTGCCGCGGTAGAAACGGCATCAAATCCGATGAAGGCGAAGAATACGATCGCGGCACCGCCGAGTACACCACCCCAGCCATGTTTGTTCCAGCCACTATAATCGGCAATGACCTTACCGGCATTATCGAGCACGGGCGGGGTTCCTTCGGGGATCATGTATGGCGTGTGGTTCGCGGGGTTGATGAATTGCCAACCGATGGCGATGAACAGCAGTACGATGGCAACTTTGATAAATACGATGACGGCGTTGACCAAAGCCGATTCTTGCGTGCCTTTAATGAGCAATAAGGTGAGGGCTAATAGAATGATCAGGGCCGGAGCGTTCATGATACCGGAGTGCAACACGCCCGCGGAATCGGTGAAACTTTCGAAGGGCGAATGCGACCATTCATAGGGGATCGCTCCCCCCAAGAGCTTATTCAGGTATTCACTCCAAGCGATCGATACGGTGGCGGCCCCCAGGGCATATTCCATGATCAAGGCCCAGCCGATGATCCAGTCGACGAGTTCGCCCATGGTCACATAGGAGTAGGCGTAGGCGCTTCCGGCGATGGGGATCATGGAAGCGAATTCGGCGTAACAGAGTCCGGCGAACGCACAACCAATGGCGGCAACGATAAAAGAGAGCGTAACGGCTGGTCCCGCGGCTTGTCCCGCCGCTGCGGCCGTGCGCACAAACAATCCGGCGCCGATGATGGCACCGATCCCGAGGGCGATGAGGTTTCCGGCGCCGAGGGTTCTTTTCAATCCTTTCTCACCATCTGCCGCGTGTGCGAGCATCTGGTCGAGCGATTTTTTGGCAAATAAACTCATGAAGGGTTGGTTTTAGAAGTTCCTAAGATAGTGAATCGAGGTTTAGGGTGTTGTGTTCGATTTATTTTGTGAGATGGCCAGGTAATAGAGGGGTACGCCCAGCAGCACGATGATCAATCCCGGCCAGGTGAATTCCGGTTTGTATTGGATCAGCAAGCCGCAGAAAGCAGCGCCCATCAAAACATAGAGGGCCGGTAGCAGCGGATAGCCGAATGCTTTGTAGGGACGCTCCGCGTCGGGTCTTTTTTTCCGTAAAATGAAAATGCCGATGATGGTGAGCATATAAAATAACACCACTACGAAGGAGATCATGTCAAGCAGCTGACCGTATTTGCCGCTCAGGCTCCAGATGCTGGCCACGATGGCTTGGATCCAGAGGGCTGTTTGCGGAACGGAGACGCTGTTCAGTTCGCCGGCCTTTTTGAAGAATAGTCCGTCTTTGGCCATCGTATAATAAACCCTTGCACCGGCCATGATCAGTCCGTTGTTGCATCCGAATGTAGAAACCATGATCAGGACGGCGATCACATAGGTGCCTACGCCCGGGAAGATCTTATTGGCGGCAGCCACGGCTACGCGATCATCGGCCGGAAAAGCGAGTTCATTCAATGGAAGCACGTTCAAATACATCAGGTTGGCCGAGACGTAGATGAGGGTGACGATTCCGGTGCCGAGCAGCAGACTGAGTCCGATGTTTCTGCTGGGATTTTTCATTTCTCCTGCAATGAACGTCACGTTGTTCCAGGCATCGCTGCTGAAAATGGAGCCCACCATGGCGGCCGCGATGGCACCCATCAGGGCGGCACCGGAGATGCCGGTCCAGTTGGTGGCGATCGCCGCACTGGCCGCATCGGCGGCGCCGGTGTATTGCTGGGCCTGAAAGCCGGTTTGCCAATTCTGGGCCCAAAAACTTTCTTTGGCCAGTAGGAATCCGAAGGCGATCAGTCCGAATAACGCCAGGAGTTTAGCCGTGGTGAACAGGGTCTGTATGAATTTGCCTTCTTTGACGCCGCGGGAGTTGACATAGGTGAGCAGGCAGATGATGGCGATGGAGACGAGTTGTCCGGAGTAAACCTTCACGATGCCGGCATCGAACAAAAAATAATTATTGCCGAGCTCGGGCACGAGATAGGCCAGGAATTTAGAGAACGCGACGCCCACGGCGGCAATGGTGGCGGTTTGGATGACGGCGAAGAAACTCCATCCATATAAGAATCCCATCAGTGGGTTATAGGCTTCTTTGAGGTAGATGTATTGTCCCCCGGCCTTCGGATACATCGCACTCAATTCTCCGTAGCTCAGGGCAGCGGTGAGGGTCATGAAGCCAGTGATCAGCCAGATGGCGACGAGCCAGCCGGCGCTGCCTACGTTGCGGGTGATGTCGGCACTCACGATGAAGATCCCGGAGCCGATCATGGATCCGGCTACGATCATGGTGCCATCCCAAAGGCTCAGGGTAGGTTTGAAGGAGGAGTTGGACATAAAGCAGTCGATTGATCTCGTAAAATAGGTATTTTATACATCGGCCGCTCGGGTTTATTATTTTTTATCCTCCCCGTTTTTGCCGATTTTCGGTACCCTAAACCGCTGTATGAAAGCAAATCGTTTAACCCAATGGATCCTGATCGCCATGGTCCTGGGCATTGGCCTCGGATACCTGATCAATAAGAACAGCTCGCCCGAGTTCATCGTTGCCTTTTCCAAAAATGCCAAGCTGCTGACAACGATCTTCCTGCGGTTGGTTCAGATGATCATCGCCCCCCTCGTATTTTGTACCCTGGTGGTGGGCATTGCCAAATTGGGCGATCTGAAGACGGTGGGGCGCGTGGGTGGCAAAGCCCTGGCTTGGTTTCTTACGGCGTCGTTGATCAGTTTGTTATTGGGACTGCTACTCGTCAATTTATTTCAGCCCGGTACTGCCATCGACCTGAGCAATGCCGACAAGACCGGTGCGCAAGACCTGATCGGGAAAACCCAGGAGTTCTCGCTGGCCAAATTCATCGATCACGTTTTTCCCCGCAGCGTGTTTGAGGCCATGGCGCAAAATGAGATCCTCCAATTGGTGGTATTCAGTATTTTCTTCGGCGTGGCCGCAACCGCTCTGCATGATTATTCCAAGCCGGTGGTCAAGGCGTTGGACAGCGCCAGCCACATCATCCTGAAAATGGTGGGCTATGTGATGAACTTCGCGCCCTTCGGTGTTTTTGGCGCGATGGCCGCGGTGATCGCGACGAAAGGACTCAGCGTATTTATTTTTTACGGTCAATACCTTTCCTCCTTCCTGGTTGGTATCGCTGTGTTGTGGATCATCCTTTTTTCAGTGGGATTTGCGATACTGGGTCAACGGATACGTTTGCTGATCCGCCGGATCGCCCAACCTATTTTGATCGCCTTCAGTACCTCCAGCAGCGAGGCGGTCTTTCCCAAGCTCACGGAAGAGTTGGAAAGATTTGGTTGCAAGGACAAAGTCGTTTCCTTCGTCCTTCCCTTGGGCTATTCCTTCAACCTCGATGGCAGCATGATGTATATGACCTTTGCCAGCTTGGCGATCGCACAAGCCTATGGGGTGCAGCTGGATCTAGGCACGCAGCTCACCATGTTGCTGGTGCTGATGCTGACCAGTAAAGGGATCGCCGGGGTGCCGCGTGCTTCGTTGGTGGTGGTCACCGCCACCTGCGCCATGTTCAACATCCCCGCCGAAGGCATTGCCCTGATCTTGCCCATCGATCATTTTTGTGATATGTTCCGTTCCGCGACCAACGTCGTCGGAAACGCTCTCGCTACTACGGCCGTAAGCAAATGGGAAGGGGAACTCACTGAACCAACTGAATAAAGAATCGTATGATCCATTTGTTTTTGGATAGTTTTCATTGGACGCAGCTCTTGCAACCGCAATGGTATATAGCCAATGGCGGGCTCTGGCTCTTGTTGTTCGTGGTCTTTGCCGAAACGGGACTCTTTGTTGGTTTTTTCTTGCCCGGCGATTCGCTTTTGTTCGTGGCTGGCATTTTTGCGCATGAAATGGATGATAAAACGCATGCACCCGGACTGGCACATACCTTCCTGGATGCCATCGGGCTGGGTGCGTTTCGTTATGAACTGGTCGACTTGGCCGTGTTGATCGGACTCATCTCGCTCATGGGAATACTTGGTAACATGATCGGGTATTGGACCGGAAGAAAGGTTGGTCCCGCTATGTACCAATGGCGCGACCGGTTGCTGTTCAAAAAGAAATACCTGCACCAGGCACATGATTTTTATGAGAAGCACGGCGGTCTGGCCGTGATCGGGGCACGTTTTCTGCCATTCATTCGCACGTTCGCACCCATTGTGGCCGGAATTGTACAAATGGATCAAAAGAAATTTCACTTTTTCAACCTGGTGGGTAGTTTTACCTGGGTGAGCAGTATGATCCTCTCCGGTTATTATCTGCAAAAGTGGATCCTTTCACAATTTGGATTTGACTTGAAACAACATTTGGAAGTGATCGTACTGGTGATCGTTTTTGTCACCACCGCTCCGGTAATCTGGAAAATGATCACAGGTTCGGCGAAAAAGCCAGAAGTCTGATCGAACATGAACACCAACGGACAACACACTTCTATTTTCAATGCGGCGGTCGTCGTGGCGGCCCTGGGGTATTTCGTCGATATATACGACTTGCTGTTGTTCACGATCGTACGAGAGCCCAGTTTGGCTGGCATTTCAGTTGACATTAGCAATAAACAAGCCGTGATGATGGCCAGCACACAAGTCATTAACTGGCAGATGTGGGGCATGTTGATCGGCGGGATTTTATGGGGTGTGCTGGGCGATAAAAAAGGACGGCTGAGCGTGCTGTTCGGTTCGATTCTTATTTATTCCACCGCCAATTTCATCACCGGATACGTTCAAACCGTAGATCAGTATGCCTATGCGCGGTTTGCAGCGGGTATCGGACTGGCCGGCGAGCTGGGGGCGGGTATCACGCTCGTTAGTGAGTTGCTGCCCAAAAATAAAAGAGGCATTGGCACTTCGCTAGTGGCCGGATTCGGATTATTTGGAGCGGTGGCAGCCTATTTTACGTTTCATTATACGCAAGACTGGCGTCTCTGTTATAAAATTGGCGGAGCACTCGGACTTTCCTTATTGTTGCTGCGCATCACGGTAGCGGAAAGTGGGATGTTTCAGCAGGTGAAAGCGCAGGCGGTGCAACGTGGGAATATGCTCATGTTCTTTACCAACCGTACTCGTTTTCGAAAATACCTGTTGGCGATCTTGATCGGGCTCCCTACCTGGTATGTGATCGGTATCCTCGTTAACCTGAGCAATCGCTTTGCGACGGAGTTGTACGGCGAAAACAACGTGGATTCGGGCCGATCGATCATGTATGCCTATGCGGCCATTGCCATTGGGGATATTCTCATCGGTTTTGTGAGCCAGTGGTTTCAAAGTCGGAAAAAGGCGCTTTATCTTTTCTATGGTTTTGCGATCCTGTCACTTCTCTTCTTCTTTGGGGGGGGCGTAAAAAATGACACAACGCTTTATATCGCTTGTGCGATGCTGGGTTTCAGCACGGGCTTTTGGGCCATTTTTGTGACGATGGGGGCTGAGCAGTTCGGCACCAACCTTCGGGCTACGGCCGCGACTACCATTCCCAATATGGTGCGGGGGTCTTTGCCGCTGATCAATTTACTTTTTCTAAACCTGCTTCAGCAACACTGGCAGTTCTCTTTGATCCAGGCCGGTATCATTACCGGAGTAGTGGTAATGAGCCTGACACTGATCGCTGCTTATTTCACGGAGGATACGTTCCACAAGGACCTGAATTATTTGGAGGTAGAGGAAACCCTTCCCTAGATGCCGCGTTTTCTGATCATCCGACTTTCATCGATTGGTGACATCGTCCTCACCACCCCCGTTATTCGTTGTCTGAAGCAACAGGTGCCCGGTGCCGAGGTGCATGTATTGACCAAGGCTTCCTTCCGGTCGGTATTGCAACACAATCCCTATATCGATCGGTTGCATTTGTGGGACCGGAGTTATACCCTTTTGATCGATCAGCTTCGTCAACAATCTTTCGACCAGGTCATCGACCTCCACCACAATACAAAAACCCTTCGGATCAAGCGTGACCTGGCGATTCCCGCCCGGTCTTTTTACAAATTGAACGTCGAGAAATATTTGTTGACAGCTCTTAAGATCAATGTATTGCCGGGCAAACACATTGTGGACCGGTATTTGGATACTGTTCGTCCACTGGGCGTACAAAACGACGGTAGGGGGTTGGATTATTTTTTATCGCCTTCGGATGAATTGACCAAGGATGATATTCCCGGAGCACAGCGGGCGGGTTATGTGGCGGTGGTGATCGGCGCAGCGCTGGGCACCAAGCGGTGGCCCAAGGAACATTTTCAGGCGTTCTGTCGACAACTCGATCATCCGATCGTATTGTTGGGAGGAATGGAAGATCGAGAGCGAGGTGATTTTATAGCCTCCGTGGATCCCATTAAAATTTACAATGCCTGTGGTAAGTTCTCCTTGAACGAGAGTGCGGATTGGGTGCGGAAATCCAAGTTTGTCTTAACGGGCGATACGGGCCTCATGCACATCGCGGCAGCCTTTCGCAAACCAATCATCTCCCTTTGGGGCAATACGGTTCCGGTATTTGGCATGACGCCGTATTACGGTGACGATATTGTATCCTCACACATGCTCGAGCACAACGTTTGGTGCCGCCCTTGTTCCAAGATCGGGTATGAACGTTGCCCGCTGGGGCATTTTTCCTGTATGCAGCGTATCACGCCCGAGAAGGTGCTGGCGGTGGCGAGGGAGGTGATGTCCAATGTGGTCCGCTGACGGCCGTCCGCTGTCCGCTGAGGAAGGTCCAAATAAGCTCGGCGGTCGGTGGACAGTCCGCGTAGCGGACTTTATTCCACTAATTTCGCATGATGCACTACTTATCGGCGGAGAACATTTCGAAGAGTTACGGGATTCAACCACTTTTTCAGGGACTTTCCTTCCACATCCAACAGGGCAACAAGATCGCGCTCATTGCCCGAAACGGAAGCGGCAAATCGACCCTGCTCAAGATCCTGTCTGGCAAGGAAACAGCCGATAGCGGAAAGCTCTGGGTACACAAGGATGCACAGGTCATTTTATTTGAGCAAGAACCGATATTCAACGAATCCGCCTCCGTGCTGGAAAACATCTTTGCCTACCCGCATCCTATTATCAAGATCGTAAAACAATACGAAGCGGCACAGGAGTCGAATGATTCGGAGGCACTGACCCGGTTGATTACCGAAATGGATGAAGCCGGTGCCTGGGATTTCGATGCAAAAGTCAAGCAGATACTCGGTAAATTAAATATTCAGCACCTCGATCAAACCGTCCTCTCCCTCAGTGGCGGACAACGCAAACGGGTGGCCTTGGCACGAACACTCATCGATATTACTTTTGGTCCGCCAGACATCTTGTTGATCCTCGATGAACCGACCAACCACCTCGATGTGGAAATGGTGGAGTGGCTGGAGCAATTCTTGAACCGCGACCGGGCAACGTTACTGATGGTGACCCACGACCGGTATTTTTTGGATGCGGTCTGCGACGAGATCTGGGAACTCGATGGCTCCAACCTATATTCCTACACCGGCAATTACGAAAATTACCTGGAGAAAAAATCGGCTCGAGTGGAAAGCGATGCGGCCACGATCGACAAGGCCCGCAACCAATACCGAAAAGAATTAGAGTGGATGCGCAAGCAACCCAAGGCGCGCACCACCAAGAGTAAGAGCCGCCAGGATAATTTCTATAAGATCGAAGAACAGGCAAATCGAAAGATCACAGACGAACAGGTGCAACTCGAAGTCAAAATGAATCGGTTGGGTGGAAAGATCCTCGAGCTAAAAAAAGTGTACAAGCGTTTCGGCGATCGGGTCATATTGAAAGGATTCGATTATGCCTTTAAAAAAGGTGAACGCGTAGGCGTGATCGGAAAGAATGGTGCGGGGAAGTCAACATTTCTAAATCTGATACAGGGCCTTGAGCCGGCTGATAGCGGCAAGATCAATGTGGGTGATACCGTGGTGTTTGGTCATTATAGTCAGCAAGGGTTGATCATAGATGAAAAACTGCGAGTGATCGAATATGTGAAATCCATCGCGGAAAATTTCCCTTTGGCCAGTGGAGGTACCTTGTCCGCCGCCCAGTTTCTCCAGCGGTTTCTGTTCGATCCAGAAAAGCAATACACCTACATTCATAAGCTAAGTGGCGGAGAGAAACGCCGCTTGCACTTGCTATCGATCCTGTTTCGCAATCCCAATTTTTTGATCCTCGACGAGCCCACCAACGACTTGGATCTGCCGACGCTATCCGTATTGGAGGAATTTCTACTGGATTTCCCGGGTTGCCTGATGATCGTGTCTCACGATCGTTATTTTATGGATCGTTTGGTGGATCATTTGTTCGTTTTTGAAGGGGATGGTGATATTCGGGATTTCCCGGGGAACTATGCCAATTACAGATTGAGTTTGTTGTCGGGGGACAGTGGACGGAAAATGGTCGAGGTTGAACAATCGTTCAAATCAGGTCCTGTCCAACCGAAAAATGAGAGCGAACCGACCGAAACGGCTACTCGTAGATTAAGCTATAAGGAAAAAAGAGAGCTTGAGCTTTTGGGGAAAGAGATCCCAAGCTTACAACAGGAGAAATTAAAACTGACCGAGCAGATGAGCAGTGGTGAGCTTTCTTACGATGATCTGGCAAAGATCATGAACCGGTTCACCGAGTTGACTCGATCGCTGGAGGAAAAAGAATGGCGCTGGCTGGAGCTGAGTGAGATACGCGGTTAATGATAGTGCGCTGCGCGCACTGTCCGCTGACCGCCGTCCGCCGAAAGCCCCACCCCGCCCCGCCCCCAAGGCGAGGGGCTATCCGCTGAATTGTTCACGAATCTTGATGTTCCAAAATGGAACATCAAGATTGAGGCTCTGACACATTAGGCGTCAATTGGAAGCCAATTGGATTACGATTGAGATTTTCCTCACCGTCCCTAGATAGTGCATCTAATGCTTGAAAAATTGAATTAAGCTCTTCTTGTTGGCTGATAAGAGTGTTTTCCATGAGTTGCACTTTACCCAATAATTCCTTGTGAATCAAGAAGATATCCCGAAGCTTAATGAAGAGTCTAACGATCTGAACGCTGACGGAGATGGCTGTTTCACTATTAAGTAAACTGGCCAACATCGCAACGCCGTGCTCAGTGTAGGCAAAAGGGGGTTTCCGTGTTCCTCCCCAACTTGATGTTCCATTTTGGAACATCAAGTTTCGATTTTCATCTTCTGATAATTGGAAAACAAAGTCATCTGGAAATCTGGTCATATTTCGTTTAACCGCTTTATTTAAATCACGGGTCTGAACCCCATAAAGCACAGCTAAATCGCGGTCTAAAATCACTCTTTTACCTCGAATCAATCTAATTTGATTGATAAAGGTTTCCCCTAGTAATTTATTTTCTTGCGGCTCAGGGTTCATCTAAATATAAAGTTCTAAATGTCGGACTGAGTTCTGTTGATTGCAAGGGTAAAACACCGAATTTTTTGGAGATTTTTCACTTCAAAATATTATTTCAACAGGTCTTGAATCGGCATTGCGCGCACTGTCCGCTGACCGGTCAGACTACATAGGATTCCGCGAAGCGGCCCAAATCACCCCCACCAATAACAACGTCAGTAAGATCATCGCAAGGGGCCAAAGACGCTGCCATTTCTCAGCTTGTCTTTTTTTCTCCAGCCAGTTGGTTTGTAGCAGATGGGCTGAATGATTTTGGGTGAACCACTGATGTAACTGTCTGTGAAGAGCGGTACAATCGGTATAGGCGAGGGGACGACAACACCCCACAACAAGTGTTGAAATAGATTTCGCGATCGAAATCTCTTTTTCAGCATCCCATCGGGTCGAGGACCAATCGGTCAATTGTTGCTGCAACTGCTGCGCCAGCCCGTTTCGATCCATTCGGTGCGGATCGAGGGAGGCGACAAACCGCTCCAGCTCGAGGCATTGATGTAAGATCCTTTCTAAGGTCAATGGCTGACGAGCCAGGGGCTCATTTCGATATTGTGCATACCATCTTTTTTCCAGATAAGCCTGTCGAAGCTGCGGTCGGGTCAGTGTTTCATAGGCCACCTGAATAGCCCGAAAACGATCGGGTGAACTTGTGTCGGCGGGATTCAGATCGGGGTGATGCGACCGGGCTAACTTTCGATACGCCGATTTGATCTCGGCCTGTGTAGCGGCGGGGGAAAGTCCCAAAATGGCAAAATGATCGGCCAACATCCCGCAAAACTACCCTCATTCTGCAAGTTTTTTCAAAATCCTACCTTTAACAGCTACATCAAACCGCAACAATATGGCCACACGTCGAAAATTCATCCTGCAAAGTGCACAGGTCACGGCCGGATTGACGCTTATCCCGGACTTTCTGAAGGCTGCCCCTGTTGTTGGTCCCAGTGGCGAGATCGACTACACCCAACATCCCTTGGAGTATACCTACAGCGCCTTGGAGCCCTACATTGATACCATGACCATGGAGATCCACTACAGCAAACACGCGGCCGGTTATGCTAAGAATATGATGGATGCGATCGGGGCTGAAAAAGTCGATATGACTAAAACCCCGATTACCGATTTACTGTCGCAGGTCTCCAAGTATTCCGTTAAGCTTCGTAACAACGCTGGCGGACATTACAACCACGAATTTTTCTGGAGATCGCTGCGTGCTCCTCGCACTTTCAATATGCCCGACGACAAACTGATGAAACGATTCCAGGAATCCTTCGGATCCTTCAATGCCTTCCAAACTCAATTTACCGAGGTGGCCAAGTCGCGATTTGGCAGCGGTTGGGCCTGGTTGGTAGGAGACAAAGGAAAATTAAGTGTCGGATCCACGCCCAATCAGGACAATCCTCTGATGGATGTTTCTGAATTGAAGGGATTGCCGTTATTAGGACTTGATGTATGGGAACACGCCTATTACCTGAAATACCAAAATCGTCGGGCCGACTATATTTCGTCGTTTTGGTCCATTGTGAACTGGGACCGCGTCGCCGAACGATTCAATTATTGCTAATACCATGCAGATGAGAAATTATATTATCCGTTGGGCAATGGCCCTATTGCTTTTAGTCGGTTTCAGTGCTTGTCAGCGCGAATTGAATTTTCCGGTGGATTCAAACCCTTCGGCAGATCTGGTTAACGACAACCTTACGGTGGTGGCTGGCGTCAGGGGAACGGTCATTGACGAAATGAATCGTCCGGTTTCCGGCGCTCTGGTCACTTGTGCGGGACAAACACAGTCCACCGATCGTTATGGAAATTTCACTTTCCGAAATGTTTCGATCTCAAAAGCAAACGCTTCCGTGAAAGTTTCCAAGATGGGATATTTTACCCACTTCCGTACTTTTGTCAGCACATCCGGGCGAATGCATCAGGTACGTATCCAATTGTTACCCAAATCCACCAGCGGAACTTTTGATGCGGCTACGGGCGGAACGGTTACGCTTTCGAATGGCGCCAAATTGGTGATGCCGGCCAATGCTGTGGCCGACGCCAGCGGTAATCCCTATTCCGGTCAAGTGCAGGTAGCCATGACCTGGATCGATCCGTCCGCCAACAACCTGTCCGAGACAGTGATGGGTGATCTTCGTGGCATCACCACCGGTGGAGAGGAAAGAGGATTGGAAACCTATGGAATGATCGGGGTGGAAATGACCAGTCCCTCCGGACAAGCACTAAACGTAGCTAGTGGAAAGAAAGCAGACCTGAGTTTTCCGATCCCTGCCACGCTCAGTGGAACGGCTCCGGCAAGCATCGATCTTTGGTATTTCAACGAAACAAAAGCCCGTTGGATCCAAGAGGGAAGTGCCACCCGCAGCGGCAATACCTATCAAGCCCAAGTCAGTCATTTTTCGTTTTGGAATTGCGATGCACCTTTTCCGCTGATCGATCTGTGCATGACCCTGCAATCCGCGACCGGCAATACTCCTTTGAATAATGTGGCGGTGCGTATTCGCAGGCCTAATAATTCGTATGGATACGGCAGGACCGACTCGTCGGGACAGCTCTGCGGAAAAGTCCCCAAAAACGAAGCACTCACTTTATTGGTCCTGGATCAATGCGGCAATACGGTCTATACTCAAAATATCGGTCCCTTCAATGCCAATACTGATCTGGGGGTCATTGCAGTAACGATTCCCCCGGTCAATACAATGACCATTACCGGTACCATGACCAATTGCAGTAACAATCCGGTTACCAACGGCGCTGCCCTGATCTATACCGGAGGATCCTACAGTTATACCGTACCCGTTGTCAACGGAACTTTTTCTCATACGCTGATCCGCTGCTCGTCCGGCACCCTCAATTTTTCCGTATTGGGCATCGATTATGCCACTTTGCAACAGGGCGTCGTATACAGTGGTAGCGGCACAACCGGGATCGTGAACGTAGGAGCGATACAGGCCTGCGGCACGGCAGCTACAGAATTCATTGAATTGATCGTGGATGGCACTCCCTACAATTTTGTTTCTCCCCCCGATCAGGTGAATCTGTCCGATTCAATATCAACCCCACCTTTCACGGCAACGGTAACCGGCATTCGTACTGGCGGCGGCGGCGGGACTACCAATACGACCTTGAGTACTTTCTCGTTCAATCACACCGGAGTAGTTGCTAATAACCTTCCCTTAAATGGAGCATCTGTTTATCTTTCTCAAACCCTGAGCAGTCAGCAGATCGTTACCACCAATCCGACAATGAACATAACGGCTTACGGACCTCCTGTAACCGGATTTGTAGAGGGTAATTTCAATGTGATCATGAATTTTGGGGGAACCAACCGAAATGTGATCTGTACATTCAAGGCCCGTCGATGAGTTCGGCACCATCCAAAAAAAGGGGAATCATTGATTCCCCTTTTTTATTTTATCGTATCTCCTCAAGATTGATAGCTTTCCACCGGCTCACAGGTGCAAACCAGGTTACGATCGCCGTGCGTATTGTTCACGCGGGCAACCGAAGGCCAAAATTTGTTTTGCGAAACATAGGGGAGGGGGAAGACAGCTTGTTCGCGGCTGTAGGCATGCGACCAATCTTCGGTGATCACCATCGCCTGCGTATGCGGCGCGTTCTTGAGGGGATTATCTTTTTTATCGGATAAGCCGATCTCGATCGATCGGATCTCCTCGCGAATCGCGATCAT
>SXXL01000013.1 GCA_005789565.1 Bacteroidota bacterium | reverse complement strand
CGACCTGCGCTTTCCGGTTTGGTCGCGCCAACGATCCGCCTACGACGAGGAAGGAAATTTTCAACCGGAATACGACATCCTCCTCTATGTGGCCAACTGGCCTGCTCGCCGGTCCGATACCTGGAAAACTCTGCTGCGGGCCCGCGCCATCGAGAACCAATGCTATGTGATCGGAGTAAATCGGATCGGAGCCGACGGAAATGGCATTGACCATGCTGGCGATAGCCAAGTCATTGATCCGATGGGTAACATTCTCTATTCTTGTGAAAGCCGGGCCGAACTGTATGCTACCAAACTGGACCCTTCCCTGCTGAAAGATTCACGGGAGCGATTCCCTTTTCTTCGGGATGCGGACGGATTTATGATCCTTTCCGACGAGTTTCCCGAATGAGCTGCGCCGCCTTTTGCATTTTATTGTCGTTATTCCGGCGAACCGATTCAACGGTTGGTCCAACCGACACCTCTGGCACTACGCCCCTTCCATTATTGGGCAGATCCTTATTCATGACCATCCGAAACAACGGCAGTCGCATCCGCACGCCCGTATGCGGCAGCGTGAGATCGGGGATCATCCAGGCAGAATTTCCATAGGCACCACCGCCAGTCTCTTCTCCGATCACCGTAACATTTTCTTGATCTATGATCCCGTTAACAAATAGTGTCGTTGCTGAAAAGCTGTTTCCCCCCGTCAACACATATACCCTTCCGGCGAAATGTTTTTTCCTCCTTGGAGTAAAGGCATGTCTTTCAAAATATCCGAAATGATAAAAAGCGCCCATCCTCCTCGTTAGAAATGGAAGTGAGGCCTGAATACCAAGATGGTGCTGGATATACTTAACATAGGGCGATATTCGTCGAACGGCATAAAGACTGTCTGCTATCCTGAACGGGCGGTCTACCAAATAGCGGGTCAGCGCTGTCGAGTTACCCACGCGTCCGCCCCCATTGTTTCGGACATCAATGATCAGATCGGCCACCTGATTCTTTTTTAAAAGGGCAAATCCCTGCCGAAAGAATTTTCGCAATTGTCCCCCTTGACTAAAACTATTGACCCGCAAAAGTGCCTGCTTCTCTATGCGATCGATCTGTAAACTTCTTATTCCCTCTAACCGACGCACTCGTTTTTCCTTTTTGGTGAGCGGCTGAGTTGGTACTCGCTTGGTCGTATCCTTCACCGGGGTGTATAGTGTTCGGGTCAGCGACCGTTGATTGCCCAGCGAATCCAATATTTCTATTTGAAGAACGCTTGACGTATCCACAAATTGGCGGTAATAATTTCCAAACGTCCCCCACCCACTCAAAAGCTGGTACTTGTGTGTTTCATTGAAGCCGTCTCCAAATACATACGGGAATAGTGTTTCGTAAAGTTGTCGGGGACTACGCCCATTGATTGACACCACCTGGGTGCCTCGTACCAGCACGGAATCCCTCGGGTCCAGGTTTCCCAACACCAACATCGTATCCGCCCAACACTTGACACTGAGGGGAAATAGATTTTTTATGGGCACCGTATCGCTGTACCGCTGCCATGTTTTAGAAGCTCGGACGCTGGTGTGGCCACAGCGAATCGAAGAGACCAGGGGACGAAGTATTTTTCTGAATTCCGGTTCCGTGAGGGGGCGATCGATCGCTGCTGCGGCCAAGTTGCGTTGGTGATTCCATTCCTCGGAGGATTGATACCAATACAACCCCGGATGATGTGTTTCAAGTGCACCGGTCAAAATGGCCAGGTCTTCTTTTAAAATCGAAGGGTCGTAGGTTTTTTGGGGATTAAAAACGAATCGCGCTGTTCGGCAGGCCGATAACACGATCACCCAGATCCAACAACAGAAGAATCGTTTCATTCACTTCTTATAATGATTCCATCCCTGTGCCGTGATCGCGTGTTTGCTGCCACCCTTGGTTTGGATATGTGTGCCGGCTTCTGATTCGGTTAGATAGCCCACCACGCTGATCTGTTCGTTGAGGGTAAGTTTTTCGTAGTCGGCTTGCGATACGGTGAACAGCAGTTCATAATCTTCTCCGCCGCTGAGCGCACAGGCGGTAGGGTCGATCTCAAATTTGAATGCCGCGTTTCGCATCGCCTCGGCGATCGGGAGCTTTTCTTCGTAAAGCATACAGCCCAGATTACTTTGTTTGCAGAGATGCAGGATGTCGGAGCTTAGTCCATCGCTGATATCCATCATGGCCGTGGGGCGTATCTCCGCATCATCCAAAAACTCAATGATATCCTTTCTGGCCTCCGGCTTGAGGAGGCGGCCCACTACGTAGGATTCCTCCTCGAGATCGGGCTGTACGCCGGGCGCTTCCAGGAAGATCTTTTTTTCGCGTTCGAGAAATAGAAGTCCCACATACGCCGCCCCCAGATCGCCGCTGACGCAGACCAAATCTCCCTTTTGTGCGGTGCTTCGTTTCACGAATTTGTCTGGTGTCACTTCGCCGATGGCGGTGACGGAGATCATGAATCCTTTTTGAGAGGCCGTGGTGTCGCCCCCGATCAGATCCACCCCGTATTTTTCACAAGCGGCATAAACCCCCTCGTAGAATTCGGTCACCGCCTCCACGCTGAACCGATTGCTAATGCCCACACTCATCAGGATCTGCGTTGGCGTGGCATTCATGGCATAGATATCCGACAGATTGACCACCACGCTTTTGTATCCGAGATGCTTGAGTGGCGTGTACATGAGGTCGAAATGCACGCCTTCCAGCAGCAGGTCGGTCGAGACCACTGTTTGCTTCCCGAAGTGATCGATGACGGCGGCGTCATCGCCCACGCCCAGGAGGGACGAGGCGTTTTTCAACTCAATGTTTTTCGTGAGGTGCTCGATCAGACCAAATTCCCCGAGCTGGCCGATCTCAGTGCGTTCCTGACTCATAGTTCCTGTGTATTATTAAGTACGCCAACTAATTCATCGTGTATCCAGCCATTGCTGGCCAGCACAGGATGTTCATAGATGGTAAATGTTTCTCCTTGGTGATTGGTCACTTTTCCGCCCGCCTCCGTAACCATGAGGGCGCCGGCGGCACTGTCCCATGGCTCCAACTTATGTTCGTAGAACCCATCGAAACGTCCGGCTGCCACCCAGCACAGATCGATCGCGGCCGAACCGATGCGACGAACCGGTACGCCCTTTCGGACGAAACGAGCAAAGACTTCGAGCGGACCATTGGGCTGATCGAGGTATACGTACGGGAACCCGGTGACCAAACAGGATTTGATCACTTTCTTTTCGTGGCTGACCCGAATGGGTTTGTCGTTCAGAAATGCGCCTTTCCCTTTTTCGGCGAAGAACATTTCATTTAGATGAGGATTGTACACTACGCCCATGATGACCTCTCCGTTTTTTTCGATCCCGATCGAGACGGCGTTCAGCGGAATGCCGTGTGCAAAATTCACGGTGCCATCGATCGGATCTACGATCCACTTGTATGCATCGGTTTGTTGGGATTTACCGGATTCTTCCGCGAGGATCATATGATCGGGATAGGCGGCGCGAATGACGGAAAGGATGGCCTTTTCGGAAGCGTGATCGGCTTCGGTGACCAGATTATTTACCCCTTCTTTGTTGTCGACGCGGAACGTACCCTGAAAAAAGCGAAGGATCTCTGCGGCCCCCGCTTGGGCGGCCTCGATCAGCGTAGATTGGAGCATGCGCAAAGATACCTCATGAAATCCCTTGTTGAAGACCCGTATTTTGCAGGGGGATTGAAATGGTTTTACTTCGACGTTCTGACATGCCTGCGCTTTCCATCATATTAGTCAACTATAAAGTGCCCCATTTTTTGGAGCAATGCCTGCTTTCGGTGGAAGCGGGGTCTGCGGGACTGGACGTGGAAGTGATCGTGGTCGATAATGCCTCGGGCGACGGCTCGATCGAACATCTATCCCTCCGTTTTCCATCCGTACGGTTTCTGGCATCCGAACAAAACCTGGGTTTTGGAAAGGCCTGTAACTGGGGATTTCGGGAGAGTCGGGGACGCTACATTCTTTTTTTGAACCCCGACACGCTATTGTCGGAAGACACGCTGCGTCGGTCGATCGAGTTTTTGGAATCCAAGCCTCAGGCCGGAGCCGTTGGTATCCGGATGATCGATGGGGCGGGAAAATTCTTGCCTGAGTCCAAGCGCGCCTTTCCCCATCCCGTTACCGCGCTCTATAAAATGATCGGGCTATCCGCCCTGTTCCCGCGATCCCCCCGATTTGCACGATATTATCTGGGTCATCTATCTCCTCGGGAAGATCACTCCATCGATGTGGTGGCCGGCGCCTATTTTTTGGTAAGGCGATCGGTATTGGAGCAAGTGGGAACATTCGATGAGCAATTTTTTATGTATGGCGAGGATATCGACCTGAGCTATCGGATCCAGCAGGCGGGCTACATCAATTATTATTTTTCCGGATCTACCATCCTTCATTTCAAAGGAGAAAGCACCCAAAAGCAACACTTCCGCTACGTTAAACTTTTTTATGGGGCCATGCGGCAATTCGTCCAAAAACATCGGTTGCACAACGGCCTGTTTACGCTGGGCATCCAGGGGGCGATCGGCTTGCGAGCGATGATCGCGCTGCTGCGACGGGGAATCGACCAGATCAGCATACCAGTATTGGATTGGGTGTGGATCCTTGCCACTTTTTTGGCGGTCCGCCTGGGCTGGTCGGCTTACGTTCGACCGGATGTCCATTACCCCGAGAACCTTACCCTTCCCATTATCTCCTACGCGCTGTTCTTTTTTCTGATCACGTTGTTTTCCGGATCCCGGAGCATCCCCTTTCGCTGGCGAAAATTTTGGAAGGCAATGATTTTGTCGACGGGACTCCTACTGGTCACCTATTCCCTCCTGCCCGAATCCTATCGATACTCCAGAGGAATTGTGGTCTTCGGCGCGCTGTTTTCCGTTGCGGTTTTGGCACTCTGGCGCTTGTTTCTATTGAGGCTTCAGCTTCTCTCTCGTTCAACCGAGAGCCGGCTGCAATTTCCTGTTGTCTTGATCGGCACCGCAGCCGGTTGCCGTAACCTCCAGCAACTTTATCCCGAGCAACCCGCCGCCGCCTTCATTCAATTGGAACCCGATTCCTCTCCCGAACAACTTAGCCGGCGCCTGAAGGAATACAACCAATTGATCCGCTTCAGTGATGTGGTCTTCTGTTCGGGGGATCTTTCGTATCAACAGATGTTTTCGTTGATGGAGCAATGGGGCAGACGATTCTCCTACCGATTCTATGCACCCGGCACGAAGAGTATTCTCCCGCTGCGGACAAGGTGATTGATTATCTTCGCACTGGCTGATCCTTCTTTCATGGCAACCATCATTGATATCAAACTGCCTCGGGCCTTGGCTGCCGCTTTGCGGATCCCGGAAAACAATGCCCGCCGCCAGCAATTGCGGGTGTTGCGGAAGCTCTTGCGGAAGGCCCGATTCACCGAATTTGGCCAGCATCACCGATTCGACGAGATCCTCCTAAGCCGACACATCGGAAAGAGCTTTCAAGAACAAGTTCCCCTCCATGATTATAATGCCATCTATGAAAAATGGTGGAAAAAAACGTTGGAGGGCGTTCCGGATGTAGTCTGGCCAGGAAAGATCAAATATTATGCCCTGAGCTCGGGTACTTCCGAGGCGGCCAGTAAATACATCCCCGTGACACAGGAGATGGTGCGGAGCAATATGATCAATTCGGTTCGACAATTGATCAGCATCATTCGCTACGAAGAAGCCAATCGGCGGGCGATGACCAAAGGATTTTTAATGCTCGGTGGTGCTACCGATCTCAAAAAAGGGAAAGCGGGATGGTATGCCGGCGACCTCAGTGGCATTCTCGCCAAAAAAAGGCCGTTTTGGTTTCAGACCTTTTATAAGCCCGGGGGGCGCATCGCGGCGATCTCCAACTGGAACGATAAACTGAATGAGATCGTTGAACACGCGAAGGATTGGGACATCGGATATATTGTTGGCGTGCCCGCCTGGTGCCAGATGTGCATGGAAATGATCGTGGAGCATTACCAACTGAAGAACATACATGAGATCTGGCCCAACTTCAGCTTTTTCGTACACGGTGGCGTAGCCTTCGAACCCTATAAGAAGGGATTTGAGAAATTACTGGGGAAGCCCATCGTTTATATCGAGAATTATCTGTCCAGCGAAGGCTTTATCGCGTATAAGACCCGCGAACACGCCAAAGGCATGCAGCTCATTCTCAATAATAACATCTTCTTTGAATTCATTCCGTTCGATGAAAAGAATTTTGATGCGGAGGGCAATCCGCGTCCGGGTGCGGAGACCAAAATGATCCACGAGGTAGAGGCCGGAAAGGAATATGCCCTGCTCATGAGCACCAATGCCGGTACGTGGCGGTATCTCATTGGAGACACGATTCGGTTTGTAGATCTCGACCATCACGAAGTGGTCATCACCGGCCGTACCAAACACTTCTTGAGTCTGACCGGTGAGCACCTGAGTGTCGATAACATGAACAAGGCGGTTGAGCAAGTGAGCCGGGAGTTCAACATCAGCATTCCGGAATACACAGTGGTCGGATTTCCGTATGAAAATTTCTTCGCCCACCGCTGGTACGTCTCCACGAACGATTCGGTGGATTCGCAGGCACTGCGTGATCGAATCGATCTTATTCTGCGGGAGATCAACGATGATTATGCGATCGAACGGGACAGCGCCCTCAAGGAGGTTTTTCTGGAGGTGTTACCCGAAGAAACATTTCTTCAATTCATGCAGGAGAAAGGAAAGGTCGGCAGCCAGCATAAATTTCCCCGCGTAATGAAAGGCAAGATGTTGACCGATTGGGAAGCTTTTTTAAGTCGACGTTGACAACATGCCAGCCACCACATCCACCACTACCCCGAACACCCTTCGCCACCGGTTGTGGCGCATCGCCAAGCGGGCCTTTTATTTTTTATTTGTTTTTCATCTTTGCTATGTGATCCTGCTGCGCTGGGTCGATCCGCCCATTACCATCACCCAACTCACCAATTGGGTGCAGGGCAATGGCCTGAAGCGGGATTATGTCGACCATTCGAAGATCTCTGCACAAGCCATGCTGGCGGTGATGGCTTCCGAGGACCAGCTTTTTCACGAACACTCCGGATTTCTTTGGGATCGAATTCGGCAGGCGCTGAAACACAATGAGCGTCGGCCCGACAAACTCCGCGGCGGAAGTACCATCAGCCAGCAAACGGCGAAAAATGTCTTTCTCTGGCAAGGCCGCAGTTATATCCGAAAGGGATTGGAATTCTATTTCACCTTTTTGATTGAATTGTTCTGGGGAAAGGAACGAATCATGGAAGTGTATCTCAATGTCATTGAGATGGGGCGAGGGATCTTTGGTATTGAAGCCGCCGCGCGACATTATTTCAACAAACCAGCCAGCCGACTGAGTCGGCAGGAAGCCTCTATGATCGCGGCCATCCTCCCCAGCCCGAAGCGATATAAGATCAAGCCGCTTTCCGGTTACGTAGCGGCCCGCGCACGATTCATCCAAACGCAGATGAGCTATCTCGCACCCGTTCCCGAGATTCGTGCGCTACTGCGCTCCGGGGCCCCGGGCACTTATTGAATTACGCGTAGTTTAATTTTTCGGCTGTTATGGGTCGGCGGAAGTCCGGGCGCATTCAGGGCAAAGACCAACACATATTCCCCCGGCGGCAGGGATTGTTTTATTCGTACTTCGAACTCTGTGCCATCGCTGGACGGATACCAAAACTTTTCCGGGATCATCCAATCCATCAACCACGTTCCTTGTTGAAAAACACCGATCCGACAGGAATCGATCCGCCCCCCGGGGCTTGGCTGAAACACTTCTCCGGATAAGCGAACCCAATCGCCCTTGCGTGCCTCCAGATGATCCGTGAAAGGTTCAAACCAATACTTGGAGGTGCCTTGAAAAGAAGAATCAATTCGATAGCCTACCCAACCGAGTGGGGTTTGGATGGAATCGGTGAATCGATGCATGTCGTATATATCCATCAGGGCTACTGGTTTTCCTTGAAGTGAATCTTCGATGGGCCAAAAATTGTAGTTGCTTCGGCGTTCGCGGTAAAAATTCAAGGAGTGGGTGACCTGCCCAGAATAGAACGCGTATTTGGAGGCGCGTTGATAGGAATTCAGCCAAACGACGGGCAGTCCGTTCGTTCGCTGTCTCAACGTATCGGGCCAATGTTTCCAACTGTGAAAGCGGGAAGCGATCGCGTTGGATGGAATAAAATCTACCATCAAACCCAGTCGGAGGATCAGGATGAGCAGCAGGCTCGGTGGCAGCAGCCGGTAGAGGATCTTTTGCCAGTTGTTCTTTTCAGCCAGATATCCGTGCGCCAGTAAGATCAGGGGAATCAGGGCGGGGGCGGTCCAGTTGCCCTCTACCCTTCCTCGGAACGAGCTCAATAAAAAGAACAGATAGATGCCCACTGCTGTAAATCGTAATGCGCGCTCGAAGGGGTTGCTGGTTTTGAATAAAAAAGCGGCCGGGAGGAGTAGCAGGCCGATCAGGGGACCCGGCAATACGATCTGTCCGATCAGATACTCGATGGTGTAGGAGAATTTATAGGGATTGACATTGCTTTCTTGCAGGTGGTATCGGAAACTGACCCAGTCGTGTTGAAATTGCCACCACAGGTGTGGAAGAAATAGCAGCAGTGCCAATATTCCCACCAAGTAGATCAATCGTTTTTGAAGCAGCTGGAGGTTGGACAGGAGAATGAAAAGCAGGATTAGTACGCCGTGGTACTTGCTGTAAAGCAGTAGGGCAACGACGATACTCAGCGCGATGGCGTTTTTCCAAGATTCATTTTTTAAAAACAGTTCGTATCGATAAAAAAGCAGCGCGGTGAAAAACAGCAGGGGGATGTCGGGTACGGCGAGTAGGCCGCCGATTTGCAGGGCGACCATGGAAAGGACGATCGAATAAAAAAGACGCGGATCGTTTTGGCGCGTCATTTTTTCCAGGAGCCAGATCGTAGCGGTGGAGAGCAGAATACAAATAAGCCGAACGCCCAGTTCGTTCGGGAAGAGAAAGTATCCGGCGCGGATCAGCAGGGCGGTCATGGGTGGGTGATCGAAATAACCCCAATCGAGGTGCTGGCTGAATACCCAATAATAGGCTTCGTCATCGAGCAGTTCGGTTTGGCTGGCTTGGATCAGGCCAACCAACAGCCAGAGCAGGTAGAAGAGTGGATGGAAGGAACGGATGGGCGATGCATTCATCCTTACGAATTTAGGACGGATTGGGACAGCATCGTATCGACCGCGTGGATAGCGGATTGTAATCTTTCTTCGCCGGTGCCGCTGATCAGGGACCAGGGGGTCGATTGATTGATGAGCAGATCTTGGTACATCCGGAACAGGGTTTGTCGGGTTTTGAGGTCGGGATATTCGCGCAGCTCGTCTTTTGTCCACGGCAGGTCCACATCACAAAGCAGATAGAGGTCGTATTTTCTTTTGAGGATGTTATCGAGTACGAACCGATGGCATTTTCCGAAAACAAATTCACCCCACACTTTCATCACATACATATCGGTGTCGATGAATAGTGGGATGTTTCCGCCGCTTTCGAGCAGGGGCAGTGATTCCGTTTCGAGTTTGTGGGTGTACTCATCTTCCAGTTGTAGTTGACCTTCGGCGATCGTCAGCAGGTCCTCAAAACTGTACTGGGTTCCGTTCTGCAGCAGCCAGGCACGGGCATATTCGGGACACCAGCGTGTTTCGTAGTGATGGGCGAGTTGTTCGCAGAGGGTGGATTTGCCAGTGCTTTCTGGTCCGATGATAACGACTTTACGGATCATGAGTGCGCGCGTTTTTTCCATTCGTTCAATCCGGCGACCGCCAGAAAGAGCAGGATCAGGTAATAGAGGCTCGTGATGGTTAGCCCCTTTATATAATAGAGAGGAATGGAGCAGAAATTGGTGGCGATCCACCAGTACCAACTTTCCACTTTTTTTCGGGTCATCAGCCACATGCCGGTGAATGCGGTGGCGGCCGCGAGTGCATCGGCCCAGGGGATGGCACCTTCGAAGAAAGCGGTCTTCAAGTATTGTATGCTGAAAAATAGGATGGTGAAGCAGCCCAAGAAAAAGGCTAGTTGTCCCACGATCAGCTGGCGGTTGCTAAAGCTGATTTGCAGGATAACTTGTTGTTGGGTATCGCGGCGGGACCATTGATACCAGCCATACAGACTCATGATACTATAATAAAGGTTAACGGTTGCTTCACCGGCGAGGTGTGCTTCGAGACTGATCCAGATATAGATGAGGGTATTGAGAAGTCCGATCGGATATACCCACACCGATTCTTTTTTGCTGAACCAGACGCTGACGATTCCGGCCAGGGCGGCCACGATCTCCCACATAGGCCACAAAGGTAATTGGAAGGGCCTGATGCCGGTCAGGGAAAGCTCCGTTTACCGTCATTGACGCACACGGATGGGACGAGTAGTTTGCGACTCATTCATCATCAAAACTCAAACGCATGAAAAAACATTTTTACACTACGATCCTGATCATTTTACCCCTGTTCATGTGGGCGCAGGAGAAAACGTCGACCACGCCCGAGAAGTATCAATACCTGGCGGTACACTTGGGGGCCGGATTTCCGGTGGGGGATTTTGGCAGCAATACGACCTCCAATGAAGAAGCTGGATTTGCCAAGACAGGCTTTAACATCGGGGTGCAGTATGGATACAAGCTTGGTAAGAATTTGGGACTGGGTGCCGGTGCCTTTTATAATTATTTCAATGCGGCCAAGACGGTGAGTGTACCCGACAATGGCGGTACCATTACGGTAAGTTTGGACCACTGGCAGTATTTTGGGTTGACGGTGGGACCCGTCGTTACGCTTGATCTCGATGATAAAGTGAGTTTGGATCTGCGGGCCATGGCCGGGGTGGCCTCCGCCAATGCTCCTCGGGTGAAATATCAGGGAAACGCCTTACTGAAAGAGGATTGGAGTACGACGCCTGTTATGCAAGGCGGGGCGAATATTCGGGTGAAGACCAACAATTCCCGGATCTACGTTTTTGCCAACGCTGACTTTACGTATCTCGAACCTGATTTTACGATTACATCCTATGATGACTCCTTCACGGAAAAGATCAAACAGCGGATGTCTGTGTTGAATCTGACCGGTGGTGTGGGTTTTAGACTCTGACCGGATATCTACCCTGTTTGTACGAATCTCCCGGGCAACCGGGAGATTTTTTTTGATCGCAGTGGATCACTCCGACTCTGCCACCACTTCTTGAACCTCGGGTATCATACGTTTCATCATGCCCTCGATACCGGCTTTCAGGGTGATCATGGAGGAGGGGCAACCGCTGCAGCTTCCCTGCATGGCGAGGCTAACCGTTCCGTTCGAGTAGCTTTTGAATTGAATGGCACCGCCGTCCATTTCCACAGCGGGACGAACGTAATTATCGAGTAACTCTTTGATTCGCTTGACCACGTCATCGTCATCGGCCGATACCTCATTGCTGCTTTGCTGCGTGCGGCGTTGGGCCATTTCTTCCTCGTTGATCACCGGTTTGCCTTCTTCCAGGTAATCTTTCAGGAATTGCCGAATCGAGGGGATCACATCGTTCCAATCTGTTTCGGCCGTCTTGGTCAGGGTCACAAAATTGCTGGCGACGAACACCGCCTTGATGAAAGGAAATCCGAACAACTCCGTGGCCAGTGCCGACGGGGTCGCCGATTCAACATCTGGGAAGTCGGCGCTTTTGCCCGGATAAAGGAGTTTGTTGGCGACAAACTTCATCGTCTCCGGATTGGGTGTCATTTCTGTGTAAATGCTGATAATGGGATTTCCGGTCTTTATCATAGAGATAGATTCTAGAGTGTAAAATTAGTAAAGAAAAGTTTAGGGTTTAGCGAGCAGGGTTTAGCCCTGAATGACAATTCTTTAGAAGAGCTGGATTTTTATGCTAAACGCTAAACCCTGTTCTCTAAACGTTTTTTTCTAAACCTTGTTCTTTAAACTCTCCCTTTTCTTCCAAATCCGGATTAGTATGTAAACAATCGTGAGACCGGACAGGATTCCGATCAGCCAATTGTTCCGGCAGTTCGGATCGTGTTGGGTAAGGGCGGGATGGTTGAACAGCAGTAGCAGGGTAATGCCGGCCAGCCAGATGTACTGAGTGGTATGTTCTTTGAGGATCCAGCGTTTCCAATTGAATTCCATGCTGCTCAAGGTTTGGGAGAGCCCTCCCAATCGCGGCCACCAGCGGTTCACATCTTGGCAGTACCGATCGAAGCCAGCTCCAAATTTCCCGCGAAGAAAATTTTCTTCAGCCAGCACGATCGCTTGGTAGATGAATAGGAAAAGGGGGATCATGATGGCCACGTAGTAGCGGGAATTGGCCAGGATACCGACACCCAGCAGCATGCCGATGTTGCCCACGTAGAGCGGGTTGCGGCAATGCCGAAAGATTCCTTCGGTCACGAGTCCTTCGGCATAGGGCCTTCCTTCTTTTCCGCCCCGAACGATGTAGGCCAGTCCGATGGTGAGTCCGCGTACCAATTGCCCGAGAACGGTAATGAACAATCCAAGGCCGATGGCCCATCCTTCTTGGCCGGGCGGGAACAGGCTGGGGGAAGGGAGAAACAGGGCTGCATAGAAAGCGATGAACAGCCAGTTGCGGTGTTTGAAGAAAAAATTACCGAGGGAAACCATGTGTTTATTTTTTCACGGCGATCAGTCCCGCGAAGTTGTACCATTTGAAAAACACTTCGCAGTGGGCGAATCCCTGATCGCGCAGCAGGGTGATGTTTTCGCTGAGTTTGTAGGGTACCAGCACATTTTCCAGGGCCTCGCGTTTTTGTGAGATCTCCATTTCGCTGTATTCATTGCGCCGCTTGTAGTCGTAATAGTAGCGGATGAAATCTCGGTTATAGCGGCTGTCTTCGGCGAGGATCTTTTCCACGAGGATCAGAGCGCCTCCGGGTACCAGCCCTTGGTAGATGTCGCGCAGTAATTTTTCGCGATAGATCGGTCGAACGAACTGAAGGGTCAGGCAAAGCACGACCACCGAGGCGTTGGTGATCTGTACACCTTCACCGAGGTCGGCACAGCGCAGGTCGTAGTTCCGGGAGAATCCGATCTCCATCAACTTTGACTTGCATTTATCGAGCATTTCCTGGGAGTCGTCGATGCCCACGAATCGGATATTGGGATCAACCAGGGTATCCATCCCAATGAGGGTGGTCCCGGTGGAGCAGCCGAGATCGTAGACGTCAGTCCCTACCTGGGCATGGTCGGCCGCCAGCTCGGCCATCATCCGCTGGATCTCCCCGTAGAAGGGGACCGAACGGTTCACCATATCGTCAAAAACCTTGGCCACGTTGGCCCCAAACTTAAAATCGCTGGCTTTTTCGATCTCGGTTCGGAAAACCTGGTCTTTTCCCATAGTGTTAAAATTCATTTGCAAGGTAGCGATAAAAAGGGGCGGACTCTCGGACAGGGCTTATATTTGTGCCGAATTTTGGACCTTAGTGTGAATTTTTAATCCAATACACTCTAATAATCAAAACAAAAAACCATGCCATTCCGTTTCTATCTTTTTTCCCTCCTGCTCCTAGGTTCCATGAGTGCCTGTGTAAGCAGTAAAAAACTGAAATCTGCCCAGGCAGATCTGGAATCCCTGCAGGGAAAGTACAAGACCCTTGAGACCGATCTGAGTGATTGCGCCACCGAGAAAGCCACCCTGGCTCGTCAGAAAGAGGCCTGTGAAAGAGAAAAGGCCCTGTTGGCTACCAAGGTGAACGAGCTGAACGGCCAGATCGATTTTCTCAAGCAAAACAACAACCAGGCCATCAAGCAGCTCGAAACCATGTCGGTGATCTCCAGCCAACAGGCAGAGAGCATCCGGAAGTCCATGGAGAACATGGGCATGAAGGACGCCTACATCCAAACCCTGCAACAGCAAATGGCCAAGAAGGATTCCATGAACATGGCCCTGGTGATGAACCTGAAGGGTGCCATTGGTAATCTGGACGATCAGGACATCAACATCAAGATCGACAAGGGCGTTGTTTATATCGACATTTCCGACAAACTCTTATTCACTACCGGTAGTTATGATATCACCGATAAGGCAAAAACCGTGTTAGGGAAGGTAGCCATGGTGCTGAAGAATCAGCCAGACCTGGAGTTCATGGTGGAAGGACATACCGACAACATCGGCTTCACCTCCAATGGCCCCATCAGCGACAACTGGGATCTGAGCGTGAAGCGCGCCACGACCGTTGTTCGCCTGTTGCAAAAACAATACGGACTGGATCCGGCCAAGATGGTTGCCGCCGGTCGCGGAGAATATAGTCCCGTTGCCGACAACACCACGAAGGAAGGAAAAGCTGCCAACCGCCGCACGCGTATTGTGGTACTGCCCCAGCTGGATCAGTTCTTCAAGTTGTTGGAAACACCGAAGTAAAGTTGAGAAGATGAGAAGATGAGAGGGGTGAGCTCAACCTCTCATCTTCTCATCCCCTCATCTCTAAATGCTCTTCTCTTCCTCAAACGCCCCGCTTTCCCGATTTTTTCGCACGTTACCTGCTTCGAAATAGCGTCCGTTCATGGCGACGTATACGCCTGGCGGCAAGGTTTGGGCAAAGGCCAGGGCCGAACCCAGGTTGAATAATCCGTCTGAGCTGCCGAATTTAATGGGGATCATCGCGCCGGTGAGCACGATGGTTTTGCCCGAAATCTCTTTCTGTAAAAAGGCAGCCGTGTCGGCCATGG
>SXXL01000012.1 GCA_005789565.1 Bacteroidota bacterium | reverse complement strand
GGGCCGTATACAAGTAAGTGAATGCGATCACGACGATGGAGTAGATGACCATATACCAGATGTTGCTCTGGTCGGTAATCGCTTGCAGGAAGGCGTTGGATTGTGTATTGTAATTGGCGAAGATCGTGGGTATGAAAATGATGGCTTGTGCGAAGATGATGGGCATCACACCGGCACTGTTCACTTTCAGGGGCAAAAACTGACGGGCTCCCCCGAATTGGCGATTGCCGACGATCTGCTTCGCATAGTTGACGGGAACTTTACGAACACCCTGAATGAGCAGGATACAACCCAGGATGATGGCAATGAGGATGGCGATCTCCACGATGAAGAGGAGGATCTGTCCGTTGCGGACCGATTTCGCACTCAACTCCTGCAGGAAGGATTGCGGTAGCCGAGCCAGGATCCCGATCATGATGATCAAGGAAGTTCCGTTGCCCAAGCCGCGGTCGGTGATCTTTTCACCCATCCACATCACGAAGAGTGTACCGGCGGTGAGCAACACCACGGTCGACAGCCAGAAATAGGGTGCGAAGCCGGGCAGGATGGCGCCGGATTGCTGGGTGAGTCCGTTGAGATAGGTCACATACGCAGAAGCCTGCAGCAGTGTTACCACCACGGTGAGGTAGCGGGTATACTGATTGATCTTTTTGCGTCCGCTCTCTCCTTCTTTTTGCATCTTTTGAAATTGAGGAACGAGTACGGTCATCAATTGCATGAAGATGGAAGCGGAGATATAGGGCATGATGCCCAGCGCAAAGATCGAAGCCTGATTGAAGGCTCCGCCGGAGAATGCATCGATCAAGCCCAGGATACCCGTGTTGTTTTGAACACCGGCCTCCATGGCCTCCGGGTCGATACCGGGCAGCACGATGTGCGCTCCGATACGATAGATCAGGATCATGAGAATGGTGTACAGGATTTTCCCGCGCAACTCCTCGATGCTCCAGATATTTTTCAGCGTCTGTATGAAGTTCTTCACTTGGTTTCAGTTTGAGGCAAAACTTAGGCAACGATTTCAACGGATCCGCCGGCGGCTTCGATGGCAGCTTTGGCTTTTTCACTGATGGCATTCACTTTGCAGGTGAACTTACCTTTCAGCTCTCCGTTTCCGAGCAATTTGACCCGATCGGTTTGGGCGATCAGTCCGTGGATGTAGAGGTTCTCCAGGGTGATCTCGCTCAATTGATATTTGTCGGCCAAATGTTGTAGCTGACCGAGGTTGAACACGCGGTATTCGATGCGATGGGGATTCTTGAATCCACGCTTGGGTACGCGGCGTTGGATGGGCATCTGTCCACCCTCGTGCCCCAAATTACGTTTGTAACCGGTGCGGCTTTGTGCACCCTTGGTTCCTTTGGTGGCGGTTCCGCCATGTCCGGATCCGTCTCCGCGACCGATACGTTTTTCTTTGTGTGTCGCGCCTTTGGCGGGACGAATTTGATGCAGTTTCATAGTCTGTTTTTTACTCAACGGGGTTGGCTCCCCTCGCTTGTTATGAATGATTCCGCGTCAGCGGAACGAATGAATTACTTAACGTCCTCCACCTTTACGAGGTGGGTGACTTTGCGTACCATGCCGAGGATCTGAGGAGTGGCCTCTACTTCCTTGGTAGAGTTCGTCTTGTTCAGTCCCAGTGCCTGCAAGGTCAGTTTCTGACGCTCGGGGCGGTCGATCGGGCTTTTGACCAGAGTGATCTTGATTTTTTTCATACGATTCTTTTTGTCGCGCAGGCGCAGATTATCCGTTGAATACTTTCTTCAGTCCGAGGGTGCGGGTCTTCGCCACCTGAATGGGTTCGCGAAGCAGTGCCAATGCCTTGAAGGTTGCCTTGACCACGTTGTGCGGGTTGGCTGATCCGAGGGATTTGGCCAATACATCGGTCACCCCGGCGCTCTCCAGTACGGCACGCATGGAACCTCCGGCGATCACACCGGTACCATGGGCAGCGGGTTTGATCAGCACTTTGGCGGCACCTTCTTTGGCCCACTGATCGTGCGGAATGGTTCCTTTCATGACGGGCACCTTGATCAGGTTCTTCTTGGCATCTTCAATGCCTTTGGTGATGGCTTCCTGGACTTCCTTGGCCTTGCCCAGTCCGTGCCCCACGACTCCATTCTCATTTCCCACTACGACGAGGGCAGAGAAGCTGAAGGTGCGACCGCCTTTGGTGGTCTTGACCACGCGGTTGATGGCAACCACCTTGTCTTTCAGTTCCAGATCTCCGGCTTTTACCCGGTTCAGCGTAAGCTTTGACATGTATTCGGTTTGAATTGATTCGATTGATTAAAATTTGAGTCCGCCTTCCCGTGCTCCGTCGGCTACCGCCTTGACACGACCATGGAAGAGATTGCCACCGCGGTCGAAACAAACCGCTTGTACCCCCAGCTCCACGGCTTTGCGGGCCAGGGCAGCTCCTACCAGCTTGCTTTTTTCAGACTTGGTTCCTTTTTGAGCGGCGATGTCCTTGTCACGGGAGGAAGCAGCACACAGGGTCTGTCCTTTGGTATCATCGATCAGCTGCGCATAGATATCGGCGTTGCTGCGGTAGATGGCCAGGCGGGGCTGTGCGGCGGTACCGCTCACCTTACGGCGGATGCGGTAGCGAATGTTCTGCTTTTTCTGGGCTTTGGCTTTCGGATTCATCTTGTTTATTTTTTCGGACCGGGGTCCTTCTACTGTTTACGATTATTTACCAGCGGCTTTACCGGCTTTCTTACGAACCACTTCCCCTACATAGCGTACACCTTTGCCTTTGTACGGCTCCGGTTTACGCAGGCTGCGGAGTTTGGCGGCTACCTGACCGATCAGTTGCTTGTCGATCCCCTCGAGGGTGATCATGGGGTTTTGTCCTTTTTCCTGTGAAGTGACCACTTTCAATTCCTTGGGCACTTCAAAAATGATGTTGTGTGAGAAACCCAACGAGAGATCCAGCAGGTTTCCGGTATTGGCAGCCTTGAAACCGACCCCGATCAACTCGAGCTTGCGCTCGTACCCATCGGTTACACCTTTTACCAGATTGGCCAGCAGGGCGCGATACAGACCATGCAAGGCCCGGTGACGGATCTGATCGGTGGGGCGGGTGATGTGCACCAGACCATCCTTCACCTCAATGGTGATGTCGCGATCGATGGTTTGCTTCAGTTCGCCTTTCTTTCCTTTGATGGTGACCACATTGTCCTTTCCAACGGTGACGGTTACGCCTTCTGGCAGGGTGATCGATTTTTTTCCTATACGTGACATAACAACGGGTTTGTTATTTTAAACGGTTACTCCGGTAAGCGTACTGGGTTCAGATGCCGTATAGCGCTCTTAGTGTCCAGTCCGTTGATTCCAGCACCGAGCCCCGGAGGTTGGGCTCGAGCGGTGCCACATCAATAGATGTAGCAAAGTACTTCTCCACCGACGTTCTGCGCCTTGGCGTCCTTGTCGGTCATAACCCCCTTCGAGGTCGACAGGATGGCCACACCCAATCCGCTTTTTACCCGGCGAAAATCGGCGGGCTTGGCGTATTGACGAAGACCGGGGCGGCTGATGCGCTCCATACTCTGGATGGCCGGCTGCTTGGTCGCGGGGTCGTACTTCAAGGCGATCTTGATGATACCTTGTTTGCTGTTGTCCTCGAACTTGTATTTCAGGATATACCCTTGGTTATACAAGATCTCGGTCATCCGCTTTTTCAAATTGGAAGCGGGGATGTCGACGACGCGGTGTCCGGCCATTTGGGCGTTCCGGATGCGGGTCAGAAAATCTGCGATAGGATCGGTTACCATATTTTTTTCCTCCTGATATCCGGTTCAGGACCGGATGGTTTGGATTGTGAGTGGATTCGTTTTACCAGCTGGCTTTTTTCAGTCCGGGGATCTTTCCATTGAGGGCCATGTCGCGCAAGGCCACGCGGGAGATACCGAAGTAGCGTACGTAGCCTTTCGGACGACCGGTGAGTTGACAACGGTTTTTGAGGCGCACTTTGGACGAATTGCGGGGCAACTCATCGAGTGCTTTCCAATCGCCGGCTTGTTTGAGCGCTTCGCGCTTGGCAGCATAATGCTCCACCATGCGTTCGCGTTTCACTTGTCGGGCCTTGACGGAAGTTTTCGCCATAAGGATTCAGTTTATCTGTTTAATTGTTTTTGTTGTTACGGAAAGGCATGCCCATTTCTTTGAGCAACTCAAAGGCTTCTTCATCGGTATTGGCCGTGGTCACGAACGTGATGTCCATACCGGTGATCTTGCTCACTTTATCGATGTCGATCTCGGGGAAGATGATCTGTTCGGTCACGCCCAGGGTATAGTTACCCCGACCGTCGAAAGATTTCTCGCTGACGCCTTTGAAGTCGCGCACCCGGGGCAAGGCCACGGAAACCAGGCGATCCAGAAACTCAAACATCTTCTCACCGCGCAAGGTGACACGAGCCCCGATGGGCATGTTCTTCCGGAGTTTGAAGTTGGAGATGTCCTTTTTCGACATGGTGGCAACGGCTTTTTGGCCGGTGATCTGAGACAATTCGTCGATGGCCACATCGATCATCTTCTTGTCCGATACCGCTCCGTTCACGCCCCGATTCACACAGATCTTCTCCAGTTTCGGAGCTTGCATGACGGTGCTGTATCCAAATTTTTTCACCAGGGCGGGCACCACGTCCGTCTTGTATTTGGTGGCCAACCGGGGTTTGTATTGATTCGTGCTCATAGTTCGTTACGATTACTGGGTAAAGGTTTATAGGGTATCACCGGATTTCTTGGAGATGCGCTGCGTTTTGCCCTCCGCACGTTTCTTGGCAGTCCGCACCCCGGCTTTGGCCTTCGCATCCCACAACATGACGTTGCTGATCTGGATCGGGGCCTCTTTCTTGACGATACCGCCCTGGGTGTTCTTCGCAGAGGGTTTGGTGTGTTTGGTGATCATATTCACGCCTTCCACGATCACCTTCCCCTCTTCGAGTAATACTTCTTTTACCTGACGGGGACGGCTGCGGTCCTTATCATCGCCGGTGATCACCACCACGGTGTCTCCCTTGCGGATGTTGTATTTGGCTTTAAAACGTGCTTTCATATAAATGTCATTGTAGTGTTAGGGAATCAAAGGACCTCGGGGGCCAGGGATACGATTTTCATATAACCCTTGTCGCGCAGTTCACGGGCCACCGGGCCGAAGATGCGGGTTCCGCGGGGCTCATCGGACTGGTTGAGGATCACCACCGCGTTGTCGTCGAAGCGGATGTAGGAACCGTCCTTGCGACGCAGTTTATTGGTGGTGCGGACGATCACGGCCTTCGCTACGGTACCTTTCTTGATACCACCGGAGGGCAGGGCATCCTTCACGGTCACCACGATCTTGTCTCCAATGCCGGCATAACGTTGTCCGCTGTTGCCCAGCACCCGGATGCAGAGTACTTCTTTGGCGCCGCTGTTATCGGCCACATTCAACCGGCTTTCTTGCTGTATCATTTCGTTTCTTTTTTAAGGTCAGTTTATTTCACTTTCTCCACGATCTCCACCAGGCGCCAGCGCTTGGTTTTGCTCAAGGGGCGGGTCTCCATGATCTTGACCAGGTCGCCGATGCTGCACTCGTTCTTCTCATCGTGCGCATGGAACTTCGTGGTCTTCTTCACGAATTTTCCGTAGATCGGGTGTTTCACTTTACGCTCCACGGCCACGGTAACCGTTTTGGTCATCTTGTTGCTGGTGACAACGCCGATACGTGTTTTTCTTAAGTTTCTTGTTTCCATCAGTGGGTGGATTTATTAAGCTTGCTCTTGCTTGTTTTTAAGTTGGGTTTGCAGACGAGCGATGTCGCGACGCAGGCTCCGGAGGGTCATGGGGTTCTCCAAGGGAGAGATCGCATGGGCGAACTCCATTTTCTTCAAACGAAGCTTATCCTCTTCCAGGCGCGAACGGAGATCTTGTTCGTTCAACCCTTGAATGCTTTTCAGAAAATCGGCTTTTTTGGACATGGCCAGTTTTTTTTAGTGGGATTAGGCCGAGACCAGGTCGCGGCGCATGATAAATTTGGTTTTGATGGGCAGTTTGCCGGCCGCCAGCGACAGGGAGGCACGGGCCACCTGCTCACTCACGCCGTCGATCTCGAATAGGATACGTCCCGGCTTGACCACCGCCGCCCAGAATTCCAGGTTACCCTTACCCTTACCCATACGAACCTCCAACGGTTTGCGGGTGATGGGCTTGTCGGGGAAAATACGGATCCAGACATTTCCTTCCCGTTTCATCTCACGGGTCAGGGCCTGACGGGCCGCCTCGATCTGACGATCGGTGATCCAATGCTCATCGAGTGCCTTGAGGGCAAAGGAGCCAAAGGAAATGGTCGTACCGCGCTTCGCGTCGCCTTTCATGCGACCCTTCTGCATTTTCCGGTGCTTCGTACGTTTCGGCTGTAACATATCTTATTGTTTCGAATGAGTGTTTGAATGATTTGATTAACTGCGAGTCCGTCCGCCACCGCCACCACCGCGGCGCTCACCGCCCCGGCGATCGTCCCGGCGCTCCATACTCCGCTCACCACCCCGGCGCTCGGATACATCGCTCTTACCGCCGACGAAATTGGGATTCAGGTCACGCTTGGCCAGCACTTCTCCTTTACAGATCCATACCTTGATACCGATCTTACCGTAAACGGTTTGGGCAAATACGTTGGCGTAGTCGATATCCATCCGGAAGGTGTGCAGGGGCACGCGACCTTGTTTGATCTCTTCGGTACGGGCGATCTCGGCACCACCCAGACGTCCGGCAACCTTCACCTTGATACCCTCGGCACCCATCCGCAGCGCGGAGGCGATGGACATCTTGATGGCGCGCTTGTAACTGATGCGGTTCTCGATCTGACGGGCGATGTTATCCCCGACGATCATCGCGTCCAGTTCAGGACGACGGATCTCCAGGATGTTGATCTGGACGTCTTCCTTCCCGGTGAGTTTTTTCAACTCTTCCTTGATACGGTCTACTTCCCCACCGCCTTTACCAATGATGATACCAGGCTTGGAGGTGTGAATCGTCACGATCAGCTTACCCAAGGTGCGTTCGATGACGATCTTGGAGATGCCACCTTTGTTGATACGGGCATTGAGGTAGTTGCGGATCTTGGTGTCTTCGATCAACTTTCCGGCGTAATCCTTTTTGGTTCCGAACCAATTGGATTCCCACCCGCGGATGATTCCCAGACGATTACCGATCGGATTTGCTTTTTGACCCATGGTCGTTGTTTGTTCGTTGAGTAGTTTAAAATTATTTGGATGTCGTATCGACGATGACCGTCACGTGGTTGCTGCGCTTGCGAACGCGGTAGCCGCGACCTTGCGGGGCCGGACGCATCCGCTTCAGGGAACGGGCTCCGTCCACGAAAATGGTCTTCACCACGAGTTGACTCTCGTCACCCCCTTCGTTCTTCTGCTTCCAATTGCTGATGGCGCTGAGCACCAACTTGCGCAAGGGAACGGCAGGATGCTTGGGGTTATGCTCCAGCTGCGCCAATACCTTTTCCACTTTCTGTCCGCGGATCAGGTCGGCCAGCAAGCGCATCTTGCGGGGCGAGGTCGGATAATTTCTGAGTTTAGCTACGGCTTCCATGATGTGGTACAGTTACTTGATTAAGATTCTTTTTTCGAGTGCCCTTTGAACTGACGGGTGGGGGCAAATTCACCCAATTTGTGACCCACCATGAACTCCGTCACGTACACGGGGATGAACTTGTTCCCGTTGTGAACGGCGAAGGTGTGTCCGACGAAATCGGGACTGATCGTAGAACGACGACTCCACGTTTTGATCACGCCTTTCTTACTTTTTCCTTCGTTCATGCCGATCACCTTTTTTTCCAGGTGGGCGGCGATGTAGGGACCTTTTTTAATCGAACGAGCCATATGATTTTCTTATTCGTTTGTGCGTTTATTATTTAGCGATCTTGCTTCCGTTCTTGCGCTGGATGATCAGTTTGTCGCTGGCCTTGCCCTTGGTACGGGTCTTCAGACCACGCGAGTATTGACCATTGCGGCTGCGAGGTTGTCCGCCCGAGGCCTTTCCCTCACCACCCCCCATCGGGTGATCCACCGGGTTCATGGCCACCCCACGGTTGCGGGGCTTGATCCCTTTCCAACGGTTGCGACCGGCCTTACCCATGCTCTGCAAACTGTGGTCGCTGTTGCTGACCACGCCCACGGTAGCATATCCATCGATCAATACTTTGCGCAACTCGCCGGATGGCATTTTCAGGATCGCATAACGATCTTCTTTGTTGGTCAGCTGCGCGGAAGAACCGGCGCTGCGGGCCAGCTTGCCACCCTGTCCGGGTTGCATTTCAATATTGTGAATGTTGGTACCCAAGGGCATCACGCGCATCGGGAGGGCATTGCCCAACTCCGGTGCAACGTCTTTGCCACTTTCCACTTTGGCGCCCACCTGCAATCCCTGCGGGGCCAGGATATAACGCTTTTCGCCGTCGGCATACTGCAACAGGGCGATGAACGCCGTACGGTTCGGATCGTATTCGATGGAAACGACCTCGGCCAGTCCGGTCTTGTTGCGCTTGAAGTCGATGATGCGGTATTTCTTCTTGTGCCCACCGCCGCGGTAACGCATGGAGAGATGTCCGGATGAGTTACGTCCACCGGTACGTGGTTTGGGCTCCACCAAGGTTTTTTCCGGTACGTTGGTCGTTACCTCCGCATAGGCATTGCCAATGCGCCAACGGGTTCCGGCGGTGATGGGTTTAAATTTTCTTAGTGCCATGTTCTTACTTTTTTAGATCAACATTTGCGGCTGTTGCGGCCATTCGTTTTTTTATTAGATACTGGCGTACAGATCGATGGTCTCTCCTTCGGCCACGGTTACAAAGGCTTTTTTATAGGCCGGCTTGCGTCCTTCGATCACCCCGGATTTGGTAAAACGGCTTTTGTGCTTGCCGGGCACCACGGAGGTGTTGACCGAGGTCACGGAAACACCGTAAAAGCTTTCGACCGCCCTTTTGATCTCCAATTTATTGGCCTTACGAGCCACTTTGAAGGCATAGCGACGGAGCTTCTCCTGTTGGCTGTTGGCCTTTTCGGTCAGGATGGGCTTAATCAATACTTCGCTCAGTTTCATGGAATATCGTTTGATTCGTTTATGTCTGTGGTTTAGGCTTCGTTGTCGGAGAAGATCTTCGCTGCGCTCTCCGTAAGTACCAATACATCGGCATTCATAATGTCGTAGGTGTTGATGTCGCTGAGCATCACCCCCTGAACGGTGGGTACGTTGCGCATGGACATTTCCAACTCCCGGTTGGGCTCGGGCTGTACATACATAACTTTCTTCTCGCCGATGTTCAGGTTGCTAAGGATACCCACAAATTCCTTCGTCTTGGGTGCAGCCAGTTTCAAATCTTCCAACACCACGATCGCCTTCTCCTTGGCCTTGTAACTCAAAGCCGAGATCTTGGCCAGGTCCTTCACCTTACGGTTCAGTTTGATGTCGTAGCTGTGCGGCTTGGGACCAAAAATGGTACCCCCACCCTTGTAGAGCGGGTTGCGGATATTACCCTTACGGCTTCCACCCGTACCCTTCTGCTTGTGCAGCTTACGGCTGGCTCCTTTTACCTCCGCACGGGTCTTCACCTTGTGCGTTCCCTGACGCTGGGCGGCCAGGTATTGTTTCACGGCCAGATAGATCACATGATCATTGGGCTCGGCACCAAAGATCTCCTCCGGCAGTTCTACGGAACGTCCGGTCGATTTTCCCTGGCTATTCAATACATCGAGTTTCATACGTTATCTCTTTTGTCGGCTTTCGGTTTGTTCGCCGGATTATTTCAGAATGTATACGATGGAACCATTGTGGCCGGGAACGGATCCGCTGACCAACAGGTAATTTTTATCGGAAAAGATCTTGACCACTTTCAGGCCCTTCATCTTCACCCGGTCATTTCCCATACGACCCGCCATGCGCATGCCTTTCATGACACGGCTGGCATCGGAGGAGTTACCCAGAGAACCGGGGGCGCGCTGACGATCGTGCTGACCGTGGCTCTGCTGCCCCACCCCACTGAATCCGTGGCGTTTTACGACCCCCTGAAAACCTTTACCCTTGGTTGTACCCACAACCTCGACCTTCTCGCCTTCAGCGAAAATGTCAACGGTCACGGTCTCTCCGATCGCTTTCTCCAGGGAGAAATCACGGAATTCGCGGGAAACTTTTTTGGGCGTGGTTTGGGATTTGGCGAAGTGATTCACCGCCGCTTTGGTAGCGTGCTTCTCTTTCTTTTCGCCATAGGAGAGTTGAAGGGCATTGTAGCCGTCAGACGCTTGCGTTTTGACCTGGGTCACCACACAGGGGCCCGCTTCGATAATAGTACAGGCGGTCTGCTTGCCTGCGGAGTCGAAGACACTGGTCATTCCGATTTTCTTCCCAATGATACCTTTCATAAACCTAGCGTTTATGCCTCCAGGGTATCGGGACAATCCGGTGGTATGGACCAGACTTCAATCCCCGTTCGCCATCGACCTTTTCCTTCTTGGGGAAGTACCGATGGTAAACAAACCCTGAATGGCTTGTTTTATGTAAATCAGTCAGCGCTCTTTTTTCTGCCGAAGGCAGATTGAGAGATAACTATTAATTACGTGTTCGATCAATAAGAACGTTACGAGAAAGAGCGGTTAGGCCTTGATCTCGACTTCTACCCCACTGGGCAAATCCAGCTTACTCAACGCGTCAACCGTACGGCTGGTCGACGTATAAATATCCAACAAGCGCTTGTGGGTAGCGAGTTGGAACTGCTCACGACTCTTCTTGTTGACGTGAGGCGAACGCAACACCGTAAAGATCTTACGGTGCGTGGGCAGAGGTATGGGGCCGGTGACCACCGCTCCGGTGCTGCGCACGGTCTTGACGATCTTCTCAGCCGATTTATCGACGAGGTTGTGATCGTAAGACTGCAATTTGATACGAATACGCTGCGACATGTTTGTGGGTCCCTTTTGTTTAGGGGATGCAAAGGTAGGTGACAAGTTGGTAGCAGCCAAATAGTTGGCGACTAATTTTTTAGCCCGTAAAAGCTACCTTCGAAGCCTTGAAAACCAACCGTTACCGTTACGTCGCTGCCGGACTCAAGATCGCCCTCACCATCGCTTGCCTCTGGTACGCGCTGACCAAACCCGACTGGACCAAAATGGCCCAATCCTGGCACCAGATCGACCTCGCCTGGGTACTGGTGGCCCTGGGCGCCTACACCGCATCCAAATTATTGGCATCCAGCAGACTAAACATAAATTTTAAACAAATCGGCCTGACCCTCTCCGAAACCACAAACCGCCGCCTGTTCTGGCTGGGCATGCTGTACAACCTGCTGCTCCCCGGCGCAATCACCGGGGATGCTTATAAAGTAATGGTACTGGCACAATCCCCCGGCAGCAGCCGAAAATCGCTCACCCTCGCGGTACTACTCGACCGATTCAGCGGCCTCTTACCCCTGCTGTTCCTGCTCGCCACCTTGGCACTCCTGGTATTCTCCCCCAATCTTTACACCATCTCCCTGCTCATTGGCTCCGGCCTGCTCCTACCCCTCAGCCAGTGGGCCCTCCGTCGGTATTTGCCGGAACAAGCCAACGGCTTCACCCAAACCCTGTGGCTGGGTGCCGGGGTACAATTCCTGGTGGTCGCGAGCGTATTAGCCTTGATCCTCGCAATAGGACTCACCCCCCAAACCCTACCCTATTTACTTGTCTTCCTCTCCGCCGCCGCCCTCTCCGTACTGCCGATCTCCGTGGGAGGCGGATTGGGCATCCGGGAATTCGCCAGCATGGAAGGGGCCCGCTACTTGAATTTACCAATGGAGCAAGCCCTGCTGCTGAGCTTACTGTTCTACGGCGTAACGATACTCACGGCCCTGCCAGGCTTTTGGTATATCTTCAAAAATCCGTTGAACGAATCCAAGTAGTTTTGAAATGATGTCGGTCCGAATCTCCTTGCTCAAACGCCAACTGCTCAATGCAGGTGCCCTGGCAATCAGCTATATCAAACTAATCCCGGATTGGTTTCGACTCGGCCCGGGAGACCTGGTGTTGGATTGCGGTGCAAATGTGGGTTGGATTACCCGCCTGCTTGCCTCCACCGGCGCCACCGTCATCGCCTTTGAACCCGATCCCCGCGCCTTTAGACGACTGCAACATCGATGCGGCCACTTACCGAATGTACAATTGAGAAATGAAGGGGTGTGGGACAAAGAGGCTATCCTCCCCCTCTTCGACCACGCCGAGGGAAAAGCAAGCGAGACCGCTTTCACCGTTGGCTCATCCCTCATCGCCCAAAAGATAAATGTGGATGTACACAAAAGCCGGCCCGTGCCCCTGATCGACCTGGTTGCCTTCCTGAGCGCTCAACCCAAAAAAGTATCGCTGATCAAACTGGATGTGGAAGGAGCCGAGATCGCCATCTTGGAAAAGATCCTGGAAGAAAAAGCTTGGAAATTGTTCGACCGCCTCTACGTGGAAACACATGAAACCAAAATTCCCGATCAACTGCCGGCACTGCAAAAGATCCGCACACAACTTCGATCGAACCGGATCGATCACATCAAATTGAACTGGATATAAAAAATCCCGACCGGTTGGGTCGGGATTGAATATCTGAAGAATAAGTGCTTAAGCGCTTACCTTGCCTTTCACCTTGGCGATCACTTCCTCTGCGATGTTGTTGGGTGCCGGGTTATAATGCGAGAACTCCATGGTTGAGGAGGCTCGTCCCGAACTCAACGAACGCAGTTGGGTCACGTACCCGAACATTTCACTCAAGGGAACTTTGGCCTTGATCACCTGGGCACCGGCCCGGCTATCCATACCTTCCATCATGCCACGGCGACGATTCAGGTCTCCGGTCACATCTCCCATGTACTGATCGGGTGTCACAACCTCCACCCGCATGATCGGTTCCAGCAACACTGGCTTGGCTTTGCGAGCAGCCTCGCGGAAACCTTGCTTAGCACAAAGTTCGAAGGACATAGAGTCGGAGTCGACTGCGTGGAAACTTCCGTCGAATACCCGAACCTTCAAATTCGCCACGGGATAACTCGCCAATACACCGGTGGTCATCGCCTGCTCAAATCCTTTTTGGATGGCCGGCACGAATTCACGAGGGATCGATCCTCCGAAGATATCGTTCACGAACTGATAATTCTTATCCGGATTTTCCTTCTGCCATTCTTCATCTACCGGACCCAGGTTGAATACGATATCGGCGAACTTACCCCGACCTCCGGTTTGCTTCTTGAGGGTCTCGCGATGCTCGATCGTAGCGGTGAACGCTTCTTTGTAAGCCACCTGCGGTGCTCCTTGATTTACTTCCACCTTGAATTCGCGACGCATCCGGTCGATGATGATCTCCAGGTGCAATTCACCCATTCCACGCAGAATGGTTTGTCCGGTCTCTTCATCCGTATTCACGCGCAACGTAGGATCCTCTTCGACCAACTTGGCGATGGCCATACCCATTTTATCCACGTCGGCCTGCGTCTTTGGCTCTACCGCAATGGCGATCACCGGCTCGGGAATGAACATATTCTCCAAAGTGATGGGATGGTTCTCATCGCAAAGCGTATCGCCGGTCTTGATCTCTTTGAATCCGACGGCCGCACCAATGTCGCCCGCTTCGATGAAATCGATCGGGTTTTGCTTATTGGCGAACATTTTCATGATACGGCTGATCCGCTCCTTCTTACCGCTACGAACGTTGAGGACGTAAGAACCGGCATCCAGGTGACCGGAATACGCACGGAAGAATGCCAGACGACCTACAAATGGGTCGGTCATGATCTTGAAGGCCAAGGCCGCAAAGGGTTCCTTCGGATCGGCCTTGCGGGTGATCTGCTCACCGGTATCGGGGTTGGTACCCACGGTATCGGGAATATCCACCGGAGATGGCAAATAGCGACAAACGCCATCCAAGGCGGTTTGCACTCCTTTGTTCTTGAAGGATGACCCACACATCATCGGCACGATGCTCAGGTCGATCGTGGCTTTGCGAATCGCTTCGTGGATCTCGTCTTCGCTGATGCTATTGGGATCTTCAAAGAATTTCTCCATCAACGTATCGTCGTACTCGGCCACGGCTTCTACCAGTGCCGCACGCCATTCATTGGCTTCCTCGATCATATCGGCAGGGATATCCACCTCGTCAAAGGTCATTCCTTCTGTTTCCATGTGCCAGATGATCCCCTTCATCTTGATCAGGTCCACCACCCCTTTGAAATTATCTTCCGCGCCGATGGGCAATTGCAGGGGAACGGCTTTGGAACCGAGCATTTCCCGCACTTGCTTAACGACATTGAGGAAGTCAGCTCCGGCACGATCCATTTTGTTGACGAATCCGATACGGGGTACCCCGTAACGGTTGGCCTGACGCCATACGGTCTCGGATTGGGGTTCTACACCGTCTACGGCGGAGAACAAGGCGATCAGTCCGTCCAATACCCGCATGGAACGCTCCACCTCTACGGTGAAATCTACGTG
>SXXL01000011.1 GCA_005789565.1 Bacteroidota bacterium | reverse complement strand
GTCGGCCTCATCCAGCACCAAAAACTTCAATCCCTTCAGGTTCACATATCCCATATTCAAGTGCGCGATCATTCTTCCGGGCGTACAAACAATGATATCCACTCCGCTTTGAAAGGCTTTTTTCTCAGCCACAAAATTCTGAGCATCACTCCCTCCGTATACCGGTATGGAACTGATGTTGGTGAAATAGGATAGTCCCTCGATATGCTGAGCGATCTGGATCGCCAATTCCCGGGTGGGCACTACGATCATGGCCCGGATCATCCCTTCATCGGCATGATCGGTCAATAACCGATTCATCATCGGCAGCAGAAAAGCAGCAGTCTTTCCCGTTCCCGTTTGGGCGGAGGCTATAATATCCTTACCCGCCAAAATGGGCGGAATCACCTGCTCCTGAACCGGCGTGGCATTTTCGTAGTTGGAAGCTTCGATACCCTCTAACAGGGTGGGATGAAAGTTGAATTCAGTAAAACGCAATACGATGGATTGAATGAGTAAGGAGTAAAGATAGCTGATAAAGATGAAGGGTGAAGGATGAAGGGTGAACATTTTCGCTCACCTTCACCCTTCACCCTTCAGCTCCTCTTCATGAGTTCCCAAATGATCTTACGATCCCCTTCATGCAATTGACGAGAGGTATCGCCGGAGGTGAAATGAATCCGATACGACTGTATCGCATTTCTCTCATTGGCGGTATTATAACCAATGATGCGCAGACCTTGGATCAGATTGAGGTCGGTCGGGGGATTGGAAGCTGTTGTGTCGTACCAAATGCCAAATCCGGCTTTGGCCAGGGTTTGCCAAGGGAAGAAGCGGCTGGGATCGACTTTACGGCCGGGAGCAATGTCGGCATGACCGATGAAATTAGCCGTCGGGATTGAATGAGCTTTTTGAAGTCGGTCTAAAATGACCAGCAAACTCTTGATCTGTGCCTCCGGAAAAGGCTCTGATCCGTTATTGTCGAGTTCAATGCCAATGCTGCAGGAGTTCAGGTCGGTGGTATTGCCCCATTTACTGATCCCGGCATGGTGTGCCCGGAGTAGATCATGCAGCATGTGGTATACCGCTCCATCTCGACCAATCACGTAGTGTGAACTGACTTTGGTACGGGGCAGGGTGAAGGTCCGAAGTGTTTGCTGCGTGCTGTCCTGCGCCGTATGATGGATAATCACATAATTCGGCTTTCGCATCGAAAAATTAGTCGTTCCCACCCAATCCCCCGCTGTCTCAAAGGAATCCTTCAACGGATATTCCATGATATTCTTACCGTACGTACGGGCTTGTTTCTTATAGGAGCGGTTGGTTTGGGAGTAAGGGGGACGAGTACAAGTCCAGATAATCATCAGCAAAAAGATCCAAAACAAAGCAGACTTATGCAGCGACATTGGGTTAGTAGGTGTACTGCAATTTAGGAAATTTGGGGAAGTCCGATATGAGTTGTCCGCCGACCAACCTTGCCAGCCGGAGCCTTGGCGTAGGCTGGTGTCGTTCGAGAAGTGATTATGAATTGCGAAACAGCGGACGGCAGACTGTCGACGGCGGACCGTCCGCCGAAGGCGGACGTTACTACATATTCCTCCTGTACTGCCCCCCTACCTCATACAATGCATGGGTGATCTGGCCGAGGGAACAATACTTGACCGTCTCCATCAATTCGGCAAACAGATTGCCGTTCTCTATGGCTACTTTTTTCAATTGGGCGATCTTTTCTTGGGCCAAAGCAGGCTGTCGCGACTGAAACGACCGCAGATTTTGTATTTGCTGCTCCTTCTCTTCCTCCGAACTGCGGATCACTTCGCCCGGAACAATAGTTGGAGAACCCTGTTTATTCAAAAATGTATTGACACCAACGATCGGTAACTCACCGGTATGTTTGAGGTGCTCATAATGCAAACTTTCTTCCTGAATCTTGTTTCGCTGATACATACGCTCCATCGCGCCCAAGACCCCACCCCGCTCCGTCAGCCGATCGAACTCAGCCAACACCGCCTCCTCCACCAGATCGGTTAATTCCTCGATGATAAAAGAACCCTGTATGAAATTCTCCGTCTTCGCCGAACCCAACTCCCGGTTAATGATCAGCTGAATGGCCATTGCCCTACGAACACTCTCCTCCGTGGGTGTTGTGATAGCCTCGTCATATGCATTCGTGTGTAGCGAATTGCAGTTATCATAAATGGCGTACAAGGCCTGTAACGTAGTGCGGATATCATTAAAGTCGATCTCCTGCGCGTGCAATGAACGACCCGATGTCTGAATATGATACTTCAGCATCTGACTCCGTTTGTTAGCCTTGTATTTGTACTTCATGGCGGTGGACCAGATTCGCCGCGCCACTCTTCCGATCACACTGTACTCCGGATCCATCCCATTGCTGAAGAAAAACGAAAGATTCGGTGCAAAATCATCGATGTTCATACCCCGGCTCAGGTAATACTCGACATAGGTAAAGCCATTAGACAGTGTAAAGGCCAACTGGGTAATGGGATTAGCCCCCGCTTCGGCAATATGGTACCCGCTGATGGAAACAGAATAAAAATTACGGACCTTCTGCTGAATGAAATACTCCTGCACATCGCCCATCAGCTTCAAAGCAAACTCCGTCGAGAAGATACAGGTGTTCTGTGCTTGGTCCTCTTTCAAAATGTCCGCCTGCACCGTACCCCGCACCTGCATGAGGGCCGTTTGCCGACATTGTTCATAGACATCAGCTGGTAAAACGTCCTGACCGCTAAGCCCGAGTAAACGAAGACCGAGTCCGTCATGCCCTTCAGGTAAGGAATCAGGCGCTAGCGGATTGCGATAGATCGGACTGTTTCCGTCAGGAAATTTGGTACGAATTTTTTTCTCTACTTCCTCCCACAGACCCAACTCCGTGATCTTTTTTTCGCATTGTTGATCGATGGCGGCGTTGAGAAAAAAGGCGAGGAGCATGGGGGCGGGACCATTGATGGTCATAGACACTGAGGTCTTCGGATCGCAGAGATCAAATCCGCTGTATAATTTTTTAGCATCATCGACCGTGGCGATGCTGACGCCACTGTTGCCGACTTTTCCGTAGATATCGGGACGATGATCGGGATCTTCTCCGTATAGCGTAACCGAATCGAAAGCCGTGGAGAGTCGGGTGGCAGGCTGACCAAAACTGAGATAATGAAAGCGTTTGTTGGTCCGCTCGGGTCCGCCTTCTCCCGCAAACATCCGTGTCGGATCCTCTCCCTCGCGTTTCAAGGGAAACACGCCTGCCGTGAATGGAAAATGCCCGGGTACATTCTCTCTTCCTTGCCAGCGCAGCAGATCACCCCAATCCTTGTACTTGGGTAAAACAACTTTCGGGATGCGCGTACCGCTCAACGAAATGGAGGTCATTGGCAGACGGATCTTTTTATCGCGCACGGTGTACTCATAAAAATCTTCCTGATAGGCCTTGACCTTTTGCGGCCAATTGGTGATCAACTTACGTGCAACCGGCGTCAACTGATCGAAGAAGAATTGATACTGTGACGTAAGCGAATCCAGCAAGTTGGGTTCCGCTTTACTTTCGTTCATCGACTCGATGGCGCCCTGCAATTGATAACATTTGCTGGCGAGTTTGGCTTGCTCTTCGACCAATTGATCATACCCGCGGTTGTTCTCGGCGATCTCGGAGAGATAGCGAACCCGGGCCGGGGGGATGACAGATGGAGACACGGCGGCGGTCTGGCTACTCTGGAATGTTCCGAAGGAAGTACCGGTTTTCTCCTCAAGTTTTTTCAGCAAGAGGGTGAAAAGGCGATTCATGCCTTCGTCGTTGAACTTGCTGGCCATGGTAGCCACGATAGGCAGATCACTGTCGGCTGCTGTAAAAAGTTTGTGATTGCGCTTATATTGTTTGCGGATGTCGGCCAAGGCATCGAGGGCGCCGGCTTTATCGGATTTATTGAGACAGATCAGGTCGGCATAGTCAAGCATGTTGATCTTCTCGAGTTGGGTGGCTGCGCCGTATTCGGGGGTCATGACATACAGGCTCACCTGACAATAATCGAGGATGCTGGCGTCACTCTGTCCCACCCCGGCACTTTCCAGAATGATCAGATCGAATCCGGCTTGCCGGCAGATCTGTAAGGCATCACTGACTGCGCCGCTGAGGGCGGTATTGTCCTCTCGCGTAGCCAGGCTTCGCATGTAGGCGCGCGGATGATGGATGGCGTTCATCCGAATGCGATCGCCCAACAACGCACCGCCTGTTTTCTTTTTAGAGGGATCGACGGAGATGACGGCGATGGTCTTGTCGGTGAATTGATTCAAGAACCGTCGCACGATCTCATCGGTGACGGAGGATTTGC
>SXXL01000010.1 GCA_005789565.1 Bacteroidota bacterium | reverse complement strand
CATTACACCATGGGCGGACTTTGGGTAGATTATGAACTGATGACATCGGTAAAAGGTCTCTATGCATTGGGAGAGGCCAATTTCAGTGACCACGGCGCCAACCGCCTGGGAGCCTCTGCGCTGATGCAGGGACTGGCCGATGGGTATTTCGTCATTCCCTACACCTTGGGGAACTACCTGGCAGATGATATCGCCACCAAACCTATTCCCACCGATCATCCCGCATTCGAAGAGGCTGAAAAATCAGCCGCCGCACGGATCGAAAAACTGATGAGCATCCATGGCAATCAAACCGTTGAGAGTTTTCACAAGCGATTGGGTAAAATCATATGGGACAAATGCGGTATGGCCAGAAATGAAGCCGGATTGAAAGAAGCCATCGCCCAGATTCAAGCCTTGAAAAAAGAGTTTTGGTCGGATGTTCGTATACCCGGTGTGGTGAATGGCATGAACCCGGAATTGGATAAGGCCGGACGGGTCGCTGATTTCATCGAACTGGGTGAATTGATGTGCCAGGACGCGCTCGACCGCACTGAAAGTTGCGGCGGACATTTCCGGGAGGAGAGCCAAACCGAAGATGGTGAAGCACTGCGCAACGATGAGCAATACGCGTATGTGGCCGCCTGGGAATACAAAGGAGAGCACCAGTGGGAACTCCACAAGGAAAATCTCACATTCGACGTAGCCAAACCGTCACAACGGAGTTATAAATAAGAAGAAAAATCAACTAGATGGAACACTACAGCATGAACCTTACACTCAAGATCTGGCGGCAACCAAATGCGCAGGCACCTGGACGCTTCGAGACCTATCCGGTCCGGAATATCTCCTCCGAGATGTCGTTTCTGGAAATGATCGATGTGTTGAACGAACAACTCATCAAAGAAGGTAAGGATCCCGTGGCATTCGACCATGATTGCCGCGAGGGCATTTGTGGCATGTGTTCCATGTACATCAATGGTCGACCACACGGACCCTGGCAAAAAAATACCACCTGTCAGTTGCACATGCGTGCCTACCAGGATGGCGATACCATCACCGTTGAACCCTGGCGGGCCAATGCCTTCCCGGTCATCAAGGACCTGATGGTAAACCGTTCCGCCTTCGACCGGATCATACAAGCCGGTGGCTATGTATCGGTCAATACCGGAAGTGCCGTAGATGCCAATGCCATCCCAGTCGAAAAGGACCATGCCGACGCGGCTTTCGCAGCCGCGGCTTGTATCGGATGCGGCGCTTGTGTCGCCGCCTGTAAGAACTCTTCCGCCATGCTTTTTGTGTCAGCTAAAGTATCACACCTCGCACTGCTGCCACAGGGTTCTCCGGAGCGAAAGTCAAGGGCCACGAATATGGTGGCTCAAATGGACAAAGAGGGCTTCGGCGCCTGTACCAACACCGGTGCTTGTGAAGCGGTTTGCCCCAAGGGTATCTCCATCGAGAACATAGCCCGACTGAACCGGGAATACATGATGGCCGGTTTGTCTGCCGAGTAATTATATTCATTTGCCTACGCTAATGGGCATTTAAATGGGAATAGCATGAAAAACACACTTTCAATCGCTGGCATCGGGGCTTTGCTTGCCTTGTCAGCCTGTCAAACCAAAACCATTAAACGCGAACCACATGCTTGGCCGGAAGGTATCTCGACCCCCGTGGCCGTTAAAAAACCACGGATGTTCGTGCAGCATGGCGATACCCTGGTGGACGAATATTATTGGATGAACGACTTTTTCAAAAAAGGTCCGGATAGCAATCTGGTCGTTGAATACCTGCGGGCAGAGAATGCTTACCTCGATACGATGATGGTGGGAACGAAAGATCTTCAAGAAAAGCTGGTGAAGGAAATGCGGGGTCGTATCCAGGAAAAAGACGAGTCGGTACCCGTTATCAACAATGGGTACACCTACTATTCTAAATCGCTCGAAGGGAAACAATATTTCCAATACTACCGAAAGTCACTGGCCGCCGGCGCGAAAGAGGAACTGATGTTGGATGTCGATCAGATGGCGGAGGGGAAAGCCTATTTTTCGGTCACTGGCCTTTCGGTTAGTCCCGATAACCAATGGCTGGCATACGGGGTGGATGAGGTCTCGAGACGTCAATACAAGATATTCTTCAAAAACCTGAAGACCGGACAATTGCTGGCGGAATCCATAAGCGGCACCTCCGGGGAAGCGGTTTGGTCGGCCGACAGCAAATACGTTTTCTACACTTCCAATAACCCCGTAACCTTGTTATCGGAAAAGATCATACGGCATCAGTTGAATACCCCGACCGATCAAGATGTCATCATTTATACGGAGACCGATCCCACCAATTATATCGGCGTAGGCAAGAGCCGATCCAATAAATTTCTTTTCATCGTCTCCCAGGGAACCCTCTCCAGCGAATACCGTTTTCTGGCAGCCGATAAGCCTACGGAGTCTTTCCGGGTTTTTCAACCACGCATCAAAGATGTGCTATACAGCGTTGAGCATTGGGAGGGTGAATTTCTGATCACCACCAACTGGGAGGCCAAGAATTTTCGGCTGATGAGCAGTCCGCTCGACAAAACCACCCGTGAAAACTGGACAGAACGCATCGCCCATCGGGCTGATGTGCTGCTCGAAGGGATCGATGCCTTTGAGCGTTTTTGGGTGATCACCGAACGAAAAGAGGGCTTATTACAACTGCGCATCCGGGAATTGCCCTCCGGAAAAGAGCATTATCTCGATTTCGGGGAGCCGACCTACCTGGCCTATTCCGGTAACAATCCAGAATATAGGAGCACTTCTTTCCGTTACCAATATACCTCGTTGACCACGCCGAGCTCTACGTATGACTATCAGGTAGCCGACCGAAAGAAAGAACTTCGTAAAGAACAAGCCGTACTCGGAGGTTTTGACCGTACGAATTACGTTACGGAACGTCGATTTGTGACTGCCCGCGACGGAGCCCGCGTTCCCCTGTCCATCGTCTATAAAAAGGGAACCCGTCTCGACGGCAGTGCCCCTTGCTTACTCTATGCCTATGGTTCCTACGGAGCCAGCACCGATGCAAACTT
>SXXL01000009.1 GCA_005789565.1 Bacteroidota bacterium | reverse complement strand
GACCGCCTTCGAGGAGTCCACGGACCTGTTCGGTATAGGCTTCTACCACTTCCTCGAATGAAATGGCGCGGTAGCCGGGGTTATTGACATCCGGGGAGAGGGAGAGGGTTTTGTTGAGGGGACCGATCGAGCCGGCCACGAATTTGGGGTTAGTTTGAGGATTGGTTTGGTTGTCGCGGTACCAGTCGGTCACCGCTTTTTTGGCGCAGCGGGCCGCGGCCACGTTCAGTTCATAGGCCAGGGATTCCATTTTGTAATCGGCCATGGCGATGAAGGTGGAGCTGAAGGTGTTGGTCTCGATGATATCGGCCCCCGCATCGAGGTATTCTCGGTGGATGGCGGTGATCAGTTCGGGTTTGGTGAGGCAGAGCAGGTCATTGTTGCCTTTGAGGTCGGTCGACCAATCCGCGAACCGGTCACCCCGGTAATCGGCCTCGGTGAGTTTGTGGCGTTGGATCATGGTACCCATGGCTCCGTCGATCACGAGTATGCGCTCGCGTAAACAATCTTGGATCGTTTTCATCGTCAATACGTTGTGAACTATAAACGCGGGGGAGAACCGGTAGGTTGTGCACGTTTATTAGTTCGGTTTTTTACAGGCTGAACAATAAACAAATCCGCCTGAGGAGCGAAGGTAGGGAAAAACGCCGTAAGGCGTTTTTCCCTACCTAGTTCGGAGTTCGGAGTTCAGCGTTCAGAGTTGGAGTTCAGCGTTAAAGGGGGTTTACTCGTAGTTCTTTGTAGGAAGCTTGGCTGATCTGATACGAGGGGGTTTGGAGTACCTTTGGGGGGTGAGTCTTCCTTCGGCTTTATTGGAACAGGCGGTACAGGCCTTCTCTCAATTACCTGGCATTGGTAAGAAAACGGCGTTGCGCTTGGTGCTGCATTTGCTGAAGCAGGACCCAAAGCAGGTTGAATTTTTAGCCGAGTCGGTAAAAAAAATGCGGACCGAGATCAAGTTTTGCCGACGCTGCCATAATATCTCCGACGGGGATGTTTGTTCGGTTTGCAGCAATTCTTCCCGTAAACAGGAATGCATTTGCGTGGTAGAGAGTATTCGGGATGTGATCGCAATCGAATCCACTTCGCAATACAATGGTACGTATCACGTGTTGGGTGGAGTAATTTCTCCGCTGGATGGGATCGGCCCCGATCAACTCCAGATCGAGTCACTCCTCGAGCGGATACAAAAAGAACATACCGAGGAAATAATCTTTGCACTGAATCCGACCATACAGGGAGACACCACGATCTATTATCTGCAAAAAAAACTGACGGGATTGGGCGACAAACCTTTGCGGTTCACCACCATCGCCCGCGGTATTGCCTTTGGCGGGGAATTAGAATATGCTGATGAAATGACCCTGGCCCGCAGTATCCAAAACCGCCTTCCCATCGAAAAATACATTTCTAAGTAGCCGGTCAAAACTAGAAACTCCAAACGTAGGACTCCGACTTTGAATTCTGAACGCTGAACTCCGAACTAAAGCTCAAATTCATTCTCCCAATTCGCCTTCACGGTGATCTTTCGCTCGAGCAGGTACACGCGTTCTGGTTGCTTGCGGGGGAAGAGCTGGCCGGCGTCCCATCGGTCGTTGTTGTTTTGGTCGAACAGGAGACGGATCTCATAGGTGCCGGGGAGGAAAAGGTCGCGTTTGAACAGGCCGTCGGGTCCCAGTGGGGCGGCGGTAACGAGGGACTCATTCACGGTCAGCTGCAGCACCGGTCGGGTATTGGTTCCGCTCAAGCCAACCCGACGGGCCAGGCTTTCGAGGTCGCGCAGCCGAATGGACAATTGACCGTAATCGGCTTTTTTTCGGGTGACGAACGAGATGGTATCCGTTTTCAGAAGCTGTCGGTCCAGTGTATCCTTCAACGCTTCTTTACCGACCACCACTCGGTAGAGGGTATTTTCTCTCCAGGGAAGGTCCAAGCTTATTTTTCGCCGGTTGCTGTCCAGCGAGAGGGTGTATCGGGGAACGGGCACAAATCCGGAATCGGTGTAGACGCGGATCTGGTTGGTGTCGAACCGGGTCAGGTATTGTTCGACCGATAATTCAAAGGACCGTAGTAGGTCCTGTTTACCCTCGCTTAAGTTATTGGTATATCGCAGTCGCCTATCTGCTGCGGTTCCGCCGGGTTTTCCTTTTATGCCCGGGGTGGTGATCGGTGCCGGACTGGCCGGCATACCCGTGCTTTTAGGTTTGAGGTCGAATGCATAGAGGGTGATCGGTTCGGGTCGATCGGCCGGTTGTACCGAGCCATCCGTAAAGGCAACCCGTTGATCATCTCCCATGATCCGGCGCAGTCCCCCATCATCCTTGAGCGCATAGAGATAAAACACCCGGTTGGGTAATTGCTCGAATAGAAATTCCCCCTTTCCGTTGAGTCGGGACAGGTAGGCGGGGCGTTCATCCACAATGGTCGAATCGGCTCCGCTGCGATGCAGGATAACGATCAGCGTGGTATCCGTCTTACCGGTTTCGGCCAGTACGACTTTACCTTTTATCCTGCCCGAGTCCAACCGATCACCCGTCGAAAAACTATACCGAAAATTATTCAGCACATTGCCTTCGTTGTAATCCTTGATTGCCGTACCAAAATCGATCGTGTACGTGGTATTGGGTTGGAGGGTGTCGCGCAGCCGGACATACACCTCTTTCAACTTGCTTTCAATCGTGGGTGGAATGGCTGGTAAGGGCGATACGATGACCGCTTGTTGGGCGTTTTGGAGCTCCACAAATTCGTCAAACGAAAAGACCAGTCGGGTGGTGGTGATGTTGGTAGACCGGTTGGCCGGACTGGCCTTCAGCAGTACCGGCGGAATAGTATCCCGCGGTCCCCCTTGTGGCGGAATGATATTGGCACAACCCGTGGGGAGGGAGAGACTCGTGAACAGAGCCACCAGCGAGATCAAGGCCAGGAGGAAGTTGCGCATAGGCAAAGGTAGCGAGATGAAGGGTGAAGGATGAAGGATGAAAGGTGAAAATAATGTTGAAGGTTTATTCACCCTTCATCCTTCACCCTTCATCTTCTATTAAGGAAGTGTACAACTTATGCTCTTTGGTAAACTTACACCATTGACAATCTTCTTTACCGCAGCCTGTATTGAATTCACGGTTTTGGATCTTTTGCCAGGTTTCCGTGAGTTGTTGCGTAACGTATTGCATGTCTTCGGCCCGGATTTCGATCTTTTCCTGATCGAAGGCATCGTTGTCGTTCGGCTCTACGAAGTCGAAGCAGGCCTCCAGTACGTTCCAGTTTTTACCCGGGAGGTTATCCACCAGAATTTTATAAAATACGGCTTGTCGCCAGTAATTACCGCCCAGGGGTTGGTGTTTGTCGCCTGGCCGATCGAATTCACCCCGCCCCTTGGCTTTGCTGTGTTTACCGGTCTTGAAATCGGTGATGACAATGTCGTTGCCCCAGAACTGGATCTTGTCGGTAAATCCTTTTAAGGGGATGCCGTTCACCACTACACCCCGCAGCGGCGTTTCGGTGAGAATGAAATCGTTGGTGGGGGCAGGCTGATAATATTGATTGTGATAGGCCCGAAGGATGGTTTCTCCATGTTCCAGGAATCGCTGCAGGCTTTCGCGGGTGAAGATGTCTCTTCCGGCATAGAGGTGATAGCGGAATTGTTGGACCAAATACTCTACATCCGGATACTGCTTGTTGTTTTTGGTCATGTGATCGATGAAATCCTTCAGGGCTTCGTGCACCGCCGTCCCGAACTGTGCCGCTTCTGATTTGGCGGAGGGTACCCGGATCAAGTTGCTGTAATAGAATTTCAACGGGCAGTCCAAATAATTATTCAGCGCGGTTACGTTCATTACGAACTGGCTGAGTTGTTGATCGACCCAATCTTGCTCGGCGGGATCGATCACGGGTCGACGGATCAGTCCGAACCGCAGGGAAGCGAACCGGCTTTCTGCTTCTTCGGAAAGACGGATCTCTTGTGGGGTGATCGACAGCATGCTTTTCAACTCTTCGAAGAATTGTGAGGGCTCGAGCAGGTTGCCGTTGTGTTTGAGTTTGGGATAGGAGATATACAGATGCTTCTTGGCCCGGGTGATGGAGACGAAGAAGAGGCGGCGTAATTCTTCTACTGCTTCGGTATCCGTCTCTTCCTGAAACACGGTGGGGGGCAGCCGAAAACCGCGGTTATTGTCGCGTTTGCCCTCCCAGATATCGTTTCGGGCCCCGAGCAGGAATACATGCTCGAATTCCAGTCCCTTGCTACCGTGGCAGGTCATCAGGTTCACCCCATTGTCCTTCCCGGTGGTCTGTACCAAAGGAAGTCGGATGCCGTTTTCCTTCATCAGTCGGATCTGCTCGATCCACTCACCCAATTGGATCTCGGGTTTGCGTTGCGTACTTTCTTTGAGATAATCAAAGAGGCAGCTGAGTTTACGGAGTTGCCAACTGCGGTCGGATTGTTTCATCACCCAGGGTAACAGTCCGCTTTCATTCAGCAAATATTCGAACCAGCGGTGTAAGTTCTCTTGGTAAAGTTTGGTTTGTGCCGATTCGAGAAACCGAGCGAACTGCAGCAGCTTATCAGTTTGCTCCTCTCCGTTGAACAGGCTTTGTCCGTGTTGTTCGATGAGTTCGTTCAGTCGGCCGCGGATCGATTTCTCCGACTTCTTTTTGTTGCGTAGCTCGGCCAGTTCGTAGCAGAGGTTGGCGATGGTAAAGGGGCGAATGCCAAAATACGGGTAATGCATGATCTCAAAGAGATAATGCTCGCCGCTGTAAGGATTGTCTTGTTCCGCCGCCAGGTATCGAAGCAGGTTCAGTACTTGGTTGAGGAAGGGATCCTGGAGCAGGTCGATGGAACGTTTGACGTAGAAGGGGACTTCTTCCTGTTGCAGGAATTTCATCAGTTCATCGCCCAGTTTGTGTTCGCGATAGATGACGGCGATCTCACCGGGTTGAGTACCTTGTTCGATCAATGCCCGGATCGAGGCGGCGATGTGTGCCTGTTCGGCCAATTCGCTTTCATAGGTCCGCAATTCGGGTTGTATGTTCAGGTCTTTGAGTTCATCCAGGTCGGCGACGAGGTCTTTGTGAAGTCCCTCGAACTGATGGATCAGTCGGTGTTGGTTGTTTTCGATGAGTCCTTTTGCCGCCTCGAGGATGGGTTGTACGCTGCGGTAATTTTTAGTGAGTACGACGCGGCGCAGGTCTTTTTCGTAGCGACGGGCCAGGGTCATCAGGTTCATCAGGTTGGCCCCTTGGAAACGGTAGATACTTTGGTCGTCGTCGCCCACAACAAAGAGATTGGGTTGATCTTCCCAGTAACTGGCCAGGAGTTCCACGATCCGATTTTGGGAACCGCTGGTGTCTTGGTATTCATCTACCAAAATATATTGGAATTGCTCTTGATAGCCCAGGAGGATCTCTTGCTCCGTTTCGAAGAGGCGAATGACCCAGTGGATCATATCGTCGAAGTCGTAGCGATGTTTTTGTTCGAGCAGGGATTGATAGTTGGGGAAGCAAGCCACGGCCGCGGATAGTTTTTCCATCCGTTGAACTTCAGCTTTCCCTTTGACGGTCAGCTGCAGGTTCCCTTTTTTTTGTTCTCGCTTATTGTACAATCCGTCGGTGATGGGAATGATATCCGATACGTAGCGGTCGATCTGTTCTTTTATCCAGGTTATTTCCCAGCCTTCCCGTTTGATGGCGGAGAAGAGTGTGGCGAGGTGGTCGAGGTCGTAGTATACATCCCCTTTGTATCGTTTGAGGGGGTGGCCTTTGGGAAATTGGTCGATAAGTTCCTTGAGGACCTGAATGCGTTCCAGGTCGGTCAGCGGCTGCAGTTCGCGTTTGTTGAAGTGGCGGAGATTATCCTGGATGACGTGGTGGCAAAACGAATGAAAGGTGTGCAGGTGAATCTTATAGGCGTCGCTGCCGATGAATCGGATGAGTCGTTCCCGCATAGCCACTACGCCCGCGTCGGTAAAGGTGAGGCAAAGGATATTCTGAGGTTGGGCATCGGTTTCCAGCAGGATCTTGCCGATGCGGCTCGCGAGGATCTGGGTTTTACCGGTGCCGGGTCCGGCGATGACCATAACGGGACCTTCGATGGCGTCTACGGCTTCCCGTTGCGCCTCGTTGAGTTTTTGGTAGGCATCCTCAAATTTTTTCAGCAGAAATCCTGGCGTTGACATGCGTTGAACTTTTCCGGTAGCGAATGGTTATAGAACGAAAGTAAACGAATACTACGTATGCGGGCGCGCAGTTTGACACGAGTTCAGGTTTTACCCATTTCGCTGGAAAAGGCGTGGGATTTTTTCTCTGACCCGGCCAATTTGGCCAACATTACCCCACCGGGCATGGGCTTTCATATTTTATCGGATCATCGACCCGATCGCATGTATGCCGGACAGCTCATTGAGTACCGCGTATCACCATTGCTGGGGATTCCGCTCTATTGGATGACAGAGATCACGCAGGTGGTGGAGGGGAAGTACTTCATTGATGAGCAGCGATTTGGTCCTTATGCCCTCTGGCATCATCAGCATCATTTTCGGGAAGTAGCAGGTGGTGTGGAGATGACTGATATCGTGCATTATAAAATACCGCTCGGCATCTTAGGGGCCCTGGCCGACCGCCTCTTCGTACACCAAAAACTGAAACAAATCTTCGACTATCGCTTCCAGGCCGTCTCCCAACTTTTCCCTGGCTAGCGACTGAAAACTGCGGACTAAAAACTGTGGACTAAAAACTAACGACTGGCGACTAAAACCCTGAACTCCGAACCCTGAACTCCGAACTAATATCGTTGTTCGTTAACCAACTTAACCAACGACACCACATTGTTCACTTTGAGTTTACGGAAGATATTATAGCGGTGTACTTCTACGGTGCGGTTCGAGATAAAAAGGCGCTCGGCGATCTGTTTGGAGGAAAGTCCGTCGCGCAGCATTTCCACCACTTCAATCTCCCGCTTGGTCAGTTCATTTAATTTGGCTGCCGGTGATTCAAAATCCGGATGGATCATTCGCGCCGTGATAAGTTCCTTGATGTCTTCGCTGATGTATCGTTGTCCTTCTGCTACGGTCAGGATAGCCTGACTCATCTCCTCAAATCCCGATGTCTTGGAAACAAATCCGGAAGCTCCGTTGGTGAGCATTTGTTTGATCAGGAGGGTGTTGTTGTGCATCGACACCGCCAGTACCCGCATACCCGGCCATTCTTCTTTAATTAGTTTGGTTAATTCTATTCCTGATCTACCCGGCAGCGTGATGTCCATTAATATAATCTGTGGCTGACATTCACTAATTCGCTCCATGGCATTATTGCCATCCAACGTATGTCCCAGCACCTCAAACCGGGGGTCGCTGCTTAGCAAGGCGGTCCACATGTCCACCATCATACGGTGGTCATCGACCAAAAAAAGGCGAATTTTTTTCAAGGCGGTTGAGGATTGACGCTGTTTATGGACGTCAATATTCAAATTTGGATGATTTTGCGTAAAAAAACTCAGGTTTATACGTTATTACACGTATAATTAAACTGTAATTAGCTGATTTTCAATAGTAATATATTTTAATTTGGTTTAACAGGGCTTAGGACACATTCCATTTGATTCCATGCACACCCATGGGGTAATCGTACCTTTGCCCTTCATATTTACGCTCCATGAAATTTTACAATCTGCTTATTAAATACCGGTTGCCGTTGGGATTGGTTTTGTTGTTGTTAGCTGTTTACGTCCATTACGCGGCTTCTTTCTGGCCTTCTTTTCCGCTCTATCTGATCGGGGTGATCCTGATCTTCGGACACTTCTTTTTTGGTCCCCTGCGACTCATCCAGGAGTATATGGAGAGTGGCGACATGGAGGGTGCTGAGAAGATCCTGGCATCCATCAAATACCCGAATCTTCTTTACAAGCCCATTCGCTCCGTTTATTTTACCCTGAAGGGCAACTTGGCCATGATGAAGCAGGACTATGACGGCGCGGAGAAGATGATGAAAAAGGGATTAGACCTGGGTATGCCCATGAAGGAAGCGGAGGGTGCGAGCCTGTTGCAGATGGGGATGCTGGCCATGCAAAAGAACGATCTCAAGCAAGCCGAGAGTTATATCCGCGCGGCCCTGCGCAAGGGATTGCCCGATAAAGAAAATCAAGCGGCTGCGTACTTACAGATGTGCAGCCTGATGATGAACAAGCGCGAGTTCCGTGCTGCCAAGGATTTCTTCCGCAAGACCAAAGCCCTGAAGCCCACCACGCCTCAGATCGTAGATCAGATCAAACAGATCGAGAAGTATATTTCGCGGATACCCGGATGAAGGATGAAGGATGAAGGTTGAAAGATGAACTTTTGACCTACCAACGTCTTCATCCTTCACCCTTCATCCTTCACCCTTCATCCTTCACCCTTCCACTTTCTCCCCAAACCCATATTTCTCCGACTTCTGATTGAAGGTATCTACCATCGCCTCTTGCAGGTCGATGTCGAGCAGGGAAGCAAGGAGATCGAGGTAGATAGCGATGCCGCCGATCTCTTCTTTTAGCATGTTTTTGTCAATGTCTTTGGCTGTGTAACTGCTGCCCCCGTCGATCCCACCGCGTTGCACGCGCTCCATTTTTTTGATCATGTTGCAGAGTTCACCCACCTCTCCGGCCAGAGCGGTGGTCCAATAGGTGAGCGGCTGGTTTTCGTAGCAACGAAATCCGTTGCGGGCCCGGCTGATATTTTTCTGGCGAAAGGCTTGTAGGTCAATTGGCATGGAGTGGATTTTGTGCTGATATAAATTTCATTCTGATTCGAAAGATAGCCAATTGTCGGGCGTTAGAAAATATCCAATCTGACTGACCAGTCATCGAGCTCCCCTGCATATTTTAAACCTTTTCATTTCCGGATAGTCTAAAATCCCTTATTTTCCCTCCTATGCGCCTTCTGCTCATCCTTTCTTTTTTTCTGACGGCCCTCTCCGTTCATTCCTGCAAGAAGCCGGATCCGACCGATACAGCCTATCGAACCGTTCGCAAGATCACCTACAATGGCGTGTCGGTGGATGTGGTCATCGATAAGCCCCAAAATGACATTGTTGACGTACTCGTGCTCTATCACGGCACCGTCACCTTCGATAATAAGATCCTGGAAGCGGCCTACAATACACTTGACGGATTCAAGGGCATCCTCAATCGCACCGACATGATGCTGGTGAGCGTGGCCTATCCGGAAGAGAATCTACTGATCGGCGACAACATTCCTTATTGCGAAGCAGCTCTGCTCTGGGTCAAGAACAAAGCGGCCCAAGAACTGGGGATCACCGTGAATAAAGTTTTTCTGGCCGGACATTCACAGGGAGGATATATCGTAACGCGACTCAATACCCTGCACGCGACCAATGGTGTGATCGCCAATGCACCCGGACCGCTCAATCTCGTGTACCGGTGTCAGCTCGAGCAAACGGGACAAGTACCTAATAGTATAGCTTGCGGAAATCTGGCCAGTACCTATGGAACACCCACGGCCAACCCCAATCCATACTTTCTCCGCTCGTTGTTGAACTTCACCACGCCGTTCAAATCCGATATTCTGTTTGTACAAGGATTGGATGATAGTGATATTCAGATGTACTCTTGGCCCACATTCAAGCAGGCCGTCAATGCTTGTACCGATTGCCGCGTGCGACAGTTTCTGGAAATCCCCAACGCCGGACACAATTCCCTGTTCCAAGCCCCCATCGGGAAAACCGAATTCAATCGTTTTATTCAGGAGCGCTGAAGGTGGAATGGAAGGCGTGAGGCCTAGTTCTGTTCCAGCTTGAATCGGATGCCGAGGTAGGCTTCTCGTCCCCGCGTGGGACCCCAAACCGATGAAGTATCAAAGTAGGGACTGAACGGATTCTGCCAACTGATGATCGGTTGCAACTGCCGGAAATCAAAAATGTTTTCACATCCCGCATATACCTCGATCTTACTGAAGCTATACGTGAATTGGGCATTCAGGGTTGAATAGGGCCTAGAGAAATCGGGTCGTTGGAGTTCCACCGGATTGGAGCGGGTATTGGGCAGCCGCTGTTCGCCGTACCAATGCAAATTCATATCGAACTGAAATTGGCTGGTCAGTGGTTTATAGCTGACGGAGGTGAGGAATTTGTGTCTCGGGTTGAATGGAAGGAGTTGCTTCCGATCGCCGATCACCCGGTACACGTCTAAAAAGTTATAGCCGGCCTTCCATTCCACCCGCTGATAAAATTTGGCATTCAACTCGGTTTGAAAGCCATTGCTTCGGCTGATACCACGAAAGTTTTGGATGATGGCCTTGGTGGGATCGGTGTCGTAGTCGGGAAAGATCTGATTTTGAAAATCGGTTCGGTAGTAATCCACGCTGAGGTAACCCGAAAGATTTTTATCCTTCGTCTCAAATTTTTGTGTGAGGTTGATGCCCATATTCAGCGCTTTTTCCGGATCCAGTGCCTGCGCAAAAACGATGTTGCGGGAGCTGACGAGCAGTCCGATGTTTTCGCTGAAGAGATTGACCGTCCGCCATCCCGTACCCACATTGGCCCTAACGATCGTCTTGGGCCGTATATCGTATTTCACCAAGGTTCTAGGTGTGAATTGGAAGCCGAACTGATTGTGCTGGTCGCCCCGCACCCCCAGCATCCAGGTGATCTTGTCGCCCGCGAATCGCATAGTGTTCTCGGCGAATACGCCGGGAATATTTTCCAACCGCCGATAGTTGCCGGCATAGGTTCTGCCTACGGGAGCGCCGGTGAAGGAAATGTCTTCTCGGAGGTTGAGCCGGCGGTAACTGAGTCCGGTTTTGAGGTCGTGTTGCGCGTAGGACAACTCATACTGGATATTTCCATAGAGGTTCGTTTGCCGGGCGGCGTATTTCACGGTGCCGAAGTACGAGGATTGTTGCTGATGGAAGGTAGATGCAAAAAGGACGAGGTTCTGTTTTTCGTTCAGGCGGTAATTGGTTTTGGTCCACATTTCCGGCTGATCGATCGAAACGCTTTGTCCGTATACGGAAGTACTGCCTTTGTCGCGCCGGGGATCGAAATCGATTTGTCCGCCAATGCGATTTTCTTTGAGGAAGCGGATCCCGACGCGGCTGCTCCAGCCTTTCTCTTTTTCGTTTCCGTATTTCCATTTGTTGGAGAGCATGTATCGGGTGAGTTGGGGCAGGTCGAGGAAATTGTCCTTATCCCGGTCGATCTTTTTTGCGGGCTGTACAGAGTGAAAGGCGGTGAGGTTGCTCCATTTTCCTTTTTTGAATGCGTAGTTGGCATTGACATGCTTTTCCTGGAAGTTATTTATGTAGGTGTTGAGCAGAAGACGTTCGGTTTGATCGGGGTCTTTGGTTTCGACGTTGATCTGTCCGCTCATGCTCTCAAATCCCTGCAGTACGCTGTTGGCTCCTTTGGCGACGTAGATGTTGTCGACGAGGGTACCCGGTATGCTGCTGATACCGTAGGTGTAGGTGAGTCCCTGTATCATTGGAAATCCGTCGATCAGTATCTGATTGTACACGCCCGAGAGTCCCAAGATGCGAAGCTCTTTGGAGTTGGTGATGACGTTGGTCGTTTGCGGTTGCACGGTGGTCTGTGTTTCGAAGCAACCGGCCAGGTCGCAACAGGCGGCTTTGCGCAGTTCCGTTTGGGTGATCTGTTCGGTTTTGATGGACTTGGTATCGGAGAGGATCACCCCGGGACGTTGAGATTCTACTACCACTTCGCTCAGCGTTTTAGGTTTCAGCGTATCGGCCGGTGGTGTGCCGCCGTTGGTTTGTGCCTCGACCGGCACAATATTTATCAAAAAAAGAGGGGTTATCAGTAGTAGGGATCTCATGCTGCTTCAATAGATGGAATGGCTAGGCAAAGGTAGACGATGGCACAGAATGTTGGGGACTTCGTATCGAAGGCCATCTACGATTAACTTTACACCATACTATACAATGAATCTTCAACCTGTTCATTTACGCAACGAGTGGGTGCAGTTATGTCCCCTGCAGATCGCCGACCTCGACCGCCTCTATGTGGTGGCTTCCGATCCGCTGATCTGGGAGCAGCACCCGAATCCGGATCGATATCAGCGACCGGTCTTTGAGACCTATTTTAAGGGGGCGATGGAATCGGGGGGCGCGTTTTTGATCTTGGATGCGGCGGGGGAAGTGATCGGTAGCAGCCGTTTCTATGATCACTTGTCGGATGCCCGGGATGTGAAGATCGGGTACACTTTTTTCGCTCGAAGTTGTTGGGGCAAGCCGTATAATCGGAGCGTGAAGCGGTTGATGCTGGAACATGCATTCCAGTATGTGGATCGGGTGATCTTTCATGTGGGGGCGGGTAATATCCGCTCGCAGCGGGCGATGGAGAAGATCGGTGCGGTGAAGATTGGCGAAGAGGAGGTGGCCTATTACGGAGAAGCCACTCGTACGAATGTGGTGTATCAGATCACAAAAGAGGACTTTATGCGAGGGTAGCAAATGCTACTCCTATCTGCATATTAGAAGGAAGGGACTACCAGCTATTTTTTCTTTCGATGTTTTCTGAGCTTGTTGGCGCCATAGCCAGCACCGGCTGCCAATAGAAGACTTAGGCCTCCGTCGACGGGGACTCCTGCATCATCAGGATCACCCGTACCACCACCGCCCGGATCTCCTGGATTTCCGGGGTCTGCTTCATTCAGATTAGGGAATGCGTCAGACGATTCGGTTGGCAGGTGTGTCTCCAACAACTCTGTTTGAGTGGTGGTAGTTTCCAGCAGTTCTGTTTGTGCAACTGCAGGTAAGGTAAAAATCGTTACAGCAAGCGCGACAAGGTATAGGTAACCGTGGTAAATGTTAGATTTCATTCGGCTGGTATTGATAAGGGTGTTTTCTTAATGACTTTACTGAAGGATCAGTTTCTGAGTGGAAACGGAAGCTCCGTCTGACACCCGAAGCAGGTGAAGCCCGCCAGATTTATTCTCCATACCTATGTATTGGACACCGCTGATGGCAGTAGTGGTTTTTACAACCTGACCATTTGTGTTGACGATTTGGATCAGCCCGGTATTATTTTGTAGGCCGGTTATGCGAACCGCCATCAATCCGCCCTGAACAAGATTCCCCAATACCTCAACCTTGAGTTTCTGGTTCTCTGTAGTTGGGTTCTCATATTGTTTCTTGTTTCCGATAAAGAGTTGAAATCTTTTTTCTCCTTTGCTAAAGTTATCATTACGGACAGTGAAGAGGTAAGATGAATTATCAGTCAGTTCGTAGAGTGTATTCTTGTAATTATCTTTTATAAATACTGATTGATGTTGTTCCAGGGTATTCGTTCCCATCTTGAAGAAATAATTGCCTGCCGGCGCATAAATGGCCAGGGGGATGGTATCCAATTTACTTCTGGCATCGATGGCCAGGTGTTTATTGTCAGCTGCGAGGGTAAACAGATTGATTCGCTCGTTGTAGAGTTTCTTGAAGTCCAGCTCATCGGTTCCTTCTGGCTTGGAGCGGGTATCGAATCGAACAAAAAGCTTATCTCCATAATCTCCATCCTTGTTAGTCAGCAGCAGCTCCATTTGTTCAAACGAAGTTTCTGTCTGCCGGGCAGACACTTCTGTGCCGTTCGTTTTGATATCAGCGGTTGTGATGTTAAAAGTGGTCGTATTGGCGGGCTGGTAGGCTAACACTCCCAGCACTGGAACCGTATTCGTGGTATTGCTATTTCCGCCAGATACCACCCACGAGCCGGCTTTGGTTCGTCTGTTGGTTTCGGTAGAGCCTTGGAGGACTTGATAGGTGTAATAGCTGGAAGCTACTCCGCCGGTCAGGGATTGAGTGGTAACCGGTGCGGCGTAGGGGTTGCCAACGATGCTAAATTGACTGGCACTTCCGGGGGTAAATGATACAGTAGCGCCATTCATTGTTCCGGAAACGCCATAGGTAAATGCACTGGGTCCGCCGGAATATGTGTTTTTATTAACCTCAGAAGCTGTTCCTCTTACAAATAAGGCATAGGGAGTATTAGCAACTGTGCTGGTTCCGCCATCCGACCAGGTGCCTGCGGAGTTACTATAGGTTCTTACATCCGATATATTGGCTGAGTTCCCCGAGGCGGTTGTTTCAATAGAAATATTGTTATTACTGGCGATTGAGCTAAAAGTAGAAGTAGTAGTGAAAGGGAAAGACATAACCCGCCACCCGCGCTGACCATTTATGATTCGCTGGATGGTAACCGTGCCAACGACATTATCGCCAGATCCCACCAGAAATCCGCCTGGCTGAACGGTTATTCCGTTGGTGGCAGTAATTTTTTTGCCGGAGGCAAAACTCAAAGAGCCGCCATTTTCGATTGTCAATGACTGAACCGTTATGTCGGCTGTGACTTGGGGCTTGTTCGTTTTGTTTCCAACCACCACATTGGTTGAGCTTGATGGCAGACTACTCCCACACCAGTTTGCAGAGGCATTAAAATCAGTACTGGAAGTACCTTGCCAAACGCCAGCTGTTCCACCCACCGTGATGGTGACTTTGTTGGTTGTTGCGACTGCCGAGCTATTGTCGGTCACTACAAGCTGGTAGTATCTGGTAGCTGATAAGCTGCCAGGGCTGTAGGAGGTATTAGTTGCAGTATTAATATTTGTAAAAGTTGTTCCATCGGTTGATACTTGCCACTGGTAGGAATAAGGGGTAGATCCACCTGATGCGGCTGTAGAGACACTGAGTGTACTGGGAGTCGTGCTGGAACAAATAGTTTGGTTGCTGCCGATGCTACCCGCATTCAGTGAGACAATGGCAAAAGATGAATTGATCGTGTATGAGCAGGTCGCTGTAGAGGTGCCGTTGCTGAAAGTGAAGGCATAGGTTCCTGCACGGAGGTTAGCATTACCTCCATTTAAATCCGAATAATAGGTTATGTTATTAGAAGAAAGATTGGTGAAACAAAAGTTAGCACCTGAAATAATGCCACTGGAATTTTGAACTTGATTGCCATTGATAAAGGCAGCTGTAACACTAAGGCCTGATGCATTAGAAAAAGTGAAATTACCTGACTTTGAAAATCCAGATGGTGTTGTAGGCTTCCCCATATTTCAACCAGTTGGGTTTGGAGAAATTTCCTAACTTAAATGGTTTAAACATGAAACGGAAGAACTTCTCGGAGGCACAGATTGTCTCCATCCTGCAGATGCAGGAATCCGGCAGGTCGGTTAAAG